>JBIPLY010000065.1:0-13372 GCA_044369385.1 Acetobacteraceae bacterium | reverse complement strand
CACCCCGATCATGACCCTCCTCGCCCTGCGCGACCTCGCCGTCGCCACCCCCCGCCCGCTCTTCGCCGGCCTCTCCCTCACCATCAACCCCGGCGACCGCATCGGCCTCGTTGCCGCCAACGGCGCCGGCAAATCCACCCTGCTGCGCTGCCTCGCCGGCCAGTCCGAGCCGACCGCCGGCACCATCACCCGCCGCCGCGGCCTCAAGACCGGCTTCGTCGAACAGGACGTGCCCGCCGCCCTGCTCGACCTGCCGATGCACGAAGCCATCCGCCGCGCCCTGCCGCCGGCCGAGCGCGCCGCCAACGAATGGAAGATCGATCTTCTCCTGGAGACCTTCGCCACCCCGCCCGACCTGCCGGGCAAGAAACTGTCCGAACTCTCCGGCGGCTGGCAGCGCATGGCGCTCATCGCGCGGGCCTGGATCGCCGAACCCGACCTGCTGCTGCTCGACGAGCCCTCCAACCACCTCGACCTCGACCGCCTCGCCATCCTGGAAGACTGGCTCGCCCACCAGACCGAGGGCACCGCCCTGCTGATCGCCAGCCACGACCGCGCCTTCCTCGACGCGGTGACCACCCACACCCTGTTCCTGCGCCCCGAAGCCTCCGCCCTCTATGCCCACCCCTTCTCCACCGCCCGCCCCCTGCTGGCCGCCGACGACGAACGCCGGGAGAAAGTCTTCGCCCGCGAGATGAAAGAGGCCGACCGCCTGCGCCACAACGCCGGCAAGCTGAAGAATGTCGGCATCAACAGCGGCAGCGACCTGCTCCTGAAGAAGGCCAAACAGCTCACCGCCCGTGCGGAGGCCATCGAACAAACCGCCCGCCCCCTGGCCAAGCAGCGCGCCGCCGATCTCCGCCTGTCCAACAGCGGCACCCACGCCAAAGTCCTCGTCACCCTGGACAACCTCCAGGTCACCACCCCGGACGGCCGCCCGCTGTTCCGCACCGGAAAACTCCGCATCCACCAGGGCGAGCGCATCCTGCTCACCGGCCCGAACGGCACCGGAAAATCGCAGTTCGTCCGCCTCCTCCGCCAGGCCGCCGAGGGCCAGGAAACCCAAGGCATCACCCTCGCGGCCTCCCTGGTGCCCGGCTACATCGACCAGCAGATGTCCCAGCTCCCGCCGGCGGAAACCCCGGCCGGCTTCATCACCGCCCGCTTCCGCCTCGGCGATCAGCGCAGCACCAGCCTTCTCGCCGGCGCCGGCTTCGACCTGGACACCCAGCGCCGCCGCATCGACCGCCTGTCCCCGGGGCAGAAAGCCCGCCTCGGCCTGCTCGCGCTCCGCCTGGCCGAACCGAATTTCTACCTGATGGACGAGCCCACCAACCACGTCGACATCGCCGGCCAGGAACGCCTCGAAGAGGAGATCCTGGCCCACGGCGCCACCTGCATCCTGGTCTCCCACGACCGCGCCTTCATCGCCGCCATCGCCACCCGCATCCTGCGCATCGACGGCAAGACCCTAGTCGAGGAAGACCAGCGCCGATGAGAACGGCGCCGCCAGCACCACCCTGACCCCGCCCGCAATCCGCGCCGCCCCCTCCGCCCGCGCGCCCTCCGCCAAACCGGGCAAAACGAACTCCCGCACCGCCTCGCCCTCCAACCGAAAGGCAAACAGCACCCCCCGCGACCCGTCCTTGGCCCGATACCAGACCGCCGCCCAGCCGCCGCCGCCCTCCAGCGTCGGCGGCGGCGTCAACTGATACTGGTCGCCGTGA
Source organism: Acetobacteraceae bacterium (assembly GCA_044369385.1). Classification (GTDB taxonomy): domain Bacteria; phylum Pseudomonadota; class Alphaproteobacteria; order Acetobacterales; family Acetobacteraceae; genus CAMDGX01. The sequence goes on along the minus strand of JBIPLY010000065.1, from coordinate 11,645 downwards.
TGCACCAGCGCCCGCACCCGCGCGCGGTACAGCCGCACATGCGCCCGCACCAGATCCCGCTCGGCCGCACTCCATCCCCCGATCGGCGCCGAGATGCCGAAGCTGCCCAGCATCGCCACCCGCACCCGGAACGCCAGGTCGCCGCGCCGGTCCACGCCCCCGATCCCGGAATAGGCCCGCGCCGGCCAGTCCACCAGCCAGTCGTTGCAGGACACCGCCGGATGCGCCCGCTGCATGCCCATGTGGATCGAGAGCTTGGCCACCGCCTGCGGATTGTCGCTGATCCAGTTGGTGTGCGCGCGCATCAGGATCGCCCCGTCCATCCGCCCCCCGCCGCTGGCGCACATCTCCAGCACCAGGTCCGGAAACGCCGCCCGGATCGCGTCCTGCAACCGGTACAGCCCCCGCACATGCGCCACCAGCGGATCCCCCGCCACCAGCCCCGCCGGCAATCCCGGCGCCCACCCCCCGGCCGCCAGGTCCGCATTGAAGTCCCATTTCAACCAGGCCGCCCCGGTCGCCCGGATCAACCCCGCCAGCACCGCGAACGCATGGTCCCACGCCGCCGGCACGCCCAGGTTCAGGATCGCCCGCGCATCCGCCCCCGGCGCCCGCCCGTCCAGATGGTGCAGCCAGTCCGGATGGCGGTGCCGGATCGCCGCGCAACTGCCCACCGCCTCCGGCTCGCACCACAGCCCGAACCCCATCCCCGCCGCCCGGCACGCCTCGGCCACCGGCGCCAGCCCGCGCGGAAACCGCAGCGCGTCCACCACCCAGTCCCCCGCCCGCGCATGCCAGTTCGACAGCGGCGACCAGGGTTGGCTGGCGTACCACCCGGCATCCAGCACGAACACCTCGCAGCCCAGATCGGCCGCCTGCGGGATCAGCCCCAGCACCCGCGCCGCGTCGACATCCTCGTCCAGCGCGTACCAGGTGTTGAACTGCACCGGCACCGCCCGCCCGGGGTCGGGCCGCCGCGCCCGCCGCCAGTCGTGCAGTCGCCGCACCGCATCGCCCACCGTCCCCGCCACGAAGCCGATCAGCGCGCCGGGCAGCTCCAGCGCCTCGCCGGGCTGCAGCGCATGGGCCAGCCCCCATTCGTTCAACCCGCCCGAAATCGTCGTCGTGCCCGCCCGCAGCCGCGCCTGCAACGCCCAGTTGCCCGACCACAGCAGCGAGCACAGATGCACCCCGTCCGCCCCCTCCAGCGCGATCCAGGGCTGGAACTCGAAGCCGGTCTTGCCGCTGCGGCTGTCCAGCAGCAGCGAGGCGTGGCCGCCGGAATGAACCTCCGCCTGCGCCTCGCCCCCCCATTCGCCGGTCAGCGTATGCACCGCCCGCGCCCCCCCGCGCAGCGTCAGCCACAGGCTGGAAGCCGCCGTGATCGACACCGGATCGCCCACCCCGGCATGGCGCAAAACGGTGCCGCGCAGCAGCAGCCCGGTCGCGGCATCCACGCTGAACCGCTGCTCGCAGACCAGCGCCGCCCCCTCGGCGCGCAACATGATCGAAAGGCTCCAAGGGTCCGGCCGCCCCCACCCCTCCAGCCGCCAGGCCAGGCACCCCGGCCGCGGCCCCACCTCGACCATGCCGGGCAGGCGGGCGTTCAGCAGCATCTCGTGCTCGCGCCAGCTGCTCCACAGCGGCCCCGGCGGCCCCGCCGCCGCCGGCGCGAAATGGTCGCAGACCAGGGCGGTGGGGTGCAGGTGGATGTCCAGCCGCAACCCGTGCCAGCCCAGCGTCCAGGACGGCCCGTCGGGATCATGGACCACGCCAAGCCCGGGGGCGGCGGCGTTCAATCAACCGGCCCGATGCGTGGAATGGCGAAAACTCTTGTCAGGCCGGCAAATTGCGGCTTCAACGAATCCAAAGCGAGGAGGAACCCATGTCCCAGCATCCCGAAACCCTGGCGCTGCATGCCGGCTGGCGCCGCGACGAGGCGACGACCGCAGTGGCGGTGCCGATCTACCAGACCACCTCCTACCAGTTCAACAGCACCGAACACGCCGCCAACCTGTTCGCGCTGAAGGAACTCGGCAACATCTACACCCGCCTGATGAACCCGACCCAGGACGCGCTGGAAAAGCGCGTGGCCGCGCTGGAGGGCGGCGTGGCGGCGCTGGCGGTGGCGTCCGGCCAGGCGGCGAGCGCCTATGCGGTGCAGAACCTGGCCAAGGTCGGCGACAACATCGTCGCCTCCACCGACCTGTACGGCGGCACCTGGAACCTCTTTGCCAACACCTTCAAGGACCAGGGCATCGAGGTCCGCTTCGTCGACCCCGAGGACCCCGAGGCCTTCGCCCGCGCCACGGACGACCGCACCCGCGCCTATTACGCCGAGACCCTGCCGAACCCGAAGCTGCGCGTCTTCCCGATCGCCGAGGTCGCCGCCATCGGCCGCAAGCTCGGCATCCCGCTGATCATGGACAACACCGCCGCCCCCCTGCTGGTGCGCCCGCTGGACCATGGCGCGGCGATCGTGATGCACTCGCTGACCAAGTATCTCGGCGGCCACGGCACCTCGATCGGCGGCATCATCGTCGATGGCGGCAATTTCGACTGGGAGGCCCATCCCGCCCGCCAGCCCGCGCTGAACACGCCGGACCCCAGCTACCACGGCGCGGTGTGGACCCAGGCGGTCAAAGGCATCGGCCCGGTCGCCTACATCATCAAGGCCCGCACCACCCTGCTGCGCGACCTGGGTGCTGCGATCAGCCCGTTCAACGCCTTCATGATCCTGCAAGGGGTGGAGACGGTGGCGCTGCGCATGCGGGCGCATTGCGAGAATGCGCTGGCGGTGGCGAAATTCCTGCAATCGCGCCCCGATGTGACCCGCGTGATCCATCCCTCCACCCTGACCGGAATCGGCGCCGAACGCACGGCCAAATACCTGCCCCACGGCATGGGCGGGCTGTGCGGGTTCGAGCTGAAGGGCGGCGCGGAGGCGGGCAAGGCGTTCATCAACGCGCTGAAGATGTTCTACCACGTCGCCAATATCGGCGATGCCCGCAGCCTGGCGATCCATCCCGCCAGCACCACGCATTCCCAGCTCAACCAGGAAGAACAGGCCGCCACCGGCGTCTCGCCTGGCTATGTCCGCCTGTCGATCGGCATCGAGCACATCGACGACATCCTGGCCGACCTGTCCCAGGCGCTGGACGCCGCCGCCTAGCAAGCCAAGGCCACATGGAGGCGGAGCGACGCAGTGGCGCCTCTTCGCCTCTCCGTCTCCATGTGAATCCCTGCTTTCCGCTCTGGCCACCGCCGCCGGCTTGCGCCACCCTGTGACGTCACAGGAGGGCCTGGGCATGAACCCGCTGGCAAAATTCCGTCTCGACGGCCGCACCGCCCTGGTCACCGGGGCGCGGCGGGAAATCGGGCGGGCGATCGCCGAGGGGCTGGCCGCCGTGGGCGCCCGTGTGGCGGTGCATCATGCCGGCACGGGCGAGGAAGCCGCCGATGCCGCGGGCGTGGTCGCGCGCTGCGGCAATGGCGCGGAGGCCTTCGGCGCGGATTTCTCGGAGCCCGGCGCCGCCGAACGCCTCGCAGCGGAGGTGACCGCCGCCTTCGGGCAGGTCGACATCGTGGTGCTGAACGCCTCCATCGAAATCCTGCAGCCGGTGGGCGCCATCGACCGCGCCGCCTATGACCGGCAGATGGAGATCAATGTCTGGTCGACGCTGGCGCTGCTGCAGGCGCTGGTGCCGGCGATGGGCGCGCGCGGCTGGGGCCGGGTGGTGACGATCGGCAGCGTGCAGCAGATCTCGCCCGCCGCCGAGATGATGGTCTATGCCGGCACCAAGGCGATGCAGCACAACTGGGCGATCAACCTGGCCCGCCAGTTCACCCGCCAGGGCGTCACCGTCAACAACCTCGCCCCCGGCCTGATCGCCACCGCCCGCAACGCGGACCAGATCGCGGCGCGCGGCGAGCAGATGAAGGCCCGCGTGCCGGCCGGGCGCATGGGCCGGCCGGACGACCTGGTGGGGGCGGCGCTGCTGCTGTGCTCGGATGCCGGGGAATACATCTCGGGCGCCAACCTGTTCGTCGATGGCGGCCGCGCGGTGAACCTGTGAGCGCCTCGCCGACCGAAGCATGGCCCCAACTCGGGCGCCGCCTGCGCCTGGCGCTGCTCGGCGGCGGGCCAGGCAGCTTCATCGGGCCGATCCATCGCGCCGCCGCAAGGCTGGACGACCGCTTCGAGATCGTCGCCGGCGTGCTTTCCGCCGACCCCGCCCGCAATGCCGAGGGGGCGGCCGCAATCGGTATCCGCGCCTACCCCGATCTCGACGCGCTGGTGGCCGGCGAGCCGAAATTGGACGCCGTGGCGATCATGACGCCGAACCATCGCCACCACGCCGAATGCCTCGCCGCCATCGGCCACGGCCTGCATGTGATCTGCGACAAGCCGCTGGCCAATTCGGTGGCCGAGGCCGCGGAAATCGCCACCGCCGTGCGCCGCACCATGACGGTGTTCTGCCTGACCCACGCCTATGCCGGCTATCCGATGATCCGCCAGGCCCGCGCGCTGGTCGCCGCCGGCGCGATCGGGGCCATTCGCGCGATCCAGGTGGAATACCTGCAAGCCGGCATGGCCGCGTCCGTGGAGGACGGACCGCGCACGCGAAAACTGGACTGGAAGCTGGATGCCGCCCGCGCCGGCCCCTCGCTGGTGCTGGGCGATATCGGCACCCACGCCTTCCACCTCGCCCGCTTCGTCTCCGGCCGCAAACTGGCCGGGCTTGCCGCCGATCTCGGCGCCATCGTGCCCGGGCGCACGGTCGACGATTACGGCGCGATGCTGCTGCGCTTCGAGGGCGGCGTGCCCGGCACGCTGCTGGCCAGCCAGGCGCTGGCCGGCACCGAGAACGCCATCACGCTGCGGGTCTTCGGGGCGGACGGCCACCTGGAGTGGCGCCACGAGACCTCCAACTACCTGACCCTGGCGCTGCAGGGCGCGCCGGTGCAGCGCCTGGCGCGCGGCGATTCCGGGCTGCTGGCGCCGGCCGCCCGCCTGGTGCGCATCGCCCGCGGCCATCCGGAGGGGCTGACCGAGGCCTTCGCCAATCTCTACCGCGACGCCGCCGAGCTGATCGCAGCGAGGCTGACCTCCCAGCCCGTCGATCCGCTGGCGCTCGATTTCCCCACCGCCGAGGACGGGCTGGAGGGAATGATGTTCGTGGCCGCGGCCCTGCTGTCGCGCGCGCGCGACGGCGCCTGGGTGGGGCTGGACGAGGTGGCGCCCGGCGGGGATGGCCCGTGAGGCGGCGCGCGCTGCTGGGGGGGCTGGCGGTGTCCCTGGCGGCGCCGGCGATGGCCGCCGACCTGCGCGCGCAGACCCTGCGCTTCGTGCCGCACCAGCCGCTGGGCTGGCTGGACCCCAGCTTCTGGCCGTTCCTGGCCACGCGCACCCATGCGCACATGGTCTATGACACGCTCTATGGCGTCGATGCCGCGGGCCAGCCGCAGCCGCAGATGGCCGAGGGGCACAGCGTCTCCGCGGACGGGCTGACCTGGCGCATCCGGCTGCGCGACGAGCTGTGGTTCCACGACGGCGCGCCGGTGCTGGCGCGCGACTGCGTGGCCAGCATCCGCCGCTGGGGCGGGCACAGCATGATGGGCGAGAGCCTGCTGGATGCCACGCAGGAGCTGTCGGCGCCGGATGACCGGACCATCCTGTTCCGCCTGGCGCGGCGGTTCGCGCTGCTGCCGCTGGCGCTGGGCGATCGCGGCATGCAGGTCTGCGCCATCATGCCGGCCACCGTGGTCGAGGGCATGGACATGGAGCCGCTGGGCGAAGCGGTCGGCAGCGGGCCGTACCGCTTCCTGGCGGCGGAATACGCGCCCTGGGGCCGGGCCGCCTATGCGCGCTGCGAACGCTATGTGCCGCGCCGCGACGGGCCGGCATCATTTCTGGCCGGGCCGCGGATGGCGCATTTCGACCGGGTGGAGTGGCTGCAGATGGGCGATGCCGAGGCGACGGCGGCGGCCCTGCGGACGGGCCAGGTGGACTGGTGGGAATTGCCGCCGGCCGCCAGCCACGCCAGCCTGGCGGCGATGCCGGGCGTGGCGCTGCGCGTCGTCGATCCGGCCGGGTTCATGGGCACGCTGCGCATGAACCACCTGAATCCGCCGTTCAACAACCCCGCGGTGCGCCGCGCAGTGCTGCGCGCGATCGACCAGGACGCCTTCATGGCCGCGGCCACCGGCGGCTCGGCCCATTCGCCGCGGCGCCTGGCCGGATTCTTCAGCCCGGGATCGCCGCTGGCCGAGGCCGGGGGAACGGCCGCCTTCGCCCGCCCCGCCGACCCCGCTGCCGCCCGAGAGGCGGTGGCCATGGCCGGGCAGCACGGGGCACCGATCGTGGTGCTGGCCGCCGCCGACCTGGCCGCCACGCGGGCGATGGGCGCGCTGGCGGCCCGGCTGCTGGAGCAGCTGGGGTTCGCGGTGCGGCTGGACCTGGTGCCGGTGCGCGGCCTGGTGGCGCGGCTGCTGCGCCCGCAATCGGCCGGGGCGGGGGGGTGGAGCGTGGTGGTCGGCTTCTGGCCCGGGCATGATATGTGGCACCCCGGCGGGCACCGCTACCTGCGCGCCACGGGACGGCAGGGCGAGGTGGGCTGGCCGAACAGCGAGGCGCTGGAAGCGATGCGCCGCGCCTGGCTGAACGCCGGCACGCCGGAGCCGCAGAAGACGATGGCGCGGGAGATCCAGGAGCAGGGCCTGGCCGACCTGCCCTATATCCCGCTGGGCCACTGGCAGCGGCCGACGGCGCACCGCGCGGAGCTGGTCGGCATGCGCGAGGGTTTTCCGCTGTTCTGGAACCTGCGGCGGGGTTAGAGCAATATCCGACCGGATGGAATCATCCGGTCGGAAGATTTGCGTTCTTGAACAAAGAGCTAGAGCGGAGGCCGACCGCCTATCAGGTCGGCTTCCGCTCTAGGTCCGCGGCTGTGCCGGGGACAGATCGAGCGGGATCAGCCCCATCTCCAGGCTGCGGGCGATGCGCGCGGCCCTGTCGATCATGTGCGCCGCCCCTTCCGGTGTGAACCGTGCCGCGGCGGTGGCGCGGAAGATCGCCAGCCAGCGGGCGAAATGCGCCGGGGTCAGCTTCAGCCCGGCATGGGCCTGCATCGGCCGGCCGTGATACTCGCCGGTCATCAGCGCCACGGAGCACCAGAACCCGGTGATGACCGCGATGTGGCGCTCCCAGTCCTCGACATGGGCGAAGGACGGGGCCAGCAGCGGATCGGCGCGGGCGGCGGCATAGAAGGCGCGCAGGAAGGCACCGATCGTGGCCCGGTCCAGCCCGGTCCGCGCCATCACCTCCCGCGTCAGCCGGGCGCGGCGCTCGGGATCGGGTTCCAGCAGGGCGGCTTGCTCCATGGGCGAGGCGTGCCACGGACCGAAGCGGCGGCACAAATGCCGAATCGGCGGGCCTGTCCCCGCCCCAGGGCGGGCGCCCAGCCTGCATTGTTGACAAGGGGCGACCGCTCGCGCCAAAGCCTGCTGCAACAGACAGGAGAGCCTTGGCCGCATGCGTCAAGCCGGCACGCCGTTTTCGCGCGACGACCTGATGCTGGCGGCCCTGATCGCGCTGATGGCCGGGGCGGTGTATGCCGGGCTGGCGCTGCGCCTGGCCCAGGGGGCGTTCGGCGAATACGACAACCTGGCCTTCGATTTCGATGCGCAGCGCTATGTGGCGCTGTATGCCGGCGACGACTATGAACGCGGCAACGTGAAGCATCCGATGATCGTGCTGCTGCGGCCGTTGGGGCTGCTGCTGCGCGGGCTGGGCCTGGCGCCGGCCTCGGCGGCGGGGCTGCTGATGGCGCTGTGCGGCGGGGCGACGGCGGGGGTGGTGTTCCTGATCCTGCGCACCATCGCCGTGGCCACGCTGCCGGCCGTGGCGCTGGCGATGCTGTTCGCGGTGTCGGCCAGCCAGGTGATCACCGCGATGGTGCCCGAAGCCTATGGGCCGGCCGCGCTGGGGCTGGCGATCACCTGGCTGCTGGCCGCGCGCGCGCTGCTGGCGCCGGCGCAGCCCGGCATCGCCTGGGGGCGGGTGGCCGCCGCGGTGGCGGCGTTCGGCATCACCACGACCAATGTCATGCAGCCGGTGCTGGCCGAGTTGCTGATCCGCTGGCGCTGGCACGGCGCGCGCGGCGCGATCGTCAAGTTGATCGGCTTCGGGCTGGTGGCCGGCGCGATCGCGCTGGGGCTGACAGCACTGGTCTGGGCGGATCATCTGGCCGCGCTGCTGGCCGATCCGCTGGTGGTGGCGCGGGAGATCTTCTGGCAGCGCACCAAGGGCGAGCGCGTGGGACTGGCCGATACCGTGCTGCGCCTGCTCGGCTATGCGGTGGTGCCGCCGCGCTTCAGCACGCTGGAACTGCCGGAGGGGATCGCCATGCTGGGGTTCCGGGCGCCGGAGTTCACCTGGCGGTCGCTGAGCGCCACGGTGCTGTGGCACGGGTTCTGGGCGGTCGGCGCGGTGGCGATGCTGATGCAGCGGCGGCTGCGCTGGCTGGCGGCGGGGCTGGTGGCGGTGCTGGTGCTGAACGTCATCTTCCACCTGGATTTCCAGTTTCGCGGCAGCCTGTTCCTGTATTCGGCGCATGTGAACCTGGCGCTGTTCCTGCTGGGCTGCGGGGCGGCGCCGCTGCTGCGCCCGGGCAGCCGGGCGGCGCGCGCCTATCTGGCGGTGGTGGTGGCGCTGGTCGTGCTGGTCGGGATGGTGAGCCTGGATCGCGCGGCCACCATCGCGGTCAGCTTCGACAAGGTGCAAACGCGCTGCGCCGCGCCGTGCCAGGATTGAGGCCATGACAGCGCTTCCGCTCTGCGTCGATCTCGATGGCACGCTGGTGCGCGGCGACACGCTGGTCGAGGGGATGCTGGCGCTGGCCGGCTCGATGCGGCTGCGCGCGCTGGCCGGCGCGATCTGGGCGCGGGCGGATGGCAGGGCCGGGCTGAAGGCGCGGGTGGCGGCACTGGCGCCCACCGATCCCGCCCTGCTGCCGTACAACCAGCCCCTGCTGGCCTGGCTGCGGGAGCAGCGCGCCGCCGGGCGCCGGCTGGTGCTGGCCACCGCCGCGAACGAGACCATCGCCGCGGCGGTGGCCGCGCATCTGGGGCTGTTCGACGAGGTGATCGCGTCCACCGCCACGCACAATCTGAAGGGTGCTTCCAAGGCGCAGGCGCTGGTGGCGCGGTTCGGGGCGGGCGGCTTCGCCTATGCCGGCGATTCGCGCGCCGACCTGGCGGTGTGGGCGCAGGCCGGGGCGGCGGTGCTGGTGGATGTGCCGCCGGGGCTGGCGGCGCGGGTGACGGTCCCGGTGGAGCACCGCATCGCCAGCCGCCCGGCGCTGCTGCCGACGCTGCTGCGCGCGATGCGGCCGCATCAATGGGTGAAGAACATCCTGGTGTTCGTGCCGATCCTGACCGCGCATGCGCTGACCGACGCGGCGAGCTGGTACGGCGGGATGCTGGCCTTCGTGGCGTTCTGCGCGGCGGCTTCCGGCATCTACATGGCCAACGACCTGCTGGACCTGGCCGCCGACCGGGCGCACCCGACCAAGCGGCGCCGGCCGTTCGCCGCCGGCGATGCGCCGGCCGCGGCGGGGGTCGCGCTGGGGGTGGCGCTGGTGCTGCTGGGTGCCGCGGTGGCGGCCTGGGCCGGGATCCTGCTGGTGGTGGCGATCTATGCCGCGATCTCGGTGGCCTACTCGCTGTGGCTGAAGCGCCAGCCGCTGGTGGATGTGTTCACTCTGACCGGGCTGTTCACCATCCGCATCTTCGGCGGCGGGGTGGCGACGGGGCACGCGCTGTCGCTGTGGCTGCTGGCCTTCGCCAGCTTCCTGTTCCTCAGCCTGGCGCTGATCAAGCGCGTCGCCGAGGTGATGGAGGCCGCGCCGCGCACCCAGCGGCGCCGGGTGGCCGGGCGCGACTATGGGCCGGACGATGTCGCCATCCTGCAGGCCTTTGGCGTGGCGGCGGCCTTCTCCTCCACCCTGGTGCTGGCGCTCTACGTGCAGGCAGAGGCCAACGCCGGGCGGCTGGCCGCACCCGGGCTGCTCTGGGGGATCGTGCCGCTGGTGCTGCTGTGGAACTGCCGCATGTGGCTGTCCACCGCGCGCGGCTACATGCTGCACGACCCGATCCAGTATGCGGCGCGCGACCGGGTGACCTGGGCGATCGCCGCGGCGGTGGTGGCGGTGATGGTGGCCGCGCGGGCCGGGGTGCCGGGCGTGGGCTGACGCAATCGCGCTGGCGCGGCGGGGGAGCACGGCGGTAGTCTGCGCGCGGCAACGGGAGCGCGCGCGCATGACCATCCAATTCCGCCATCTGGCCACCGCCATGCTGCTGGTCGGCCTATCGCTGCCGGCCGCGGCGCGCACGCTGGAAGTGGGCGAGGGCCGCGAATTCAAGCTGCCGTCCGAGGCGATCCGCGCCGCCAAGGACGGCGACCGCGTGCTGATCCATCCCGGCGAGTATTTCGACTGCGCCGTCATCTCCGCAAGCCGCATCACCATCGAGGGCGCCGGCCCCGACGCCAGCGCGGTGATGACCGACAAGGCGTGCCAGGGCAAGGCCATCCTGGTCACCGCCGGCAACGACATCACCCTGCGCAACATCACCCTGACCCGCGCGCGCGTGCCGGACATGAACGGGGCCGGCATCCGCGCCGAAGGCACCAACCTGACTGTCGAGCGGGTGAAGTTCATCAACAACCAGAACGGCATCCTGGCCGCCTCGAACCCCAACAGCACCATGCTGATCAAGGACAGCGAGTTCCTGCGCAACGGCTACTGCTCGCCCTGCGCGCACGGCATCTACGTCAACGCGCTGAAGCTGCTGCGCGTGGAGAACAGCCGCTTCGCCGACACCAAGCAGGCCCACCACATCAAGTCGCGCGCCGCGCGCACCGAGGTGATCGGCTGCGACCTGCGCGACGGCGATACCGGCACCGCCAGCTACCACATCGAGGCGCCGAACGGCGGCAGCCTGGTGGTGCGCGACACCACCATGCAGAAAGGCCCGAAATCGGAGAACCGCACCACCGCGATCATGATCGGCGCCGAGGGCGTGACCCAGCCGACGCGGGAGATCACCATCGAGAACAACACCATGATCAACACCGGCACCTACCAGACCTTCCTGGTGGTCAACCTGACCGCGACGGAGGCGATGCTGAAGGGCAACAAGCTGGTCGGCCCGGTCAAGCCGCTGCGCGGTGACGGCGAGGTGCGCTGAGGGGCTGCTGCCGCGCGGGCTGGTATTTCTCCGTCGATCGCGTATGATCCGTTTCATACGTTTTATTGGCGTGAAATAGCGCGCCCGGAGGGTCCCATGGCGAAATCCACCCTAAAGCTCGATGCCCCGCTGCGCGGGCGGATCTATGACAGCATCGCCGAGACCATCGGCAACACCCCGCTGGTGCGCATCCCCAACATCACCCGCGAGGATGGCATCCAGGCCGACATCCTGCTGAAGCTGGAGTTCTTCAACCCGCTGGCCAGCGTCAAGGACCGCATCGGGGTGAACATGATCGAGGCGATGGAGGCCGACGGGCGGATCGGCCCGGGTGCTGTCATCATCGAGCCGACCAGCGGCAATACCGGCATCGGCCTGGCCTTCGTCTGTGCCGC
>JBIPLY010000206.1:0-7281 GCA_044369385.1 Acetobacteraceae bacterium | reverse complement strand
CGCAAGATGCTGCAATACCTGGGTGCCGAGATCGACCTGACCCCGCGCGAGAAGGGCATGAACGGGGCGGTGGCCCGCGCCAAGGAGTTGCTGGCGCAGCACCCCGGCAGCGTCACCGCCGACCAGTTCGGCACGGAATCCAACCCCGACATCCATCGCCGCACCACCGCCGAGGAGATCTGGCACGACACCCAGGGCGGGGTCGACGCCGTGGTCAGCGGCATCGGCACTGGCGGCACCATCACCGGCATCGGCCAGGTGCTGAAGCCGCGCAAGCCGGGGCTGCGCATGATCGCCGTCGAGCCGTCCGCCAGCCCGGTGCTGTCCGGCGGCGCGCCCGCCCCGCACCCGATCCAGGGCATCGGCGCCGGCTTCGTGCCCAGCGTGCTGGACACCACGATCTACGACGAGATCATCCAGGTGACCGGCGACGAGGCGATGGCCACCGCGCGCCGCCTGGCCCGGCGCGAGGGCATTCCCGGCGGCATCTCCTCGGGTGCGGCACTGGCCGCGACGCTGAAGCTGGCCGCCCGGCCGGAGATGGCGGGCAAGCAGATCGTCGTGATCATCCCGAGCTTCGCCGAGCGCTCCATCACCACGGCGCTGTTCGACGGGCTGGGCTGAGCAAAGCGGCCTATCGCTACCGCCCGCGTGTTGAAGACGGGGCTTACCGCCCTCGGATGAAAACGGGGCTTACCGCCCCGGCATCCGGTGGCGATAGGCCAGCGCCTCGGCCACATCGGCGCGGCGGATCGTGGGCGCGCCGGCCAGGTCGGCGATGCTGCGGGCCACGCGCAGGGCGCGGGTGAAGCCGCGGGCGGACAGGCGCAGGCGGTCGGCGGCCTGTTCGGCCAGCACGCGGGCGTCGGCGTCCATGGTCAGCTTGGTGGCATCCGCTTCGGCATTGGTGGCAGCACCCCCCTCGCCATAGCGGGCGCGCTGGGCGGCGCGGGCGCGGGCGACGCGGGCGGCCACCGGGGCGCTGGCCTCGCCCGGGGGGGCGCGGGAGAGTTCGCTGGGCGGGGTCGGCTGCACTTCGACGGTCAGATCGATGCGGTCCAGCAGCGGGCCGCTGATGCGGTTCTGGTAATCCGCCCCGCAGCGCGGCGCGCGGCCGCATTCGCGCGATGCGTCGCCGAGATAGCCGCAGCGGCAGGGGTTCATCGCCGCGACGAGCTGGAAGCGGGCGGGGTAGGTCACGTGGGCGGCGGCGCGCGAGACGGTGGTGCGCCCGGCCTCCATCGGCGCGCGCAACGCCTCCAGCGCCGCGCGGGGGAATTCGGGCAGCTCATCGAGGAACAGCACGCCGCGATGGGCCAGCGAGACCTCGCCCGGCCGCGCGCGCTGGCCGCCGCCGGCGAGCGCGGCCTGGCTGGCGGAGTGGTGCGGCTCGCGGAACGGCGGGCGTTTGAGCAGCAGGCCGCCCACCAGCATGCCGGCCACGGAATGCACCGTGCTGACCTCCAGCGCCTCCATCGGCGACAAATCGGGCAGCAGCCCGGGCAGGCGCGCGGCGAGCATCGACTTGCCGGAGCCGGGCGGGCCGATCAGCAACAGGTTGTGCCCACCGGCCGCGGCGATCTCCAGCGCGCGACGGGAGGTTTCCATGCCGCGCACATCGGCCAGGTCCGGCAGCGGCGGCCCCTCGGCCAGGCCCGCGGCGGCGGGCGGGGAGAGCACCTGGCTGCCGCGGAAATGGTTGACCAGGGCGAGCAGGTCGGGGGCGGCCAGCACCGGGAACTGCGCCCCGGCCCAGGCCGCCTCGCCGCCCTGCCCCTCCGGACAGACCAGGCCGAGGCCGCGCAGGCTCGCCGCCATCGCCGCCGGCAGCACGCCGGCCACCGGGCTCAGCCGACCGTCCAGCGACAGCTCGCCCAGGGCGGCGAACTCGCCCATCTCCTCGCGCGGCAGCACATCCATCGCCGCCAGCACGGCCAGCGCGATCGGCAGGTCGAAATGGCTGCCCTCCTTCAGCAGGTCGGCGGGTGCCAGGTTGATCAGCACGCGCTTCGGCGGCAGCGACAGGCCCATGGCGGTCAGCGCCGCGCGCACCCGCTCCCGCGCCTCGCCCACCGCCTTGTCCGGCAGGCCGACGACGAGGAAGGCCGGCAGGCCCGGCGCGATCTGCACCTGGACCTCCACCGGCACGGCCTCGATGCCGGCAAACGCGAAGCTCTGGATGCGCGCGATCGTCACGCGCGGATGGTGAACCCGCCGTCGCAGGGGATTGCCGCCCCGGTGACGAAATCGCTGGCCGGTGCTGCGAGGAACACCGCGATCCCCGACAGGTCGTTCGGCACGCCCCAGCGCCCGGCCGGGGTGCGGGCCAGCACGCTTTCGTTCAGGCCGGGCACCTGGTCGCGCGCGGCCGAGGTCAGCTCGGTGTCGATCCAGCCGGGCAGCACGGCGTTGGCCTGAATGTTGTCCTTGGCCCAGGCGGTGGCGCAGACGCGGGTGAACTGGACGATGGCGCCCTTGGACGCCGCATAGGGGCCGGCATGGGGGGCGCCCATCAGGGTCATCACCGAGCCGATATTGATGATTTTTCCCCCGCCGGCCTTGAGGAACTCGGGATAGACCGCCTGGGAGAGCAGGAAGGCGCTGGTCATGTTGGTGTCCATGACGCGGTGCCACTCCTCCTCGGTGTGGTCCTGCGGGAACTTTCTCACTGCAATGCCGGCGTTGTTGATCAGGATGTCGAGGCGGCCGTGCTTGGCGACGGTCTGGGCGACCAGGTCGAGGCATTGCGCCTTCTTGGTGACGTCGGCGGCGATGAAGCTGGCACGCGCGCCGAGCGACTTGGCGGCGGCCTCGCCCTTGGCCTTGTTGCGGCCGGACAGCACCACGGTGGCGCCGGCGTTGTACAGCCCGGTGGCCATGCCGAGGCCGATGCCGCCATTGCCGCCGGTGACGAGGGCGACGCGGCCGGTGAGGTCGAAGGGGTTCATTGGGAGGCTCCCTAAACGGATAAAAGTTTTTTGGTTCTTTTTTTCAAAAAAGAACTGCTTTCTTTCTTAAGACGTCCGGTTATCCATCGGCCGCAGCCGCAGCCCCGGCCGCAAATTCTTGAACGGCAGCTCCGCGGGATCGGCCACCGCCGGCCCCGGCGCCGCGCCGACCAGCACCGCTTCGGCGATCGGCTGGTAGTCGGCGCGGAAATGCACCGAGGATTTCAGCACGATGATGCGGCACGCGCTCGGCTCGATGCCGACATGGCGGATCAGCGACTGGTCCAGCGCCTGCATCTTGCGGGTGACCACGATCACCTTCACCCCGCCGCATTCGATCAGCGCCGAGGGGCCGAGATCGGCGTAGTTGCCCTTCGCCATCGGGCCGGTGCCGACGAATTTTCCATCCGTCAGCTTCAGCACTGTTGCGTCGACGGCTATCGGCACGCCATCGGACTTGCCCCCCAGCGACAGCGCGATCGTCGCCCCCTCGCCGGCGGCGTGGCAGGCCGCGGCACTTTCGTCGTCGTTGATCAGGGCGAGGATGGCGCCCTCGGCCTTCTGGCGGATCAGTTCGGACAGCATGCCGGTGGTGTCGCCGTGGCCGCCGGCGCCGGGGTTGTCCTGGGTGTCGGCGATGACGATCGGCTTCTTGGCCGCGCGCGACAGGCGGATCGCCTCGGCCACCACCTGGCCGGCGGGCAGCACGGCACCGGCGAAGCTGGCCTCGCGGGCGTCGATGAAGGATTTCAGCGCGTCGGCGGCGGCATCGGCCTGGGCCTGGGTCTCGGCATAGGCGGCCAGGGCGACGCCGCAATCCTTGAAATCAGCGTACGGAAAACCGAAGCAGAACGCGACCTCGGCCACGCCGGCGGCGGTGTTCAGCCGGGCGCGCTCCTCCAGCACCGGGGCCATCGGGGCGACCATGGTGCATTGCATCGGCAGGGCGACGAAGAAATCCACCTGGCGGAACGCCCGCGCCCAGGGTTTGCCGCGCCGGATGCGCTCGACCAGCAGCGTCATCGCCTGCGCCCCGGCATCGCGCATGTCGATATGCGGATAGGTGCGATACGGCACCAGCGCATCGCAGCGCGCCACCATCTCGGCGGTCAGGTTGCAGTGCGGATCGAGCGAGATGGTCAGCGGCAGGTCGCCGACAATGGCACGCACCCGGCGCAGCACCTCGCCCTCCATGTCCGGGAAGCTGTCGGCCACGGCGGCGCCGTGCAGGTCGAGATAGACGCCATCCAGCGGCCCGGCATCCAGCGCGTTGGACAGGTGGGCGCAGAGCAGCGCGCAGATGCGCTCGAACGCCTCGTCCTGCACCGGGCCGGCGGGGTTGGCGAAGCCCCAGGCCAGCGGCACCAGCTCGATGCCGCCGATTTCCTTGGCCCGCGCCATGGCGCCCGCCGTGCCGACCGAGGTGCCCTCGACGGCCGCGAACATCGGCGCGCCCTGCACCAGCGGCGGAAACCCGCCCGGCCGGACGAAATCGGCATAGCGCGTCGGCCGCGGGGCAAAGGAATGGCTTTCGTGCAGGAAGCCGCCGACGGCGATGCGCAGGGTCATGAAGCTGGTTCCATCCGGTTCGGGCCCGATGGTCGGGCTTCCGCCGCCCGCTGGCAAGCCCGTCAATCCGGCAGCCGCACCGCGCCGTCGGCATCCAGCGGGAAGCCGGGATTGTGCGCCACTTCCCACAGATGCCCGTCGGGATCGGCGAAGTAGCCGCTGTAGCCGCCCCAGAACACCGGCTGTGCCGGCTTCACCAGCCGCGCGCCGGCCGCCACCGCCGCGGCCAGCACCGCATCCACCTCCGCGGTGTCGCGCCCGTTCCAGGCCAGGGTGATGCCGGCGAACCCGCCGCCCGCGCCGGAGACCTGGGCGTCCTCGGCCAGCGCCGCGCGGCCGTAGAGCGACAGCACCATCCCGCCGGCCTGGAAGAACGCCACGTTGGCGTTGCTCTGTGCCGAGGCAACCCAGCCCAGCCGCTCATAGAACCCGCGCGCCGCCGCGACATCGGCCACCCCCAGCGTGACCAGGCTGATGCGCGGCTGCATGGCGAACCCCTTGCGAACGATTGACGTGCCGGCGCCCACTGTCCATGAACACGCCACGCAGGTCGAGGAGTACGCAAGTGAAAGCCTTCTGGAATCCCGCCGAACTGGCCCATGACCCGCAATTCTTCGTCCAGCGCGGCATCGTGAAGCGGAACTTCGAGGTTCCGGGCCGCGCCTCCGCCCTGCTGGAGGGCTGCCGCGCCATGGGGCTTTCGATCACCGATCCCGGCCCCGCCGACCTGGCCGCCATCGGCACGGTGCATCCGCCGGACTACCTGGACTACCTGCGCGACGGCTGGGCCGCCTGGGAGGCCATGGCCGATCACGGTGCGGAGATGGTCGCCAATGTCCACCCCGCGCCGGAGATGCTGGCCAACGGGGCAAAGCGCTCGGCGACCATCGTCGGGCAGGTCGGCTGGTACCACGCCGACACCAACCCGACCTGCCGCGAGACCTGGGTCTCCGCCGCCGCCGCCGCCGCCGCGGCCATCGCTGCCGCCGACGAGGCCGCCGCGGGCCGGCACGCCTATGCCCTGGCCCGCCCGCCGGGCCATCACGCCTATGCCGCGCGCGCCGGCGGGCATTGCTACCTCAACAACGCCGCCATCGCCGCCGAGCGCCTGCGCGCCCGGGGGGCCGCCCGCGTGGCCGTGCTGGACATCGACAGCCACCATGGCAACGGCACGCAGGGCATCTTCTGGGCGCGCGACGATGTGTTCTTCGCCTCGGTCCATGGCGATCCGAACGGCTATTACCCCTGGTATGTCGGCCATGCCGGCGAGCGCGGCGAGGGCGCCGGGGCGGGGTGCAACCTGAACATGCCGTTGGCCAAGGGCAGCAGCGACGAACCCTGGCTGGCCGCCATCGCCGCGTGCCTGCGCGAAATCCGCCGCCATGGCGCCGAGGCGCTGGTGGTGAGCCTGGGGATGGATGCGAGCCAGGAAGAGCCGATGCACTTCCTGAACGTCACCGATGACGGGTTTGCGCGGGCGGGCGAGGCGATCGCGGGCGCCGGGCTGCCGTGTGCGATCGTGCAGGAGGGGGGCTACAACCTGGATGCGCTGGGGCGGTTGTTGCAGCGATTCCTGGGTGGGTTTGGAGGCTAAGAAAGCCTGGGCTCCGCCCAGACCCGCCAGGGGCCAAGCCCCTGGACCTTAATTCATAAGGGTCCAGGGGGCTTGGCCCCCTGGCGGGTGATGCGGCGCAGCTTGCGCCGCAGGGGCGGAGCCCGACCTTACCTCAGCGACGCGTTCAGCTTCGCCAGCGCCGCCGCGCCCGGCACCAGCTCGGCGTCGGTCATGGTGTTGAACGGCTTGTCGTGGGTTTGCAGGAAGCCGTGCAGGTCCTCGGCGTCCGGGTCCACATAGAGCAGCCCGGTGACGATCTCGCCGCGCGCCTTGTGGGTCTCCAGGAAGTTCATCGCCGCCACCCGGTCGGTCACGTCATAGTCGTTGGCCAGCTTGCGCAGCTTCAGCAGCCCGCCATTGTGCTGGCGCACGATCTCCGTGGTGCCGGGTTCGTGGTCCACCGTGATCTCGTCGCGGCCGGTGACCACGTCCATGAAGTTCACCGCCTCGTTGTGCTCGCGCACATAGTCGTAGCTCTTGGTGCTGCCGTCATGGTTGTTGAACATCACGCAGGGCGAGATGCAGTCGATGAACGCCGCGCCGTTGTGCTGCAGCGCGCCCTTGATCAGCGGCACGAGCTGGTTCTTGTCGCCGGAGAAGCTGCGCCCGACATAGGTGGCGCCGAGCTGGATGGCGATGCCGACCATGTCGATCGCCTCGTCCATGTTCTCCACCCCGCGCTTGTTCTTCGCCCCGCGATCGGCGGTGGCGGAGAACTGGCCCTTGGTGAGGCCGTACACGCCGTTGTTCTCGACGATATAGGTCATGTTCACGCCGCGGCGGATCGAGTGGCTGAACTGCCCGAAGCCGATCGAGGCGCTGTCGCCGTCGCCGGAGACGCCGAGATAGATCAGCTCCCGGTTGGCCAGGTTCGCCCCGGTCAGCACGCTGGGCATGCGCCCATGCACCGAGTTGAAGCCGTGCGAGTTGCCCAGGAAGTAGGTGGGCGTCTTCGACGAGCAGCCGATGCCCGACAGCTTGGCGATGCGGTGCGGCGGCAGGCTAAGCTCGAAGCAGGCGCGGATGATCGCCGCGCTGATCGAATCATGCCCGCAGCCGGCGCACAGGGTGGAGATCGAGCCCTCGTAGTCGCGCCGCGTGAAGCCCAGCTCGTTCTTCGTCAGCTCGGGATGGGCGAGCTTCGGCTTG
>JBIPLY010000021.1:0-20792 GCA_044369385.1 Acetobacteraceae bacterium | reverse complement strand
CACATGTGGCTGGCCGAAAGCTATGAATTCACCCCCGATTTCAAGAAGCTGACGATCAAGACCCGCTCGGGCATCACCTGGTCCGACGGCGTGCCGTTCAGCGCCGAGGACGTCGCCTTCACGCTCAATTCGCTGCGCGACCTCGGCCCCAAGGTGCGCTGGGGCATCGACGTGAACCAGGCGGTGGAGAAGGCGACGGCCGCGGACGCCAACACCGTGGTGATCGACTTCAAGATCCCCTCGCCGCGCTTCTTCATGTTCATGTCGTACAAATACGACATCGGCGTCTACATCGTGCCGAAGCACATCTTCGAGGGCCAGGACTGGGCCGCCTTCAAGCATTTCGACATCGCCCGCGGCCATCCGGTCACCACCGGCCCCTGGCGCGTGGTCGCCGCCAGCCCGCAGCAGAAGGTGTTCGACCGCGCCGAGAAATGGTGGGCCGCCGAGCGCGGCATGGCCCCCCTGCCGCAGGTGCTGCGCAACATCTGGCTGCCCAATGCCGGCGAGCAGCAGACCGCCCAGCTCCTGATCACCAACCAGGTCGATGCCGGCACCGGCATGCAGCCGGCCACCTTCACCACCGTGTTCCGCCAGAACCCGAAGATCACCACCCATTCCGGCCAGAAGCCACCCTTCGGCTATCGCGACTGGTGGCCGATCGCGCTGTACGTGAACAACGAGCGCCCACCGTTCGATGACAAGGACGTGCGCTGGGCGATCAGCCACTACATCAACCGCCAGCAGATCATCGACGTCAGCTATCTCGGCGCGTCGGAGGTCTCGCCGCTGCCGATGCCGGACTACGCGCCGCTGCAGCCGTACAAGGACCACATCCGCGACCTGCTGCAGAAGCACGACACCCTGGCCTTCGACCGCCGCAAGGGCGATGCCCTGCTGACCGCCAAGGGCTTCGCCAAGGGCGCGGACGGCATCTGGGCGCGCGGCGGGCAGAAGCTCAGCCTGGACATCATCGGCTTCGGCTCCACCGGCCCGTCGATCGGCCCGGTGCTGGTGGAAATGCTCAAGCGCGCCGGCGTCGACGCCAGCATCTCGCTGCCGCCCGATTTCGACGACCGCTTCCAGAAGGGCCAGTACACCGGCGCCATCTACGGCCATGGCGGCAGCGTCAGCGAGCCCTACAACACGCTGAAGCTGTACCAGTCCGCCTCGGTCGCCGTGCCGGGCGGGCACCAGGTGAACTTCGCCCGCTGGAAGAACGCCGCCTATGACAAGATCGTCGACGAGATGTTCGCCGTGCCGCCGACCGACCAGGCGAAGCTGAAGGACCTGTTCCGCCGCGCCATGGAAATCTGGCTGCCGGAACTGCCGGACATCCAGATCGTCCAGCTCCATCACCGCATCCCGATGAACACCACCTACTGGACCAACTGGCCGACGGCGGAGAACGCCGCCGATCCGTTCCACGTCAACGGCGCCCATTGGCACCTGACCTTCCCGATGGTGCTGTGGAACCTGAAGCCGGCCTGACCCAGCAGATCGGACGCCGCAGTGCACATCCTCGACATCCTCAAGCGCTGCGGCGTCTTCGTCGTCATCATCTGGCTGGCCGCCAGCCTGAACTTCTTCCTGCCCAAGCTCTCCGGGCAGGACCCGGTGCGCACCAAGCTGCTGCAACAGGCCCAGCTCGGCGGCTATGTGCAGCAGGGCATCGACGAGATGGTCAAGGTCTACGAGGTCCGCTTCGGGCTGGACCGCCCGCTGTGGCAGCAATACCTGTCCTACCTGGGCGACGTGCTGCGCGGCGACTTCAACTTCTCGATCGCCAACTATCCGCGCACCGTCGCCGACATGATCGCCGAATCGATCCCCTGGACCGTCGGGCTGCTGGGGGTGACCACGCTGCTGTCCTTCGTCATCGGCACCATCCTGGGCGCCCTGCTCGCCTGGCCGCGGGCGCCGCGCTGGATGGCCTGGCTGATGCCGCCATTATGGGCGCTGCATGCCATCCCGTTCTTTCTCCTTGGCCTGATCCTGATGTACCTGCTGGCGTTCCAGGTGCAGTTGCTGCCGATCTTCGGCGGCTATTCCATGGGGGCGAGCCCGTCGCTGACCCTGGGGTTCGTGCTCGACCTGCTGCGCCACGCCACCCTGCCGGCGCTGTCGATCATCCTGGTCGCCGTCGGCGGCTGGGCGCTGTCGATGCGCGGCATGATGGTGACCACCATGGGCGAGGATTATGTGGTCTTCGCCGAGGGCAAGGGGCTGAAAAGCCTCACCATCTTTTCCCGATATTGCCTGCGCAACGCCATCCTGCCGCAGATCACCGCGCTGGCCCTGGCGCTGGGCCAGATCCTGTCGGGTGCCGTGCTGGTGGAGGTGATCTTCGGCTATCCCGGCATCGGCACGCTGCTGTTCCAGGCGATCCGCGAGAACGACCATTTCCTGATCCAGGGCATCGTCTTCACCGTGATCGTCTCGCTGGGTCTCGCCACCCTGCTGCTGGACCTGTTCTACCCGCTGATGGACCCGCGCATCAGCTATCGGCGCAGCTGAGATGACCGGTCTGGTCCGCTATCTGCGCCGCAATCTCTCGCTGGTCGTCGGCAGCGCGATGCTGCTGTTCCTGCTCGCCTTCATCGCCATCGGCCACATGGTGGTGGATGTGGAGGACGCCCGCGCGCTTTCCGTCCGCCCGCTGCAGCCGCCCTCCGCCCAGCACCCGTTCGGCACCGACCGCCAGGGCCGCGACCTGCTGGCGGTGATGGTGGCCGGCACGCCGCTGACCCTGCGCATCGGCTTCATCGCCGGCTTCCTCGGCGTCGGCATCGGCACCGTGCTGGCCTTCGTCGCCGCCTATTACCGCGGCTGGGCGGACACCATCATCCGCGGCATCGCCGATATCGGGCTTACCGTGCCCGGGCTGCTGGTGCTGATCATCATCGCCATCGGCATCCCCGGCGGGCTCAGCGTCAACCAGATGGCCCTGGTCGTCGCCTCGCTGGCCTGGCTCAACCCCACCCGCACCATCCGCGCGCAGGTGCTTTCCCTGCGCGAGCGTGGCTATGTCGAGATCGCCCGCATGTCCGGCATGTCCGGCCCCGCGATCATCTTCTTCGAGCTGATGCCCAACCTGCTGCCCTATCTCGCCGCCACCCTGGTCAACGCGGTCTCCGGCGCCATCCTGGCCTCGATCGGGCTGGAGGTGCTGGGCCTCGGCCCGATCGACGCGCCGACGCTGGGCATGACGCTGTACTGGGTGAACTTCAACGCCGCCATGATCAACGGCTGGTGGTGGTGGTGGCTGGCGCCGACGGTGATCATCCTGATCGTCTTCCTCGGCCTGTTCTTCGTCACCGTGGGGCTGGACGAGATCGCCAATCCCCGCCTCAGGAAATCGGCATGACCCCGATCCTCCAGGTCCAGGGCCTGAAGGTCGAATTCGACCATCCGCTGGGCGCCGTCCGTGCGGTGGCCGACGTCTCCTTCGCCCTCGCCCCGAACGAGCGCCTGGGCCTGGCCGGCGAATCCGGCTCCGGCAAGTCCACCATGGCGCTGGCCATCCTGCGCATGATCCGCCCGCCCGGGCGCATCACCGGCGGCCGGGTGACGCTGGACGGCGTGGAACTCTCGGAACTCGACCACGAGGGGATGCGCCGCCTGCGCCTGGCGGGCATCGCCATGGTGCCGCAGGGCTCGATGAACTCGCTCAACCCGGTGATGCGGATCAAGGCGCAGATCGCCGACGCTTTTCGCGATCATGGCGTACAGCTCAGCACGGCCGAGTTCGAAACCCGCGTCGCCGAACTCCTGCGCACCGTCGGCCTGCGCCCCGAAGTCGCCAATCTCTACCCGCACGAACTCTCCGGCGGGATGAAGCAGCGCGCCTGCATCGCCATTGCCATCTGCCTGCGCCCCAAGGTCATCATCGCCGACGAACCCACCAGCGCGCTCGATGTCGTCGTGCAGCGCCAGGTGATGGAGACGCTGGCGCGGGTGCAGCGCGAGCTGGCCTGCGCCATCATCCTGGTCGGACACGACATGGGGCTGATGGCCCAGTTCGTCGACCGCCTCGGCGTCATGTACGCCGGCCGCCTGGTGGAGCTGGCCCCGATCGGCGAGATCATCACCCGCCCGCGCCACCCCTATACCCAGGCCCTGATCGCCTCGCTGCCCTCGCTGGCGGCGCGCGGCACCATGCAGGGCCTGCCGGGCCTGGCGCCCTTGCTGCGCGACCTGCCGCCGGGCTGCGCCTTCCACCCGCGCTGCACCCGCGTCGAGGATCGCTGCCGGCAGGAGCGGCCGGCGGTGCGCGATATCGCGCCGGGCCAGCAAGCCGCCTGTCATTTCGCGTGAGCCCGGCATGACCCCTCTCCTGGAAGCCAGGCACGTCACCAAGCGCTACGGCGCCATGGCCGCGCTGTCCGACCTGTCGATGAGCATCGACACCACCCGCCCGGCGATCACCGCCGTCGTCGGCGAAAGCGGCAGCGGCAAGACCACGCTGGCGCGCATCATGCTGGGCCTGATCGCGCCCAGCGCCGGCCAGGTTTTCTACAACGGCCGCGACATGGCGCGCCTGTCCGGGTCCGAGCGAAAGAGTTTCCGCCGCGACGTGCAGGCGGTGTTCCAGGACCCGTACGAGGTCTACAACCCGTTCTACCGCGTCGACCACGTGCTCACGACCCCGGTGAAGAAGTTCGGCCTCGCCGCCAGCCGCGCCGAGGCCCGCAGCATGATCGAGGGCGCCCTGCGCGCCGTCGGCCTGCGCCCGGAGGAGATCCTGGGCCGCTTCCCGCACCAGCTCTCCGGCGGCCAGCGCCAGCGCATCATGGTCGCCCGCGCGGTGCTGATGAAGCCGAAGCTGATCGTCGCCGACGAGCCGGTCTCGATGGTGGATGCCTCGCTGCGCGCCACCATCCTGACCTCGCTGCGCAAACTCACCGACGAGATGGGCATTTCGATCATCTACATCACCCACGACCTCGCCACCGCCTACCAGGTCAGCGACAACATCCTGGTGATGTACCGCGCCTGCGTGGCCGAGGCCGGCGCGGTGGAGCGCGTGGTCAAGCACCCGCAGCATCCGTACACCCAGCTCCTGATCGCCTCGATCCCGCAGGTCAGCACGACGCGGGATTGGCTGGAGGAATCAGGCGACCAGCCCCCGGCCGCCGCCCCCTCCGCCGCCGGCTGCCGCTTCGTCGACCGCTGCCCGGTGGCGATGGAAAAATGCGCCACCGCCCTGCCCCCGCTGTTCCGCACCGAACCCGCCCGGGCCGCCGCCTGCTTCCAATACGCCACCAGCCCCGAACTCCCCGCCGGCGCGCTGAACGAGGTGCTGGGGAACGAGGCGCTGGGCGCCTGACGGCTCAGCGCCGCCCCGTCCGGAACAGGTACAGCCCCGCCGCCACGATCACCACCATGCCCAGAACGGCCGGCCCGTCCGGCAGGTGTCCCCACACCACGAACCCCACCAGCGCCGCCGCCGGCAGCGAGGCATAGCGGAAGCCGCCGACGAACGAGACCTCGCCGCGGCGCATCGCCACGATCATCAGGTGATAGGCCCCGGCCAGGAACAGCGACGCGCCGAACAGCAGCCCCCATTGTTGCCCGCTCATCGGCACCCAGCCCACCACCGCCGTGATCACCACCCCGGTCACCGTCACCGCCACCGCCGTCGCCAGCGTGATGATCAGCGACGGCACCCGCGCCGGCACCACCCGCGTATAGATGTCGCGCGTCGCGCTCAGCAGCGTGCCCAGCAGGCTCAGCAGCGCCCAGGGCGAGAAGCCTTCGCTGCCCGGCCGCACCACCAGCAGCACCGCGGCAAATCCCACCACCACCGCCGCCCAGCGCTGCCACGGCACGCGCTCGCGCAGGAAGACCACCGACAGCGCCAGGATCATCAGCGGCGAGGTCTGCCCAATGGCGACGGCCAGCGCCAAGGGCATGTGGAACAGCGCGATCAGATAGGTGAAGGTGCTGCCGACATCCAGCACCGCGCGCCCGATCGTGCGCGGGTCCAGCGCATGGTGCGCCTGATGCCACAGCCCCGCCGCGCTGACCGCCAGCACCACCCAAAGGGTTGCGAACACCCCGCGCACGCCGATGGTCTGCGCGGCCGGCACGCCTTCGCTGGCCAGCTTGATCATGGCGTCGTTGACGATGAACAGCGCGATCGCGCCCAGCATCGCTGCGGCACCACGCAGATTGTCCCGCCGCCGGTCGTGGGTGTCCTCCATCGGCGCTGGATAGCCGCTGCGGCCAGAGCGTGATAGGTCGGTGGGACAAGGGCGGGGGAGACGGCGGCGCATGACGCGGCAATTGCGCAACCAGGGGCTGGTGATCGTCGGCACCCTCGCCATCGCCTATGTCGCCAGCCATTTCTTCCGCGCCGCCAATGTCACCATCGGGCTCGACCTGATGCGCGACCTGGCGATCGGGCCGGAGGCGCTGGGCGCGCTGACCGGCGCCTTCTTCTTCGGCTTCGCGGCGATGCAGATTCCCGTCGGCTTCCTGTTCGACCGCCACGGCCCGCGCCGCACCATCACCGGCATGCTGGTGCTGGCCTGCCTGGGCGGCACGGTCTTCGTGCTGGCGCCGGACTGGCCGACACTGCTGGCCGGCCGCGCGCTGATGGGGGCGGGGTTCGGGGTGATGCTGGTCGGCAGCATGGTGGTGATCTCGCGCTGGTTCCCGCCGGACCGCTTCGCCACCCTGACCGCGCTGGTGCTCTCCTTCGGCCTGCTCGGCAATTTGGCCGCCACCACGCCGCTGGCCTGGGCGGCGGGCACGGTCGGCTGGCGCAGCGTGTTCGGCGCGGTCGTCGTCTTCACCGCCCTGGCCACCGTCGCCGTCTGGCTGGTGGTGCGCGACGCCCCGCCCGGCCACCCGTTCCTGGCCCGCAAGCCAGAATCCGCGCGCGAGATGCTGCGCGGCCTGGGCCAGGTGCTGCGCAACCCCTCGCTGCCCTACATCCTGGCGCTGAACTTCTGCAACTACGCCTGCACCTTCACCGTGCAGGGCCTGTGGGGCGGGGCGTTCCTGCGCGAGGCGCACGGGCTGTCGGCGGTGGCGGCGGCCAATGTGCTGTTCGCCGGCGTCATCGCCTATCAGGTGGCGATGATCGGCATCGGCCCGCTGGACCGCATCCTGGACACGCGCAAGTGGATAGCCGTCGCCGGCACGCTGGCCATCGCCGCCATCCTGGCCGCCCTGGCCCTGGTGTCGCAGCCGCCGGCCTGGTTCGCGGTCGCCGCCCTGATCGCCATCGGCGCGCTGAGCGCCTGTTCCACCATGATCATGGCCCATGGCCGCGGCATCTTCCCCGACCACCTGATCGGCCGCGGCATGGCGACGATGAACACCTCCGTCATGCTGGGGGTGGCCTGCATGCAGAGCCTGTCCGGCGTGATCCTCGGCGCCTTCCCCCCGCTGGCCGATGGCAGCCGCTCGGAACTGGCCTATCGCAGCCTGTTCGGCTTCATGGCCGCCGTGCTGCTGGTCGCCTGCGCCACCTACGCCCGCGTCGCCGACAGCAAGCCCAGCGACGAGATGCGGGCGCGGGCCAAAGCCAGTTAACCCAGCGCCAGCTCCCGATACCCCCCGGCCGCCACCGCATTGCAGGTCATGCGATAATCCGGCGCGGTGCCGGCATAGCGCGCGATGATGCGGGTTTCCTTGCCGATGTTGCGGTTGACGCCGGTCATCCAGGAATCGACCTCGTTGGACAGCAGCCCGTGGCCGAGCTTTTTCACATGGTCGGTCCAGGACTGCACCGCGGCATCGGTGGCCTCGGCGCGGGTGTGGCCGTGCTGGCGCAGGAAGCCGATCAGGCCGGCGACCCATTCGACATTGTACTCGATGCTGCGCGGCAGGTTGCCCAGCGCGGTGTGCGGGCCCATCACCATCATCATGTTGGGGAAGCCCTCGACCAGCACGCCCAGGAAGGTCTGCGGACCGTTCGCCCACTTGTCCTTCAGACGCTGGCCGCCGGTGCCGCGGAAGTCGATGCGGTCGAAGCTGCCGGTCAGGGCGTCGAAGCCGGTGGCGTAGATGATCATGTCGAATTCGAAGTTTTCCGCGGTTGTGCGCAGGCCGTTCGCGGAGATCTGTTCGATCGGCGTTTCCTTGATGTCGACCAATCGCACATTGGGCTGGTTGTAGACCTCGTAGTAGCGCGTCTCCAGCGGCACGCGGCGGGTTCCGAAGCCGTGGTTCTTCGGGATCAGCTTCTCGGCGACGCCCTGGTCCTTCACCCGGCTCCTGATCTTGCCGGCGACGAAGGCGCTCAGCTCGGCATTGGCTTCGCGGTTCATCAGGATGTCGCTGAAGTTTCCGACCCAGATGCCGAAGCCGGGTTCGTTGTACAGCTTCTCCCAGAACGCCTCGCGCTCCTCGCTTGTGACATCGAAGGTGGCGCGGGGATCGGCGGTGTGCAGGAAGCCGCCGAAGGTCTGCTGGCAGCGCTCGAACAGGGCGGGGTAGCCGGCGCGGATGGCGGCCATCTCCGCCTTGGGGATCGGGCGGTTCAGCAGCGGGGCGCACCAGTTCGGCGTGCGCTGGAACACCGTCAGCGTGCCGGCGGTCTTGGCCACTTCCTGGATCGTCTGGACGCCAGTGGCGCCGGTGCCGATCACCGCCACGCGCTTGCCCGCGAAGCTGACCGGGTGTTTCGGCCAGGTGGCGGTGTAGTAGGCCTCGCCCTTGAAGTCGGCAAGGCCCGGGATCACGGGCACCACCGGGGCGGAGAGCGGCCCGATCGCGCTGACCAGGAAGCGCGCGCTGAACGGCGTGCCATCGGTCAGCGCCAGGTTCCACTGGCGGCCGTCCTCGTCCCAATGGGCGGAGGCGACCCGGCTGCCGAAGCGGATGTCGCGCCGCATGTCGAACTTGTCGGCGACGTAGTTCAGGTAGCGCTCGGTCTGCGGCTGCGGCGAGAAATGCTCGGTCCAGTCCCATTCCTCCAGCAGCTCCTTGGACCAGGAATAGCCGTAGGAGTAGCTCTCGGAATCGAAGCGCGCGCCGGGGTAGCGGTTCCAGTACCAGGTGCCGCCGACGCCGCTGCCGGCTTCCAGGACCAGCACCTTCATGCCCAGCTCGCGCAGGCGATGGAGCTGATACAGGCCCGACATGCCCGCCCCGATCACGATCGCGTCGTACATCCGCCCCTCCTATCGCCGCCGCACCAGCGCCAGCGCCTCGTCGCGCAGGTCGCGAAACCCGACCATCAGCACCAGGGCGAACACCGCGGCCCCCGCCGCCGCCAGCACCCCCAGCCGCGCCACCGCCGGCCAAACCCCGGGCCAGTCCGGCAGCACCAGCACCTCGCCCAGCGGCAGCACCACCGCCAGCATCGCCAGCCCCGCCAGCATCGGCTTCAGCGGCGCCACCAGCAGCTCGCGCAGCACCACATCGCCCCAGCGCGCCGCGATCATCACCGACAGCACGAAGCCCAGCACCGCCACCACCAGCCAGGCCACCCCCGCCCCGATCACGCCATAGGAACAGCCGATCGCCAGCGCCGGCCCGAGCAGGCCGAGATTGGCCAGCGCGATCAGGAAGCTCTCCCGCGAGCGGCCGGTGCCCTGCAGATAGTTGGGAATGGGCAACTGGATCGCGCGGAACGCGGTGGCCAGCGCGAGCACCGCCAGCACCGGCTTGGCCTCCCCCCATTTCGGCCCGAACACGATCTCCACCACCTCCGGCGCCACCGCATAGATGCCGAAGAACACCGGGAATGCCACCAGCCCGATCAGGCGGATGGCCTTGATCAGGTAGTAGCGCGCCTCCACCGGCCGCGTCTGCAGCAGCGCGAAGGCGGGAAAGGCGGTTGAATTCAGCACCGGCGCGATCTTGGACAGCGGCATCAGGGCGAAGTTCAACGCCACCGCATAGACCCCGGCCGTGGCGGTGCCGAGGAAATACCCGACGACCAGCACGTCGATCGAGGTCGACACCCACACCAGGTGCTCCAGCGCCCGATACACCCCGAACCGCACCATCCGCCCCAGCCCGGCCACCCCCAGGCGCGGCATCACCATCGTGTCCGCCGCCAGCACCAGCAGCGCCGCGGTGCGCGATGTGCTGGCGGCCAGCGCGCCGATCATCAGCGCCCAGACCCCATACCCCAGCAAGGCCAGGGAGAAAGCGACCACGCCCCCCAGCACGTTGGCCGCCGCCTCCACCGTCACCAGCTTGCGCACATGCAGCGCCTTGGTCAGCGCCGCGCGCGGCAGGGTGGCCAGCGCGTTCAGCGGCAGGTTCAGCGCCGCGGCCTGGATCAGCAGCGTCAGCCGCGGCTCGGCGTACCAGTCGGCCACCGGCTGCGCGGCCGCCACCAGCAGCCCGGCCATCACCAGGGCGGCCACCATCGACCAGCCGAACACCCGCGCCACCACCTCGCGCGGGGTGTTGTCGCGCTGCACCAGCGCATCGCCCAACCCCATCGCGGTCAGCCCGACCAGCAGGTTCAGGAACACCTGCGCGATCGCCATCAGCCCGTAATCCTCCGGCACCAGCAGCCGGATCACCAGCAGGGTGATGCCCCAGGTGAAGATCTGCAGCCCCAGCTTGACCGCCAGCGACCAGCCGACGGCCGACAGGATGCGGGCCTTCAGCTCCATGCGCGGGGCCAAGGGGCGGTCAGGCGGGGCGGCGGCCGCCTCAATGCTCGCGCCCCGCGCGGACCAGGGCGGCCAGGCGATAGGCGCCATGCACCATGCGGCTGTACGGCAGCGCCACGAACAGCGCCAGCACGAAGCCCAGATGCACCGCCAGCGTCACCCCCATCGCCGGGGTGGAGCGCACCGCCAGCAGCACCAGCCCGGTCACCGCCACCAGCCACAGCAGCACCAGCATCGCATAGTCGGCGCCCAGCAGCTTTTGCGCCACCGGCGCCGGATCGCCAACGATCTTCAGCCAGATCAGCCCGCTGGCCCCCACCGTCATGCCGATCCCGCCCAGCGTGCCCATCACCACCGGAAGGCTGAGAAAGTCATACGGCGCCTGCAACCCGAACCCGTAGTGATACAGCGTCGCCACGTTGGTCGAGGCGAAGCACAGCAGGAAGCCATAGAAGAGCGTGTGATGCAGCCAGCGCCGCGACCCCGAAAAACTGCTGTCGCGGTCGTTGCAGCCATGCCCGCCGCCGCCGAGGTTCTTCAGCGTCATGGCATCGCGCAGCGCGCGCAGCACCGGCTTGCCCAGCGGCCCGGCCCCGCCGCCCGCCTCGCGCCAGAACCGTGCCACCGAGATCGCAATCGCCACCAGCGCGAACACGAAGGTCGAGCCGGCCAGCAGCACCATCACGTTGTGCGGGATCACCGCATAGAACGCGCCCTCGCCGCGATGGGTGCCGAACAGCCGCTCCGGCGACTGGAACAGCGCGGTGCCGATCATCACCAGCGCGGTGATCAGCGCGGCCGCCACGGAGACCACGGTGCCGTTGCGCTCGAACAGCTTCGCCAGCGGCCGCGGCCAGGCATACTGCACGTAGCTTTCCTGCCGGATTTCCGCGAACACCTTGGGCAGGTTGATGCCGAACTCGTGCGGCGGCGCGTATTGGCAGGCATAGAAGCAGCCGCGGCAGCCATGGCAGAGATTGGCCAGGTAGCCCAGGTCGGTGGCCGGGAATTCGCGGCGCAGTTCCATCGCCGGGAACACCGCGCAATAGCCCTCGCAATAGCGACAGGCGTTGCAGACCTCCAGGTTGCGCCGCGCCTCGGCAATCGCGTCAGTTTCGCGCATGCTTCGCCGCCTCCGCACGCCTGCCTGAAGCGGTCGCTCCGGCTGCCACGATCCGATCAGTTTCGCGCATGTTTCGCTGCCTCCGCTCCGGCAATGCGCCCAAACACCGTCCCGATCGTCATCCCGAACCCCGCCAGATAGCCCTTGCCCAGGATATTGCCCGCCATGATCTCGCCGGAGGCGAACAGGTTGGCGCTGGGGCGGCCGTTGTCCATCAATACCCGCGCCCGTTCGTTCACCTTCACCCCCAGATAGGTGAAAGTGATGCCAGGACGCAACGGATAGCCGATGAACGGCGCGGTATCGATGGTGCGCGCCCAGTTGGTCTTCTCCGGCGTCACCCCCCGGGTGCGGCAGCCGTCCAGCGCGCGGTCGTTGAACGCCCCCGGCTGCACCGCCGCGTTGTAGTCCGCCACCGTGGCCGCCACCGCCGCGGGATCGAGGCCCAGCTTGCCCGCCAGCTCCGCGACGCTGCCCGCCGTGATCGCCGGGAACACCGAGGGCATGAACAGCGGCACCGATTTCGCGTCGCAGATCGAATAGGCGATCTGGCCCGGCTGCTGCGCGATCAGCCGCCCCCAGATCGCATAGCGCTTCGGCCAGACATCCTCGCCCTCGTCGTAGAACCGCTTTCCGTCGCTGTTGACCACGATCGAGAACGGCACCGAATCCAGCCGCGTCACGATGCCGCCGTCGAATTGCGGCGCGCGGGCGTCCAGCGCCACGGCGTGGAACTGGGTGGGGTCGCCGATCTGCGCCACCCCCTGCCCCAGCAGGTTCTTCAGCACCCGCCCCTTCGCATAGGGCGTGCCGCGGATCACGAAATTATCGACCGCGTCGCCCCAGTACTGGCGCATCCAGTCCAGGTTGCCCTGGAACCCGCCAGAGGAGGCGATGACGCATTTCGCCCGCACCGTCTCCGGGAAGCCCTTGTGGTTGATCTTCACCTCGCGCGCGAAGCCGTCCTCCAGCACCACCTCGCGCACCTCGGTGTCGTACAGGATCGCCACCCCCAGCCGCTCGGCGGTGGCATAGACCGCGTTCAGCAGCGCCTTGCCGCCGCCCAGGAAGAAGGCGTTGGTGCGGGACAGGCTCAGCGTGCCGGTCAGCGAGGGCTGGAACCGCACCCCGCAGGATTCGAGGAACGGCAGCGCGGCCTCGCTGGCGCGGATCGTCATGCGCGCCAGGTGCTCGTCGGTCTGCCCGCCGGTGACCCGCAACAGGTCGTCCCAGTACTCGTCCTCCAGATAGGCGTCCGTCAGCACCGAGGTCGGCGCCTGGTGCATCGCGCGCAGGTTGCGCGTGTGCCGGCTGTTGCCGCCGCGCAACGCCTGCGGCGCGTGCTCCAGCACCAGCACGCTGGCGCCGCCCTGGCGCGCGGTCACCGCCGCGGTCATCGCCGCGTTGCCGCCGCCGATCACCAGCACGTCGTAGAGTTGCGTCAAATCGACCATGCACCGGCCTCCTGAGCCGTTTTGCCATGCCCGCGCGCCCTGGCAAGCCCCAATCGCCGATCCCCCCTGGCACCGCGGCGCCATTCAGGCACACTGGGCGGATTCCGGGAGCATGCCATGTCCACCCTGCTCGCCTTCGTCTCCTGCGCCGACGAACCCGCCATCGTCACCTTCGCGGTCGATCGCGCCACCGGGGCGCTCGCCGAACGCGCCCGCACGCCGGTGCCCGGCCCGGCCGGGGCCAACATGTCGATGCCGCTGGCCATCGCCGCGGACCGCCGCACCCTGCACGCCGCCACCCGGGCAGCGCCGTTCCGCTGCACCAGCTTCGCCGTCGCCCCGGACACCGGCGCGCTCACCGCGATCGGCGGCGCCGAGCTGCCGGAGTCGATGGCCTATATCCTCGTCGCCCCGGGCGGCGGCCATCTGCTGGGCGCCTCCTATCCCGGCGCCCTGGTCTCCAGCACCGCGATCGACGCCGCCGGCGCGGTGGCCGGCCCGCCGGTGCAGATCATCGACACCCCGGCCCGCGCCCATGCCATCGTCACCCACAACGCCCACGCCTATGTCCCCTGCCTGGGCGGCGACGTGGTGCTGCACCTCGCCTACGACCCCGCCACCGGCCGCATGACCCAGGCCGGCCGGCTCAAGACCCACCCCGGCAGCGGCCCGCGCCACATGCGGTTTTCACCCGATGGCCGCCACGCCTACATCCTCGGCGAGCTCGACGCCCAACTGATCGCCTGCACCGTCGCCGCCGACGGCAGCCTCGCCGCGATCCAGACCGTGCCCACCCTGCCCCCCGGCTTCGTCGTGCCCGCGGACCAGCGCATCATGGCCGCCGACCTGCAGATCACCCCGGACGGCCGCTTCCTGTATGCCAGCGAGCGCCTGTCCGAGACGCTGTCGGCCTGGCGCATCGCGGCTGACGGCACCCTGGCCGCGATCGGCACCGTCGCCACCGAGCCGATGCCGCGCGCGCTGGCCATCGACCCCGCCGGCCGCTTCCTGCTCTGCGCCAGCCAGACCAATGGCACCGTCCGGACCTACGCCATCGACCCGGCCACCGGCGCGCTGTCCCTCACCGCCAGCACCCATGCCGGCGCCAACGCCAACTGGATCGAGTTCCTCGAAACCACCTGATGACGGGCAGCCCATGACCGGCCACATCGACCCCACCCGCGACAGCTTCGCCGCCTTCCGCGCCGATGACCGGCCCGGCCCGATCCACATGCTGAACCTGGTCCGCTTCCGCGCCCAGGCTGCCTACCCCGAGGCTGCCTACCCCGGGGCCGCCTACCCCGACGGGCGCGCCCCCACCGGGGCCGAGGCCTATGCCGCCTATGGCCGCGACAGCTTCCCGGTCTTCTCCCGCCTCGGCGGGCGCATCGTCTGGCGCGGCAGCTTCGAGCTGATGCTGATCGGCCCGGCCGAGGAGCGCTGGGACGAATGCTTCATCGCCGAATACCCCTCGGTCGCCGCCTTCGTGGCGATGATCCGCGACCCCGTCTATCGGGAGGCGGTCAAGCACCGCCAGGCGGCCGTGCTGGATTCGCGCCTGGTCCGCCTCGCCCCCGCACCGTCCGGCGGCGGCTTCGGCGGCCCATAGCGCCCGCGCGCGCTTGACGGCGCAGGGCGGCGCCACATATTCGTCGCATGCGCTTGCCCCTCGCCCTCGCCGCCAGCCTGCTGGCCTTCCCGGCCGCCGCCGAGATGCAGCCGATCGGCCGCTTCGCCATCGACCGCACCGAGGTGACCATCGGCGCCTTTCGCGCCTTCGCCGCGGCCACCGGAACGATCACCCGGGCCGAGCAGGCGGGCGGCGGGACCGTGTTCGAGTCCGGCTGGACCCGCAAGCCCGGCTGGACCTGGCGCACCCCCTTCGGCGTGCCCGCGGCCGACGACGAGCCCGCCGTTCACATCACCCACACCGAGGCACAGGCCTTCTGCCGCTGGGCCGGCAAGCGCCTGCCCACCGACGCCGAATGGCTGGAGGCCGCGCATACCGAGCGCCGCCCCGCGCCCCCGCCGCCCTTCGTCGCCGGCCGCACCTACCCCTACCCGACCGGCGCGACCCCCGCCGGCGCCAATTGCCTGGCCGATTGCGGCGCCGCCCCCGCGCTCGACCACCGCGCCCGCCTCACCCGCGGCATCGGCCACGCCCGCGCCGGCACCACGGCGCCGGGGGTGAACGGCCTGTTCGAGATGGGCGCCAATGCCTGGGAATGGACCGATGGCGGCACGGCGGGCGAGCAGCCGACGCGCGGCGGCTCCTGGTGGTACGGCGCGGCCCAGATGCATCGCGACCATGTCGCCACCAAGCCGCCGGAGACTGCCGTGCTCTATGTCGGCTTCCGCTGCGCCGCCGATCTGCGCTGAGCCACGCTCAGAACCAGTTGGCCTTGTCCACCGTGTTGCGCATGGCGCCGCCCTCGATCATGGCGCGGCAATTGTCGCGGATGATGGCGTAGCGCCGGTCGTTCAGATGCGGGCCGTAGCCGGCCATGTGCGGGGTGATCAGCACGCCGGGCATGGTCCACAGCCTGTGATCCGCCGGCAGCGGCTCCTGCTCGAACACGTCCAGCCCCGCGCCGGCGATCTCGCCGGCCTCCAGCGCGGCGACGAGGTCGTCCAGCCGCGTGGTCAGGCCGCGGCCGATATTGATGAAGAAGGCTGATGTCTTCATGCGCTGGAACCGCTTGCGGTTCATGAACCCTTCCGTCGCCGGGGTGTGCGGCACGGTCAGCACCACGAAATCGGCGCGCGGCAGCAGGTCGTCGAGCGCGTCGGGAAGGTGCAGTTCGGCCACGCCCTCGGTCGGGGCGCTGCGGCGCAGATCGGTGGCGATCACGCGGATGCCGAAGGCGGCGGCCAGGCGCGCGGCCTCCGCGCCGATGCCGCCCAGGCCCACCAGCAACATGGTGGCATCGGGCAGATGGACCACGCCGTGATCCTCGGCCGGCTTCTTCCATTCGCGCCGCGTCTGCCGCGGGATGTAGCGGTCGAAACCGCGCGCGAAGGCCAGCACGAAGGCCATGATGTGCGCGCCGATATGGTCGTTGAAAATCTCGCGGAAATTGGTCGCAACCAGGGGATGGGCGACCAGTTCCGGGAAGTAGAACCCCGCCGGGGGCGCGGCCTGCGGGGCCTGCAACCAGCGCAGCCGTGTCGCCTTCGCCAGCAGTGCCGGGGTCAGCGTGCCGAACACCCCGTCGGCCGCGCCGATCGCCGCCTCCGCCGCCGCCTGGTCCTCGGCCAGCAGCACATTGGCGTCGGGCAGTTCCTCGGCCAGTCGCGCCGCCCAGCCGCGCACGATGTCGGTCTGCGGCGGCAGGAACAGAAAACAGAAACCCCGGTTCGACCCGCCCATGCCACCCTCCCGCAACGCGCCCAGCCGTGCCAGGATCGGCCCCCGCACGCAAGGCCGCCCATGACGCCGATCCTCACCCTCACCCTCAATCCCGCCATCGACATCGCCTGCGCCACCGAGACGGTGGTGCCGCAGCACAAGCTGCGCACGCATGGCGAGCGCATGGATCCCGGCGGCGGCGGGGTGAATGTCAGCCGGGTGCTGCACGAACTCGGTGCCCCCACCCGCGCCATCGTGCTGTCCGGCGGCGTGATGGGCCGCCAGCTCGAAGCCCTGATCGCCGCCGAGGGCGTGGCCTGCCATCCCATCCCGATTTCCGGCACCACCCGCATCTCGATGACCGTGCACGACGAGACCGCCGGCGCCGAATTCCGCTTCGTGGGCGAAGGCCCGCAGATACAGCCGGCGGAGATCGAAGCCGTCGCCGCCGCGCTGGCGGAGTCGGACGCCGACTGGCTGGTGATCTCCGGCAGCCTGCCGCGCGGCATCGCCACGGACATGCTCGCGGCCCTGGTTGCCCGCGCCCATGAAGCCGGGCGGCAGGTGGTGCTCGATGCCCCGGCCCCGGTCCTGCGCGCCGCCCTCGGGCGGGGCCTGGCCCTGATCAAGCCGAGCCTGCGCGAGTTCGAGGCCCTGGTCGGCCGCCCCCTGGCCACCCCGGCCGCACAGGACGACGCCGCCATGACCCTGATCGCCCAGGGGGCCGCGGCGCGCATCGCCGTCAGCCTGGCCGGCGACGGCGCGCTGCTGGCCACCGCCGCCGGCGTCATCCGCCGCCCGGCGATCCCGGTGCGCGCCGTCGGCACGGTCGGCGCCGGGGACAGCTTCCTGGCCGCGATGACGCTGGCCCTGGCGCGCGGTGCCGCGCCGGAAGATGCGCTGGCCTGGGGCCTGGCCGCCGGGGCCGCCGCGGTGATGGCCACCGGCACCGCACGGCCGACGCGCGCCATTATCGAGAAGTTGCACCGTGGCATTTCCCCGCTGGCACCCGCCTCCGATCCGGGTCTAGGCTGATCCCATCGGGTCCCACCCCACGAGGACCCCAGGGAGAGCTGAGCATGCAACGCAGGAGTCTTCTCACCGGCGCCGCCGCCCTCGGTGCCGCCGGACCGCTCGGACTGGCGCGCCCGGCCATCGGCCAGGGTGCCGCCCGCACGCTGAAATTCGTGCCCCAGGCCAATCTGGCCAACCCGGACCCGGTCTGGACCACCACCATCGTCGCCGCCAACCACGCCCACATGGTGTGGGACCAGCTGTGGAACTTCGACGAGACCCTGACGCCCCGGCTGCAGATGCTGGCCGGCGCCACCACCTCGGCGGACGGGCTGACCTGGACGCTGACGCTGCGCGACGGGCTGATGTTCCACGATGGCGAGCCGGTGCGCAGCAATGACTGCGTCGCCTCGCTGCTGCGCTGGATGAAGCGCGACGGCATGGGCCAGCGCATCGCCGCCCAGATGAACGAGATGAAGGTGGTCAACGACAAGACCTTCGAGATCCTGCTGAAGAAGCCCTTCCCGCTGATCCCGATGGCCTTCGCCAACAACTGCCACATCATGCCGGAACGCATGGCCAAGACCGACGCGTTCCAGCAGATCACCGAGTATGTCGGCTCCGGCCCGTTCCGCTTCGTGCGCGACGAATGGGTCAGCGGCTCGCGCGCCGTCTACGCCAAGTTCGACAAATACCTGCCGCGCAACGAGGCGCCGAACAACATGTCCGGCGGCAAGGTGGCGTATATCGACCGCGTCGAGTGGATCATCACCGGCGACCCCGCGACGGCGGCCGCCGCGGTGCAGACCGGCGAGATCGACTGGGTGGAACAGCCGCTGGCCGACCTGCTGCCGGTGCTGGCGCGCGCGAACGGCGTGGTTGTGGAATCCACCGACCTGTTCGGCAATGCCGGGCTGATCCGCTTCAACCACATGCACCCCCCGTTCAACAACCAGAAGCTGCGCCAGGCGGTGCTGGCCATGGTGGACCAGAAGGACTTCCTGGCCGCCATCATCGGTGCGAACTCGCCGCTGGCCCAATCCGGCGTCGGCATCTTCACCCCCGGCACCCCGCTGGCCTCCGATGCCGGCATGGAGAAGATCAACGGCAAGCGTGATCTCGCCGCCGCCAAGAAGCTGGTCGCGGAGTCCGGCTACAAGGGCGAGCGCGTCGTCATCATGGCGCCGACCGACTTCGCCGTGATCAACGCCATGGCCCAGGTCACCGCCCAGCTCTGCCGCGACATCGGCCTGAACGTCGATTTCGTGGCCACCGACTGGGGTGCGCTGGTCCAGCGCCGCGCCTCGCGCGAGCCGGTGGAGAAGGGCGGCTGGAGCATCTTCTGCACCTATGGCGACGGCTTCACCTTCTCCAACCCCGCCGTCTATACTGCGCTGTGGGGCACCGGGGAGAAGGCGTGGTTCGGCTGGTACAACTCGCCGAAGATGGAAGCCCTGCGCGATGCCTGGTTCGATGCGCCGGACCTGGCCACGCAGCAGAAGCTGGGCCGCGAGATGCAGCTCCTGGCGCTCGATGAGGTGCCCTTCGCCCCGCTCGGCATCTGGCGACAGCCGATCGCCCGGCGCGCCAACGTCACCGGCATCCTGAAGGCCACCAGGCCGCTGTTCTGGAACGTCCGCAAGGCCTGATCGCGCACAGCCCCCGCCGCCTTGGTGGCGGGGGCTACTCGATCTCAACCCCCAGCCCGCCCAGCTCCGATTCCACCGCCGCGCGCCGCGCCTCCAGCTCGGCAAGCGCCAGCGCGCGCAGCTTGCCCAGGAAGACCAGCGACACCGGATAGCCCTGGTAGTGCGTCGAATCCGACCCCCCCTCGGACAGCCGGATCGACCCGTCGCCGCCGCGCTCCACCATCAGCGAGAAATCCACCGGCTGCGCGGCTGCCGTGCGCACGATCAGCTCCAGCACCACCTCGCGCGCCTTCAGCAGCGCGTTGATCCGTTCGACATCGGCGATCTTCATGCGCATCCTCCGTTGCTTGCGGCGGCGATCCTGGCCGAACGACGCGCCGGCCGCCTTGATCTGGCTCAGCCCTCCGCCAGGCACCATTCCAGCAGCGCGTTCTGCGCATGCAGCAGCCACGCCTTGGCCGCCACCACCGTGCAGCGCGGATGCCGCATCGCCGCGGCGGACACCTCCTGCCCGCGGGTGACCGGCGGGCATGGCAGGAAGACGGCATCGCCGCGCAGCCGGTCCAGCACCGCCGCATCCACCTGATACGGGAGCAGCCCCTGCGCGCCGTCCGGCCAGCAATCCGTCACCACCACATCGGCCCCGTCCAGCGCGCCCATGTCCTCGGTCGCGGCGATGCCCGGCGCGTGCCAGGCGGAGGAAAAAACCTGCACCAGCTCGATCGGCAGCACCCGCGCCGCCTCGATCCAGGAGCCGAGGATGTTGCCCGCCGGCCCGACGAAGCCGACCCGCATCGGCCGCAGCCCGCCCCAGCGCGCGGCCAGGAAGGCCAGGTCGCCCAGCGTCTCGCACGGGTGGTTCTGCCGCGTGCGCGCATTGATCACCGGCCCCGGGAACGCCGCCGCCAGCGCCGCGACGGCCGCCAGCTCCGGGCTGCGCACCACCACCGCATCCACCCAGTTGCCCAGATAGGCCGCCAGGTCCGGCACCGATTCGCGGCCGGCCAGCCGGATCGGCGCATGGGCGCACAGCCCGCCCATCGCGGCGATGCCGAGGTCAAAGGCGGTGGTGTTGCGCCAGCCGCCGTCATCGACCACCAGCGCCACCCGGCGCCCGGCCAGCGCCGCCGGCATGCGCCGCGCCGCCCAGGCCGCCGCCATCGCCTCGGCGCGCGCGCACAGCGCCCGGATCGTCGCCGCCGGAAGGTCGTCCAGCCGTATCAGATCGCGTCGCGCCATCGTCCCACCTTCCCTTCCGCCGCCGACGAAGCAATCATGGCGCAGCCCGGAGGCCCGAACCATGTCCACCATCGTCTTTGCCGCCCGCGAGATCGTCACCATCAACCGCTCGCTCCCGCGCTGCACCCATGTCGCGGTCCGCGACGGGCGCATCCTGGGCTATGGCGGGGCGGAGATCGTGGAAGAATTCGCAGCCCAGCTGGACGATCGCTTCGCCGACAAGGTTCTCGTGCCAGGCTTCGTCGAGGGCCATGGCCATGCCGCGGACGGCATCGTCTGGCGCAATCCCTATGTCGGGTTCTATCCGCGCACCGGGCCGAACGGGCAGAAGGCGGGCGGCTTCAAGAGCATCGCCGAAGTCGTCGCCCACCTGAA
>JBIPLY010000369.1:0-4300 GCA_044369385.1 Acetobacteraceae bacterium | reverse complement strand
CCGCAGTTGCGCGCGGTGCTGGCGCTGGGGGTGCTGGCGCATGCCGCGGTGCTGAAGGCGTGCGGCATTCCGCCGTCGCGGGTGCGGTTCCGCCATGGCGCGATGCATGAGCTGCCGGACGGGCTGATCCTGGCCGACAGCTACCATGTGTCGCGCTACAACACGAATACCGGGCGGCTGACCACCGAGATGTTCGAGGAGGTGATGTTCGCGCTGGGGCGCAAGCTGGAGGCGTTGGGGTAGCCGGAGGCGGCGGGCTGAAGCCCGCCCTACGACGGCGCCAGCACGCGC
This sequence comes from Acetobacteraceae bacterium, assembly GCA_044369385.1. GTDB lineage: Bacteria > Pseudomonadota > Alphaproteobacteria > Acetobacterales > Acetobacteraceae > CAMDGX01. The sequence continues at coordinate 4,009 of JBIPLY010000369.1, read as the reverse complement.
GGCGCCGCCCACCCGGCCTCCACCTCCGCCAGGTCGCGCCACTGGCCGCCGGTGAGGATTTCGCAGGGGCGGAAGCGGGCCTTGTAGGCCATCTTGCGGCTCTCCTGCACCCAGTAGCCGAGATAGACATAGGGCAGGCCCAGCGCGCGGGCGCGTTCGACCAGCCAGAGCACGGCCCAGGTGCCGAGCGAGCGGCGCTCCAGCTCCGGGGCGAAATAGGAATAGACCGCCGAAAGCCCGTCGCCGAGCCGGTCGGTCAGGCAGGCGCCGAGCAGGTGCTGGTCGGGGTCGCGGAATTCGACCAGCCAGGTTTCGATCGGCGTGTCCTCGACCATGGCGCGGTAGTCGTAGAAGCTCATCGTGGCCATGTCGCCGTCGCCGTGGCGGGCCTGCTGGTAGCGCTGGAACAGCTGGAACTGTTCGGCGCTGGCGCGCGCGGGGGCGGGGAAGCTCTCGACGGCGGCATTGGCGCTCGCGATGCGGCGCTGGGTGCGGTTGGGGCGGAAGCTGGCCACCGGGATGCGGATCGGCAGGCAGGCGGCGCAGCCGGGGCAGACCGGGGCATAGGCGATGTTGTGGCTGCGGCGGAAGCCGGCGCGCGACAGGCGGTCATGCACCGACTCCGATTCCGGGCCGGTGATCTCGGTCACGACCTTCCGTTCCGTCCTGCCGGGCACATAGGGGCAGGGCAGCGGGGCGGTGGTGTAGAAGAATTGCGGCCGGCGCGGCGGCTTGAAGCTCATGGGCGCGATGTTCCCGCCTTGTGCGGTGTCGGTCAACGGGCGGGTGCCGCAGGTACGGGCCACAGGGTGAAGCGCGTGACCGGGCCTTCGGGCGCGGCGGTGAGCGGCAGCAGGGTGCCGGCGGCCCAGAGCGGGGCCAGGCTGCGGGCGGTTGGCAGCAGGATGTGGCCGGACTGGCCCGGGGCGACGATGAAGCGGGCGCGCTCGGGGTCGGCCAGGTCGTGGGCGGCGCGCAGGCCGGCGCCGTGGACGGCATCGAGGTCGCGGCCGGTATTGGCGCGCAGCAGGGTGGTGGCGTCGCCGCCGATCGGCAGGCGGGTGGTGGTCCAGTCGCCGAGCCAGGGGATGGCGCGCAGCAGCGGGTGGGCGAAGGCGGCGCGGTGGACCTCGCCCCAGCGCCAGGCGGCCGGGTCGGGGCCGAGGCGGGCGGCGAGGGGGGCCAGGGCGCGGGGCAGGACGTCTTTCAGCTTCGTGTCGCAGGTCTCGCCGCACCAGGCGGCGCCTTCGGGGGAGAGGGCGTAGGCGACCAGGTGCCACCAGGGGGCGGCGCCTTCGCCGGCCTCCAGGGTGCGGGCGAATTCCTGCATCCAGGCGTGGAAGATCAGCGGGGCCGCTTCGTCCGGGCGCATGTGGGCGTCCCATGGTGCCAGCAGGGCGTGGGCGCGGGCGGGGAGGTCGCCCGGGATGGCGAGCGCGGTGAGGCGGGGCAGGGTGTCGCGGGCGAGCAGGCTCAGCGTGTCCGTCTGCGGGGCCGCGATGCTGTCCAGGGTGTGTTTTTCCGTGGCGGCGAGCAGGTCGCGGGCGCGGCGGGCGCGCAGGTCGTCGGACCAGTTCTGGCCGAGGAAGATGGGGAATTCGGGGCCGGCGATGCGCTCGTTGGCCTGGACGATGCGCCCGCCGGGCGGGTCGACGATGCGGGGGAGCTGGGCGCCGCTGGCCCAGCCGGTCCAGTCGTGGCTGCCGTCCGCACCGGGGGCGGGGCGCGTGCCATCGCCGGCGCGGCGCAGCGGGATGCGGCCGGTGAGGTGGAGCGCGATGCCGGCGCGGTCGGCCACCGTCATGTTCTGCACCAGGCCGGTGATCCCAGCGGCGGCGGCGGCGGCCTGTTCGCGGGTGGCGGCGCGGTTGAGGGCCAGGAGGCCGGATGCTGAGGTGTCGGCGGGGGCCAGGTTGGCCATCGACAGGGCCAGGATCGGGCCGTCGGGCGCGACCAGGTCGGAGATCACCGGGCCGTGGCGGGTTTCGCGCACGGTGAGCACGGTGTCAGGTGCGCCGCGGACGCGGATGCGTTCCTCGCGCAGGGTGAAGGGGCGGGGGCCGTCCGGCGTGGCGTACTGGCCGGGGCCGGCCGGGGTTTCGATGAACAGGTCCTGGGTGTCCGCGCCGGTGGTGGTGAAGGACCAGGCGATTTTTCCGTTATGGCCGATGACCAGGAAGGGCACGCCGGGGGCGGTGGCGCCGGCCAGGGTGCCTTCGGGGGTGTCGATGCGGGCGAGGTACCAGATGCCGGGCAGGGAGAAGCCGAGATGCGGGTCGCCGGCCAGGAGCGGGGCGCCGGTTTCGGAATGGCTTGCATCGACGGCCCAGGCGTTCGACGCCGTCGCGGGGTGGGTGAAGGGATCGGGGAAGCTGGGCAGGGCGGCGGCGAGGCGGCTTGCGGTGTCGACCAGGTTCGGCGCGGTGGCGTGGGGCGGGGCGGCGGTGGGCGGCCAGAAGGCGGGGCTGCCGCCGGCGCGGGCGAGTTCGCTGCGCCAGTTGCCGGAGAGGTAGAGGCCCATGGTCTTGGCCCAGAGCAGCGAATCGACCACGGTCCAGGGGCGCGGGGCGCCGAAGGGCAGGAATTCGAGTGCTGCGAAGCGGCCCTTGGCGGCGATGTAGGTGTTCACGCCGGTGGCGTAGGCTTCCAGCAGGGCGCGGGTTTCGCCGTCGAGGGCGGCGGCGTCGGCTTCCGCGCTGCGGCGCACGCCCAGGGTGCGCATCATGCGGTCGGTCGGCAGGGTGGCGGCGCCGGCGATCTCCGACAGTTCGCCGGCAGCGGCGCGGCGCATCATGTCCATCTGGAACAGGCGCTCGCTGGCGTGCAGCCAGCCGAGGGCCGCGGCGGCATCGGGCCAATTGGCGGCGCGGATGCGGGGGATGGCGTGGGCGTCCAGCGTGATCTCGACCGGGGCGGACAGGCCGGGGATGTCGGCCGGGCTGCGTGTGGGCAGGGTGGTCCAGAGCGTCGCGGCGACGGCCAGGATCGGGGCGAGCAGGGCTACGAGGAGGATGCGGCGCATGGGGGAAGGATAGGAAGAATCTTCTTTTTGTGAACAAAAAGAAGCAAAAAAATTCTCTCCAACCGCACCCGGCCTCCCTGGGGGAGCCGAGTGCAAACGGTCGAAAGTTTTTTGGTTCTTTTTTTCAAAAAAGAACTGCTTCCTTGCTACGCGACGGGATCAAGGTGCAGCAGGATCGTATCGGCATCGCCCGGCAGCTTGGGGAATCGGCGGGTAACCTCCGGGTCGTGGCCCGGGATGATGTGGTCCGGGCTGTCGGCGAGTTGCTCGCAGAGTTCCCAGCCTTCGATCATGTCCTGCAGGTTGTGCAGCAGCACGAAGGGCGAGCGGGCGCGGATGTTGTGCCAGAAATGCGCGGCGTCCGACGCCAGGACCACGGTGCCGCGGGCGGTGGGCACGGACATGATCTGCAGGCCCTTCGAATGGCCGCCGACCTTGTGCAGGCGGATGCCGGGCGCGATCTCGGCGGTGCCGTCGTGGAACTTCACCCGCTCGGCATAGACGAAGCGCACGGCGGTGCAGACCTGCTCGATGTCGAAGGGCAGGCGCAGCGGGGCGTGGCACATGCAGCGGCCGGTGGCGTAGTCCATCTCCGCGTCCTGGAGGTGGAACTTGGCGTTCGGCAGCTCGTTCCAGTGGCCGGCATGGTCCCAGTGCAGGTGGCTCAGCACCACGTCTTGGATATCCTCGGCCTTGAGGCCGATGCTGGACAGGGCGTCGATCGGGGAGCGCAGCCAGGCGCGGCCACGGCGGGCGGCACTTTCGGGGTCGAAGCCGGTGTCGAGCATGATGACGCGGCCGTTGCCCTTCACCACCCAGACGAAGAAATCCAGCGGCATGGGCGCGGTGTGGTCGTCGGGGAAGATCAGGTTGCTGCCCTGGTTGCGCTCGGCGAGGTGGGCGTAGCGCAGGGCGAAGATCTCGTAGATCGGGGTGGGCATCGCCGTGTCCTCCGGAGTTTTGCAATCTGCTTGCCGTTTGGCGCGG
>JBIPLY010000209.1:0-7159 GCA_044369385.1 Acetobacteraceae bacterium | reverse complement strand
TGCTGCTCCGCGGCGCGCCCGGCGCCTCGGCCGAGAGCCTGGAAGACATGGTGGACATCGCCATCAGCGAGTGCGAGCGTTTCTTCCCCGCCTTCCAGTTCGTCCTCTGGGGCGGCAAGTCGCCGGCCGAAGCCTTGCAGGCCGCGATGCTCGAATGCGTCGGCGAGGCGTGAGGAAACGACCATGACCGCGATTCCGCCGATCCTGCTTGTCGGCCTGGGCAAGATGGGCGGCGCCATGCTCGCCGGCTGGCGCGAACGCGGCCTGGCCCCCTCCGTCGCCGTCGACCCGATGCTGCCCCCGGCCCCCGGCCCCGAGATCACCGTGGTGGCCGACGCCGCCGCGATCCCCGCCGGCTTCCGCCCGTCCGCCGTGGTGCTGGCGGTCAAGCCGCAGAACGCCGCCGAGACGCTCCCGCTCTACGCCCGCTTCGCCCCGGACGCCGTGATGCTCTCGATCATGGCCGGCCGCACCCTCTCCGGCATGGCCGGCCTGTTGGGCGCCCATGCCGCCATCGTCCGCGCCATGCCGAACACGCCGGCCGCCGTGCGCCAGGGCATCACCGTCTGCTGCCCCAACCAGGCCGTCACCCCGGCCCAGCGCGCCCTGTGCGACAGCCTGCTCGCCGCCATCGGCTCCGTCGCCTGGGTCGACGACGAGGCCCTCATCGACCCGGTCACCGCCGTCTCCGGCTCCGGCCCCGCCTATGTTTTCCTCCTGGCCGAACTCATGGAACAGGCCGCCATCGAACAGGGCATCCCCCCCGCCCTGGCCCGCCAACTCGCGCGCGAGACGGTGTCGGGCTCCGGCGCCCTGCTCGCCGCCAGCCCCGAAGACACCGCCCAGCTCCGCAAGAACGTCACCAGCCCCGGCGGCACCACGGCGGCCGCCCTGGCCGTGCTGATGGACCAAGCCGCCCTGCCCGCCGCCCTGTCGCGCGCCATCGCCGCGGCCACGCAAAGGTCGCGCGAACTGGCCGGGTGACAACGCCGCGCCGAGCCCCCACATTGGCGGCATGAGCACGCCCCCGGACGAGACCGACACCGCCCTGGTCGCCGCCTGCTTCGCCCAGATCGCCGCCCAGGGCTGGACCCGCCTGTCCATCCCGCAGGCCGCGCGCGACGCCGCCATCCCGCTCGACCAGGCCCGCGCCCGCATCCCCAGCCGCTGCGCCCTGCTGCTCCGCTTCGGCGCCCTGGCCGACGCCGCCGCGCTGAAAGGCGCCCCCACCGAGGGCCCCGCCCGCGACCGCCTGTTCGACCTGGTGATGCGCCGCATCGATTTCCTGCAATCCCACCGCGACGGCGTCCGCGCCCTGCTCCGCGCCCTGCCCTTCGACCCGCCCGCCGCCCTGTTGCTGGCCGGCGCCAGCCTGCGCTCGATGACCTGGCTGCTCGCCGCCGCCGGCCTCTCCGGCCGCCTGCACGCCGCAGGCCTGCTCGCCGTCTGGGCCTGGACCGTGCGCGCCTGGGAAAAAGACGACAGCCCCGACCTCGCCGCCACCATGGCCGCCCTCGACCGCGCGCTCGACCGCGCCGAACAGGCCGCCGCCGGCCTCGCCCCCGAGCCCCCCCCCGAGCCCCAGGAGCCGCCCCATGCCGAGTGACCCGAAATTCCCCACCCTGTCGATCCCGGGCGCCGAAGAGTTCCGCAAGCTGCTCGGCGACATGAAGCTGCCCGCCCTGCCCGGCACCGAGGCCCTGATGCAGGCCCATCAGCGCAATTTCGAGGCCCTGACCGCCGCCAACCGCATCGCCCTGGAAGGCGCGCAGGCCGTCGCCCGCCGCCACATGGAAATCATGCAGCAGACCATGGCGGAACTCACCGAAACCCTGACCGCCCTGGCCAGCGCCGCCGCGCCCCAGGACCAGGCCGCCAAACAGGCCGAACTGCTGAAATCCGCCTACGAAAAGGCCGTCGCCAACTCCCGCGAACTCGCCGACCTGATCCAGCGCGCCAATGGCGAAGCCGTCGGCACCCTCAACGCCCGCGTCACCGCCGCCATCGATGAGCTCACGACCCTGATTGGACAGACAAGAAAGTAAGCCGTTCTTTTTTGAAAAAAAGAACCAAAAAACTTTTCCCACCTTGCATCCGTCTTCCCATGGAGCGACGGATGCCAACGGATAAAGTTTTTTTGCTTCTTTTTGTTCACATAAAGAAGACTCCTACCCTTCGTCCCGCGCCTCGTTGACCAGATCAATCCCCCCCCGCCGCGCCAGCCACCCCGCCTCGTCCACCCCCGGCAGCAGATGCGCCACCTCGGCAAACGGCGTCGAGGCCAGCGCGCGCCGGTTCGCCGCCAGCAGATCCGCAATCCGCGCCCGCGGCGCCCGCGCCCGCCCCAGGCTCTCGAACCACGCCCGCAACCCCGCCGGCGTCACCCCATCGGCGCGCAGCGACCGCACCGACCGCCCCTGCACCCGCCGCCCGTCCTCCTCCGCCGGCGCCGGCAGATGCAGCAGCCCCCGCTCCCCCGCCGCCCCCAGCGCCGCCAGCAGATCCAGGTGCACCGCCGTCACCGCCAACACCTCGGCCCCGGACACGATCTGCGTCACCCCCAGCGCCATGTCGTCCGCCGCCAGCGCCAACGCCGCATCCACCCCCCCATCCTCGTCGCGCAGCACCGGATCGGACATCAGCGGCAGCGCCACCTCGCACCGCCCCGCCCGCGCATCGGCCCAGCCGACCACCCCATCGGACAGCCGGAACCGCCAATGCGCCCGCTTCCCCCCCGCCTCCGCCGAAGCCCGCTGCGCCGGCGTCAGCCGCAGCATCGCCCGGTCATAGAGGATCGCCCGCCCCGCCTTGCGCTGCCGCTCCGCCTTGGCCCGCAACTCGTCCGCATGCTCGAAACACGGATACAGCCGCCCCGCCGCCTCCAGCACCGCCGCCGCCGCGCCATACCGCGCCCCCTGCCCGCTGCGCAGGAACATCTCGTCCCATTCCACCCCCAGCCAGGCCAGATCCTCCACCGGCGCGCCGCCCTTCGCGGCCCCGCCTTTCAGCAATGGGCCAGTATCATCCACCGCCAGCACGAACCGCGCCCCGATCCGCCGCGCCTCGGCCCAGGCGGCATGAACCAGCCGCGCCCGCCCCACCGGCAACCCGCCGCTGGCCGGCACGCTGGCCAGGATCAGGCCGGTCATGCCGCGTCCTCACCCTCGTCATCATCATCCCCGGGGCCATCCAGCCGCGGATCGAGCGCCCGCCAGTCGCGCTCCTCATCGCTCGCCGGCCGGTCGGCAAAATCGGACAGCTCGGTGCCGCTCTGCCACCCCGCGTCGCCGGCATCCACCACCTGCGCGTCCTCGCCATACAGGAACCACAGCTCCAGCACCTTCCGCCCCGCCACCTCCGGCGACCGGCACAGCTCCACGGAATCCCGCACATAGCGCCGCGCAAAGGCATTGGCATGCATCAGCGTCGGAAACCCCCGGATCTCCTCCACCACGTTGTCGCTGCTGTCGGCGGACTGGTCGAGAATGCGCACCCGCCACCCGCCCGGCGGCGCGAACACATCGGCGATCTCGATCTCATGGCTCATGCGATCAGCCCCGTGAACCCGTTGGTGATCGGATAGCGCCGGTCCCGCCCGAACGCCCGCGCGGTGATCTTCACCCCGGGCGGCGCCTGCCGCCGCTTGTACTCCGCCCGATCGAGCAGTTTCCAAACCCGCAGCACCGTCGCCCGCTCGAACCCGGCCGCCACCATGGCATCCACGCTCGCCTCGCCCTCCACCAGCCCCTCCAGGATGCCGTCGAGCACCTCATAAGGCGGCAGGCTGTCCTGGTCCGTCTGGTTCGGCCGCAGCTCCGCACTCGGCGGCTTGGAGATCACCCGCTCCGGCATCACCGCCCCCGCCGGCCCCAGCGCGCCGGCCGGCACCTGCCCGTTGCGCCAGCGGCACAGCGCGAACACCGTCATCTTGTACACGTCCTTCAGCACCGAATACCCGCCGCACATATCGCCGTACAGCGTGGCATACCCCACCGACATCTCGGATTTGTTGCCCGTCGTCAGCACCATGTGCCCCAGCTTGTTGGAGATCGCCATCAGGATCAGCCCGCGCGCGCGGGACTGGATGTTCTCCTCGGTGATATCCGCCTGCCGCCCCGCGAACACCGGCGCCAGCGCCCCCGCGAACGCCGCCATCGCCGGCTCGATCGAGATGGTGTCACAGGAAATCCCCAGCAGCCGCGCACATTCCGCGGCATCCTCCAGGCTGTCGCGGCTGGTATACGGGCTCGGCAGCATGAACGCCCGCACCGCCCCGGCCCCCAGCGCATCCACCGCCACCGCCGCCGACAGCGCCGAATCGATCCCGCCGGACAGCCCCAGGATCACCCCGGGGAACCCGTTCTTCCCCACATAGTCGCGCAAGCCCAGCACCATCGCCCGATAGATCGACTCCAACCGCTCCGGCTGCGGCGAAAGCGGCAGCGGCGCACACACCAGCCCCTCCCCCTCCCGCCGCCACTCCGTCAGCAAAACCGCTTCCTCGAAATGCGCCATCTGCACCGCGAGACTCCGGTCGGGGTTCAGCACGAAGCTCGCCCCCTCGAACACCAGCTCGTCCTGCCCGCCCACCTGCGCGCAGAACACGAAGGCCAGCCCGGACTCCACCACCCGCTCCACCGCCAGCGCCACCCGCGTATCGTGCTTGTCCACCTCGAACGGGCTGGCATTGACCGACAGCAGCACCTCCGCCCCGCTTTCCGCCAGCGTCTCCGCCACGGCCGGAAACCACCAATCCTCGCAGATCATCAGCCCCAGCCGGAACCCGCGAAACGCCACCGGCCCCGGCGCCGGCCCGGCATCGAACACCCGCTTGTCGTCGAACACGCCGTAATTCGGCAGCTCATGCTTGGCCCGCCGCGCCACCACCTTCCCGCCATCCAGCAGGAACGCGCCGTTGTAGACCTTGTCCCCCTCCGCCCAGGGCCCGCCGACGATCAGCCCCGGCCCGCCATCCGCGGTCTCGGCCGCCAGCTCCGCCACCGCCGCGGCACAGGCGGCCACGAAGGCCGGCTTGCGCACCAGGTCCTCGGCCGGATACCCGGCGATCGAGAACTCCGGCGTCACCAGAAGATCGGCCCCCAGCCGCGCCGCCTCCGCCCGCGCGCGGCGGATGCCCGCCAGGTTGCGCACCACCTGCCCCACATGCGGGTTGATCTGGGCCAGGGCAATCTTGAGCGTGTCGGACATGCCCGCAAGCTAGTCGCGCCGGGCCGGTGATTCAACGCGGGGGGGGGATTCTCCCCAGGGCGGTTGCATATGGCCGGAGCGCATCCCCCGGCGGCCTCCAACGCAAGCATTCTCACATCGGAACAGCGAGACGGAGAGGTCAAGGGACGCGAGATCGCTTCTCTGCGTCTCTCCGCCTCCATGTGAATCTTGCTTTCTTGCGCCCCACGCATGGCGCATGTGGCCAAATGTGATCGCCATGGGATTCTCCCCGCCCCGCCGCGCGGCCTATACTGCGCAACGAACCCCAGGAGCGGCCATGTACAGCGAAGCCGAGCTCGACGCCGCGGTCGCCGCCGGGGCGATCAGCGCCCAGTCCGCCGCAGCACTCCGCGCCTTCGTGGCCCAGCACCGCGCCGCCCCCGCCGCGGACGAGGAGCAGTTCCGCCTCCTCACCGGCTTCAACGACATCTTCGTCTCCATCGCCACGCTGCTGATGCTGGTCGCCCTGTCCTGGCTCGCCGCGAAAGCCGGCCCGCTGCCCGCCGCCGCCCTCGTCGCCGCCACCGCCTGGGGCCTGGCCGAATTCTTCACCCGCCGCCGCCGCATGGCCCTGCCCAGCATCGTGCTGCTGATCGCCTTCGTCACCGCCTGCTTCACCGCCGCCGCGGTGCTCACCCGCGTCACCCTGGGCGGCGAGACCATCGCCATGTCCGGCGGCGCCCTCGGCGCGGTGATCGGCGCCTGGTTCCACTGGCGCCGCTTCGGCGTGCCGATCACGGTGGCCGCCGGCGCCTGTGCCGCCGCCGCCGCCCTGCTCACCGCCCTGGTCGCCCTGGTCCCAGGCCTCGGCGAATCCTGGCTGGTGCTGATGTTCCTCGCCGGGATCGCGCTGTTCGCCTTCGCCATGCGCTGGGACATGTCCGACCGCGCCCGCATCACCCGCCGCTCCGACGTCGCCTTCTGGCTCCATCTGGCCGCCGCCCCGATGATCGTCCACCCGGTCTTCGCCCTGCTCGGCCTGCTCGGCAGCGGCGCCGATCCCCGCCGCGCCGCCGTCGCCTTCGCGCTTTACCTCGTGCTCGCCGCCGTCGCCCTGGTCGTCGACCGCCGCGCCCTGCTGGTCTCCGCCCTGTCCTACGTGCTGTACGCCATCAGCGCCCTGATCCAGGCCACCGGCGCCATCGACGCCACCTTCGCCCTCACCGCCCTGATGGTCGGCTCCGGCCTGCTGCTGCTCTCCGCCTTCTGGCACCGCGCGCGACAAGCCCTGCTGCGCCAAATGCCCGAAACGCTGCGGGCCAGGATGCCAGGAGCATAAGAAAAGACTGGGCTCCGCCCAGACCCGCCAGGGGGCCAAGCCCCCTGGACCCTTAAAAATTTAAGGTCCAGGGGCTTGGCCCCTGGCGGGTCTGGGCGGAGCCCAGTCTTCGCTTCCTACAAGAAGCTCACCGGATCGATATCCACCTCCACCCGCACCCCCCGCCCCAGCTTCACCCCCGCCAGCCAGGCCCGGACCAGCGGCTGCACCGAGACCTCCCGCCGCGCCTTCAGCAGCAGCCGCCGCCGATGCCGCCCGCGCAGGATCGCCAGCGGCGCCGGCGCCGGCCCGAGCACCTCCACCCCCTCGGCCACCGGCGCCGCCCGCCCCAGCTCGCGCGCCGCGACATCCGCCGCCTCCGCGCTGTCCGCACTCACGATCAGCGCCGCCAGACGGCCATAGGGCGGCCAATGCCCCGGCCGCCGCTCCGCCGCCTCGCTGTCGCGGAACGCCTCCAGGTCGCCCGAGATCAACGCCCGCATCACCTTGTGCTCCGGCGCGAAGCTCTGCAGCAAAACCCGCCCCCGCGCCGCCGCCCGCCCCGCCCGCCCCCCCACCTGGTGCAGCAACTGCACGGTCCGCTCGGCCGCCCGCAAATCCCCCCCCGCCAGCCCCAGATCGGCATCGACGGCCCCCACCAGCGTCAGATGC
>JBIPLY010000208.1:0-7165 GCA_044369385.1 Acetobacteraceae bacterium | reverse complement strand
GCGCGGTGTGGAATGCGCGCCTGTCGGTGATCGCGGTGAACGTGTGGTTCGGCGCGCCGTTCTTCATGATCATGTATCTGGCGGCGCTGAAATCGGTGCCGGACCAGCTCTATGAAGCCGCCGCGATCGACGGGGCCAATGCGGTGCAGAAGCTGTTCTTCATCACCATCCCGATGATGCGCAACATCATCCTGATCACGGTGCTGTATTCGCTGATCGTCACCTTCGCCGATTTCGACATCGTGCGCATCCTGACCAATGGCGGGCCGCAGGACGGCACCCACCTGTTCGCCACCTACGCCTTCACCGTGGGCATCCAATCGGGCAACATCCCGCGCGGCGCCTCGGTCAGCCTGTTCATGTTCCCGATCCTGGCCACGCTCGCCTTCTTCGTGCTGCGCGACGTGATGAAGCGCAACAAGGAGATGGCGTGATGAGTGCCACCACCGCCGGCCCCGCAAGCCCGCCGAAGCCCAAGGGCAAGGTCGGCAGCCTGGAGCAGCAGCAGCGCTGGGCGATCTGGGGCAGCTATGCCGCGCTCAGCATCTTCGTGGTGATCTTCCTGATCCCGCCGTTCTACATGATCGTCACCAGCCTGAAGACCTCCGCCGAGATCTCGGCGCAGGCGGGCAACCCGTGGATCGTGCAGGACCCGACCTTCGAGAACTACTGGGAGCTGATGACCAACGAGCAGTTCCAGCGCTACTTCATCAACTCCGCCTGGGTGACCGCGCTGACGGTGACGATCAGCATGGTCATCGCCGTGCTGGCCGCCTTCAGCCTGTCGCGCATGGGCTTCAAGGGCAGCCAGGTGCTGTCGACCGGCGTGTTCCTGACCTATCTGGTGCCGCCGTCGCTGCTGTTCATCCCGCTGTTCCAGATCATGGGATGGATGGGGCTGATCAACTCCACCTGGGCGCTGGTGGTGCTGTTCCCGACGCTGGCGGTGCCGTTCTGCACCTGGATCATGATCGGCTATTTCAGCTCGATCCCGAAGGAGCTGGACGAGGCCGCGCTGATCGACGGGGCGAGCTATCCGCAGATCCTGGTGCAGATCTTCATCCCCGTGGCGATGCCCGGCATCATCGCGGCGACGATCTTCGCCTTCACGGTGTCCTGGGGCGCGTTCCTCTATCCGCTGGCCTATCTCTACAGCGCCGACCAGGCGACGCTGACCGTGGGGATCGTGCGCGAGCTGATCAAGGGCGACGTCTTCGCCTGGGGCATGATCATGGCGGCTTGCGCGATGGCGGCCGCACCGCCCATCATCATCTACACCTTCCTGATGGACTACTACATCGCCGGCCTGACCGCAGGCGCCACCAAGGGCTGACGCCTGCCGCGACCAACGGGTAACTGACAGCCGCTGCCAATAGCCTCAGGGCGGCATGCGGCTCGACAAGGGGAAATGACTTCATGGCTAATGTTTCAATCCGCAAGGTCGTCAAGGCCTATGAAGGCGACGTCCAGGCGGTGAAGGGGATCGACCTGGAGATCAACGACCACGAATTCGTGGTGCTGGTCGGCCCGTCCGGCTGCGGCAAGTCCACCACGCTGCGCATGATCGCGGGGCTGGAGGAGATCACCGCCGGCGAGATCTGGATCGGCGGCGATGTGGTCAACGACGTGCCGCCGCGCGACCGCGACATCGCCATGGTGTTCCAGAACTACGCGCTGTACCCGCACATGTCCGTGTTCGAGAACATGGCCTTCGGCCTGAAGCTGCGGAAGTTCCCGAAGGAAGAGATCAAGCGCCGGGTGGACGACGCGGCCAAGATGCTCGACATCGCCATGCTGCTGGACCGCAAGCCCAAGGCACTGTCCGGCGGCCAGCGTCAGCGCGTCGCCATGGGCCGCGCCATCGTGCGCAACCCGAAGGTGTTCCTGTTCGACGAGCCGCTGTCGAACCTGGACGCCAAGCTGCGCGTGCAGATGCGCACCGAGATCAAGAAGGTCCACCAGCTGGTGCCGACCACCACGGTCTATGTGACCCACGACCAGATCGAGGCGATGACGCTGGCCGACCGCGTGGTGGTGATGAACCACGGCGTGATCGAGCAGGTCGGCGCACCGCAGGAGCTGTACCACCACCCCGCCACCCGCTTCGTGGCCGGCTTCATCGGCTCGCCGGCGATGAATTTTCTCCCCGTCCAGATCATCGACGATGGCGGGTTGAAGGTGCAGCTGGCCGACGGGCACAAGATGGCGATCCCGGCCGCGCGCGTCGACCGCTATGGCCCATTCAAGGGCAAGAAGATGACCCTGGGCATCCGCCCGGAGCACATGACCGAGATCCACGACGTCGAGAAGCCCGGCGTGCAGCGGATGAACGCCAATGTCGACGTGATCGAGCCGATGGGCATGGAAACCCTGGTGCATCATTTCGTCGACGGCGTGGCGGTGTGCTCGCGCATCGACCCGAACGTGAAGACCGGCCCGGGCGAGGTGCTGCCGCTGGCCATCGACATGAACAACATGCACCTGATCGAGGACGCGTCGAACAAGGTGGTCTGAGCTTCGCTTTCGGGGGCCCTGCCCTCTTGCATCGCGGCCGATCGGGCGTCACCGTCCGTTCGGCCGCTTTGCTGTGCGGCGGGGCAAGGGGAACGACAGATGCCGGCATTGGATGGCAAGACCGCCTGGGTGACCGGGGCGGGCACCGGGATCGGCCGCGCGGTGGCCATCGCATTGGCCAGGGCCGGGGCGCGCGTCGGCCTGTCAGGCCGGAGCACCGGGACGCTTGAGGAAACCGCGGCCCTGCTGCGCGCCGAGGGCGGGGTGTGCGTGATCGCGCCCTGCGACGTGGCTGAGCCGGCGCAGGTGGATGCGGCGTGGGACCGCGTGGTGGCCGAATTCGGCGAGGTCGACATCCTGGTCAACAACGCCGGCTGGAACACGCCGCGCCGGGGGTGGAAGCAGCTCACCCCGGATGCGGTGCAGCAGATGGTGGGCGCCAACCTGACCGGCCCGTTCCTGTGCACGCTGAAGGTGCTGCCAGGGATGCGGGCCAAGCGGGACGGGCTGGTGTTCAACGTCGCCTCGCTGGCCGCCACCGGCATCTTCCTGGTCTCCGGCGTCGCCTATAACGCCACCAAGCACGGCGCGCGCGCGATGAGCCTGAGCCTGAACGCCGAGGAGGGCATCCACGGCATCCGCGCCGTCTGCATCAATCCCGGCGAGGTCGAGACCCCGATCATGGACAAGCGCCCGATGCCGCCCTCGGCGGAAGCGCGCGCGCTGATGGTGCAGCCCGAGGACGTGGCCGCCGCGGTGCTGTTCTGCGCCACCATGCCGGCGCGCTCCTGTGTCAGCGAACTGACCCTGGTGCCCACCGACAACAATTTCTACCGCGCCGACGCGCACGCCATCGCCGCGCGCACTTGACCGACCCGGAGGACCCGCCATGGCCGACCTGCCCACCCACGTAATCGCCGTCGACACGCTGCAGCGCTTCGTGTCCGACATCTTCGCTGCCGCCGGCACCTCGCCCGAGGAGGCGGCCCGCATCGCCCACCACCTGATCGGCGCCAACCTGACCGGCCATGACAGCCATGGCGTGATCCGGGTGCCGCGCTATGTGCAGAATTTGCAGGACGGCGACGTGGTGGCCAACCAGACCATCGAGATCGTCACCGAGGGGCCGACCCACGCGGTGATCGACGGGCGGATGGGCTTCGGCCAGACGGTGGGGCCGCAGGCGGTCGATTTCGGCATCGCCAAGGCCCGGCAGGCCGGCATGTGCATCATCGCGCTGCGCGGCTCCGGCCATATCGGGCGCATCGGCGACTGGGGGGAGCGGGCGGCCGAAGCGGGGCTGGTGTCGCTGCATTTCGTCAACGTGTACCAGGGCCAGCTGGTCGCCCCGTTCGGCGGCGTCGACCGGCGCTTCTCGACCAACCCGGTCTGCATCGCCATCCCGATGGAAAACGGCGCGCCGCCGCTGCTGCTCGATTTCGCTACCTCCGTGGTGGCGGAGGGCAAGGTGCTGGTGGCGTCCAACGGCGGAAAACCCCTGCCGGGCGATGCGCTGATCGGGCCGGACGGGCGGATGTCGGCCGATCCGGCGGTGCTGTATGGGCCGCTCACGCCAGGCGGGCCGCGCAGCGCGGGCAATGGGCCCGGCGCGATCCGAGCGTTCGGCGACCACAAGGGCAGCGGGATTGCCTTCATGTGCGAGATCCTGGCCGGCGTGCTGACCGGCGGCGGCACCTCCGGCCCCGTCGATCCCGACCGGACCCGCCGGCGCATCGCCAACGGCATGTTCTCGATCTACCTGGACCCGAACCGCTTCGGCTCCTCCAACTTCGTCGCCGAGGCGCGGGAATACGCCAACTACGTCAAGGCCTCGCGCCTGGCCGAGGGGGTGGACGAAGTGCTGGTGCCCGGCGAGCCGGAAGCCCGCGCGCGCGCCGACCGGCTGGCCAATGGGGTGCCGTTGCAGGTGGATACCTGGGCCAGCATCGTGGCGACGGCGCGGAGCCTGGGGCTCAATCCGCCGAATTGACGCAGCACCGGCGCCCGGACCTCACGCACCGTTCATTTCGCGAACGCGCGGTGCAAGCCTAGATTCGCGGCATACCAGATTCGGTTGGGGGGCGTGCTCGCATGAAGGCTCGACGGGGTTTCCTGGCGCTGGCAGCCGGCTTCGTGGCGGTGGCCGCAGTGCCGGGCGGGGCGGCGGCGCAGAGCTTCCTGCGCGATGCGTTCGGTGGCGCCGCCAACCGCCCGCGCTCGGGCGGCCCCACCATTCCCCGCGGGGGCGGCAACAACGGCAACAGCAGCAATGGCGGCCATGGGGGCAATCCGGGGCAGCGGCGCAATCCGCAGTTCTCCCCGACGCCGCCGCGGCCGCGCGGGCCCCGCCCATAGCGGGCTACGGCGCAACCAGCCGCCGCGCCACCTGCGCCGCAACCAGCCGCCGCGCCACCTGCGCCAGGCACGCCTCGAACGCCCCCAGATCGCTCCAGGCCGCCGCGCGCGGCAGGTCGCGCACCACCAGCTGGCCACCCGAGGCGGTGATCGCGCCGTCGATCATCAGGTTGTCGGCCATGCCCTCGAAGCTTTCGAGCAGCATGCCCTCGCCGTCCCGCTCACCCGTCGCCGGCACCCCGGCGAAGCTGCGGCTGCGCGCGGCAAACGGAGTGGCGCAGTTCGACCAGCCGAAGACCGGGCGGCCCAGGGCGCGCATGAAGCCCAGCTCGAACACCGTGCCGGCATCGGCGCTGGGCCCGCGAAACGGCGTGAGGTTGGCGATCAGCGCGGCACAGCCGGCGATATGGGCCTCGTTGCGCCGGGCGATGCGGTTCGCCTCGGACAGCGCCGCCCAGTCCGGGGCGTCGCCGCCGGCCAGGTCATCGAGCGGAAAGACGCCAACCAGCCCATGGCGCGCGCACAGCCGCTTCATCGCCGCGGCGCGGGCCAACGGATCAGGCAGGAACACGTCGGGGCCGGCGAGATAGACACGCATTGGCGCCATTGTGCCAAATCCGGCGACTGGCGCGAAGGGTGATTTCGCCACCGTTTCAGCCGCGCGCCGGCACCGCCCAGGCGAGCAGGGCGGCACGGCTGCTGGCGTAGTTGGCCGCGATCCCGGCCGCGGCGTTGCGCGCAGCATCGGCATCCGCCGCCCGCGCCGCGGCCAGGATCGCCCGAGACTGGCGCTCGATCGCCCCCAGCCCATAGCTTCCCGCCATGCCGGCCAGCGCGTGGGCCTCGCGCTCGATCGCCTCGGCCTGGCCGGCGGACAGCGCATCGGACAGCGCGGCCAGCCGCTCGGCCATGTCGTCCAGGCACTGCCGGCACAGCGTCGCCAGCGTCGCCGGCGGCAGGTCGCGGCGCAGCTCGGCCAGGCGCGCCATGTCGAGCGCGCCCCCCCCTGGCATCGTCGGGGCGGGGGCAGCAGCCGGGGGCGGGGTCGCGGCCATGGCGGTCGGTGCCCCGCCCAGCACCTCGCGCAGCAGCACCGCCGGCACCGGCTTGGACAGCATCCCCTGCATCCCGGCCGCCAGGCAGCGCGCCCGCTCCTCGTCGCCGGTATTGGCGGTCAGCGCGTAGATCGGCAGCCGCCCAGCCGGGGGCGGCAGGGCGCGGATGCGGGCGGCGGCATCATAGCCGCTCATCCCGGGCATCATCAGGTCCATCAGCACCAGGTCATAGGGTTGCCGACCGGCCAGGGCCACGGCCTCGGCGCCGGACTCGGCGATGTCGACGCGGTGGCCGTCGCGGCGCAGCTGGGTGGCGGTGACGATCTGGTTCACCCGCATGTCCTCCACCAGCAGCACATGGGCGCGCCGGGTGCGCGGCGGCATGGCGGGCTCGGCCGAGGGCGGGGGCGGCGGCGCGGGTGGGCGGGCTGGCGCCGTGGGGGCCGGTGCCGGCGGTGCGCGATGGCGCGCGGTGACATCGGTGCAGCGCAGCAGGATGCCGCCGGCCGGGACCGGCTCCAGCACGAATTCGACAATGCTGCCATCCGGCCGGTGGCGCAGCCGGGGAAACACCGATGGCCCCTGTTCGATCAGCGCCAGGTTGCGCGCCACCTCCTGGTCGACATCGACCAGGCCGAATTCGCCCGCCTCCGCCGACAGCCGCAGCAGCGAGGCCAGCGTCGCCCCCTCGCGCGGCAGTTCCGCGGGCAGGCCGGTCAGCGCGGCGAAGCGGCCGTTCCAATGCACCACGCGCAGCGCCGCATCGGCCACCAGCACGCCTTCGCGCGTCGCCTCCAGGGCGGCATCGAGCCAGGCGGCGCGGGCGGCGGCCCGCTTGCGCGCGGCCAGTTCGGCTTCGTACTGCCGCGCCAACTGGCGCAGCGCGCGGTGCTGGGCGACATGGCGCGCGGCGAGCCAGGCGAATCCGGCCAGCACCACGAGCAGCGGCAGGGCGAGCAGCTCGGCGATCACGCGCGCCGCCAGTCGCGGCCGGGTACGCGTTGCAACTGCGCCGCAGACTTGCAGCCGCGCGGCGCAGGTGGCATTGAACGCTGGCACTCCGGCGCGCACCGCTGCGGACGGTCGCCGCCGCACATCCTGCCGCCGCACATCATGAGGATCGCATGGCCAAGATCAAGGTGAAGACCCCGGTTGTCGAACTGGACGGGGACGAGATGACCCGGATCATCTGGGGCTTCATCAAGGACAAGCTGATCCTCCCGTATCTGGATGTCGACCTG
>JBIPLY010000207.1:0-7198 GCA_044369385.1 Acetobacteraceae bacterium | reverse complement strand
GCGGGGTCGGACAGCGTCAGCGGCACGCAAAGCCGCCCGGCCACCAGGCAGCCCAGGATCGCCGCCACCCCCTCGATCCCGTGCGGCATCGCGACGGCCACCCGCGCCCCCTCCGGCGTCGTCGCCCGCAGCATGTGCGCCACCGCCAGCACCCGCGCCATCAGCGCGCCATGCCCCATCCGCCCCGCGCTGCCGACCAGCCCGCCCGCCGCCCCGCGCAGCCCCTCCAGCACGGAGCCGAAGCCCGGCGCCGCATCCCCTGGGCCGTCCAAGGGCGCCACCCGCCATTCCGCCGCACCGTTCATTGCCACCCTCGTCCCCCTTCGTCCCCTGGGCCCGCACGCCATCTTGGCCCCTGCCGAGCCTCTCTGTATAACCCCGCCGACAACAGCTTGATAACGCGCGCCGCACCCTCCTGTCCGGATGGCTCCCGCCGGCGGCCCGGACACGCTGCGGCCCGTCCGTGCCTTTCGACACAACCGTGCCTTACGACAATGGAGTGGCCTGACCCATGTGGCAGTTCTGGATCGACCGCGGCGGCACTTTCACGGATATCGTCGCCCGCGATCCCGCCGGCCGGCTCTCCACCCACAAGCTGCTCAGCGAGAACCCGGAGCGCTACCGCGACGCCGCCATCGCGGGGATCAAGACCGTCCTCGGCGTGCCGCTCGACGGCCCGATCCCCGCCGGCCTGGTCGAATGCGTCAAGATGGGCACCACGGTGGCCACCAACGCGCTCCTGGAACGCAAGGGCGAGCGCACCGCCCTGGTCGTCAACCACGGCTTCTCCGACATCCTGCGCATCGGCAACCAGGCCCGCCCGCGCCTGTTCGACCTCGACGTGAAGCTGCCTACCCTGCTCTATGAAACCGTGGTCGAGGTCGCCGGCCGCGTCGACGTCCACGGCACCGAGATCGAGCCGCCGGACGACCAGGCCGCCCTGGCCGCCCTGCAAGCCGTCCGGGCGTCGGGCATCGCGGCCGTCGCCATCGTGCTGATGCACGCGTGGAAATACCCCGAACACGAAGCGCGCCTGGCCGAACTCGCCCGCCAGGCCGGCTTCACCCAGGTCTCCACCAGCCACGAAACCAGCCCGCTGCTGCGCCTGGTCCCCCGCGGCGACACCACGGTGGTCGACGCCTATCTCTCCCCGATCCTGCGCCGCTACGTCGAACAGGTCGCCGCCGAGCTGCAGGGCGTGCGCCTCTACTTCATGCAGTCCAACGGGGGACTTGCCGAGGCGCACCGCTTCCAGGGCAAGGACGCCATCCTCTCCGGCCCCGCCGGCGGCATCGTCGGCGCGGCGCGCACCGCGGGCATGGCGGGGATCGACCGCATCATCGGCTTCGACATGGGCGGCACCTCGACGGACGTCGCGCTCTATGACGGCGCCTTCGAGCGCGCCTTCGAAACCGCCGTCGCCGGGGTGCGCATGCGCGCCCCGATGATGGCGATCAACACGGTGGCGGCCGGCGGCGGCTCGATCCTGCATTTCGACGCCGGCCGCTTCCGCGTCGGCCCCGACAGCGCCGGCGCCAATCCGGGCCCCGCCTGCTACCGCCGCGGCGGCCCGCTGGCCGTCACCGACGCCAATGTCTGCGTCGGCAAAATCCAGCCCGCCCATTTCCCCGCCATCTTCGGCCCCAACGGCGACCAGCCCCTGGACGCCGAAATCGTCCACGCAAAATTCGCCGCCCTGGCCGCCCGCATCGAAGCCGAAACCGGCACCCGACGTGATCCGCGCGACGTGGCGGAGGGCTACCTGCGCATTGCGGTGGCCAACATGGCCAACGCCATCAAGCAGGTCAGCGTCCAGAAGGGCCACGACGCCACCCGCTTCGCCCTGCAATGCTTCGGCGGCGCCGGCGGCCAGCACGCCTGCCTGGTCGCCGACGAGCTCGGCATGGAAACCGTCTTCATCCACCCCTATGCCGGCGTCCTTTCGGCCTACGGCATGGGCCTGGCCGACCAGACCGTGATGCGCGAACAGGCGGTCGAGGCCACGCTGTCCGCCGCCGTCATGCCGGAACTGCGCGCCCTGCTCGCCCGCCTGGGCCGCGAGGCCGCCGCCGAACTCGCCCTCCAGGGCGCCGATCCCGCCCGCGCCACGGTGGCGGAGAAGCTCCACCTGCGCTACGCCGGCACCGAAGCCGCCCTGATCATCGATTTCGCCGATGTCGCCACCGTCGAGGCCGCCTTCACCGCCGCCCACCGCGCCCGCTTCGGCTTCGCCACCCCCGGCCGCCCCCTGATCGTCGAGGCCGTCGCCGTCGAAGCCACCTCCCCCGGCGAGGTCGTCGCCGAAGCCACCATCCCGGCCACCGCCGGCCTGCCCGCGCCCATCGACACGGTGGACATGTGGAGCGGCGGCCAGTCCCACCCCACCCCGGTCTATGACCGCGCGGCCCTGCGCGCCGGCGACCGCATCCCCGGCCCCGCCCTGATCCGCGAGGCCATCGCCACCACCGTCGTCGAACCCGGCTGGACCGCCGAGGTTTCCTCCCTCGACCACATGACCCTGCACCGCACCACGGCGCGACAATTCATCGCGGCGTCGGGCACCGAGCGCGCCGACCCGGTGCTGCTGGAGCTGTTCAACAACCTGTTCATGAACGTCGCCGAACAGACCGGCGCGGTGCTGCAGAACACCTCGATGTCGGTCAACATCAAGGAACGCCTCGACTTCTCCTGCGCCATCTTCGACGCCACCGGCGGCTTGGTCGCCAACGCCCCGCACGTCCCGGTCCATCTCGGCGCGATGGGCGAAAGCGTGCGCACCGTGCTGGCCCGCCGCGGCCCCACCCTGCGCCCCGGCGACGTCGTCGCCCTGAACAACCCCTACAACGGCGGCACCCACCTCCCCGACGTCACGGTCATCACCCCCGTCTTCGACACCGGGGGAAAAGAAATCCTGTTCTTCGTCGGCAGCCGCGGCCACCACGCCGACATCGGCGGCATCACCCCCGGCTCCACCCCGCCCGCCTCCCGCACGCTGGAGGAAGAAGGCGTGGTGATCGACGATTTCCTCCTCGTCGACCAGGGCCACTTCCGCGAACCCGAATTCCGCGCCCTGCTCGCCGGCGCCAAATACCCCGCCCGCTCGCCGGACGTGAACGTCGCCGACATCAAGGCCCAGGTCGCCGCCAACGAGAAGGGCGTCCAGGAGCTCGGCCGCGTCGTCGCCCAGTTCGGCTGGCCGACGGTCCAGGCCTACATGAAGCACGTCATGGACAACGCCGAGGAATCCGTCCGCCAGGTCCTGGCGAAAATCGGCAACGGCGAATTCGACTACACCATGGACGACGGCTCCCCGCTCAAGGTCCGCATCACGGTGGACCAGACGGCCCGCTCCGCCATCGTCGACTTCACCGGCACCGGCCCCCAGCGCGGCGACAACTTCAACGCGCCGCCGGCCGTCACCCGTGCCGCCGTGCTCTACGTCTTCCGCTGCCTGGTCGGGTCCGACATCCCGCTCAACGACGGCTGCCTCAAGCCGATCGAGATCCGCCTCCCCCAGGGCACCTTCCTCTCCCCCAACCCGGGGGCTGCCGTCGTCGCCGGCAACACCGAGGTCAGCCAGGCCACCTGCAACGCCCTGTTCGGCGCGCTGGGCGCACTTGCCTGCGCCCAGGCCACCATGAACAACTTCCTCTTCGGCGACGCCACCCGCCAGTATTACGAAACCATCTGCGGCGGCCTCGGCGCCGGCCCCGGCTTCCATGGCACCAGCGCGGTGCAGACCCACATGACCAACACCCGCATGACCGACCCCGAGGTGCTGGAACTGCGCTACCCCGTCCGCCTCGAACGCTTCGGCATCCGCCGCGGCTCCGGCGGCGCCGGCCAGTGGCACGGCGGCGACGGCGCCATCCGCCGCATCCGCTTCCTGGAGCCGATGACCGCGGTGATCGTCTCCTCCCGCCGCAACGTCGCCCCCTTCGGCCTTGCCGGAGGTGCCCCCGGCGCCGTCGGCCGCCAATGGGTCGAACACCCCGACGGGACTTCCACCAAGCTCACCGGCACCGACAAGGCCGAACTCGTCCCCGGCGACATCTTCGTCATCGAAACCCCCGGCGGGGGTGGTTTCGGCCCGGCATGACCGCCCTGCGCCGCATTGCCACAGCACTCGCGGCGCTGCTGCTCCTGCTCGGCGCCAGCGCGTATCTCGTCCCGCCCTGGCTCGACTGGACCCGCTACCGCGAAGACGTCGCCGCCCTGGCCGGCGCCGCCCTCGGCCAGCCCGTCCGCATCGACGGCGGCATCACCCTGCGCCTGCTCCCCCAGCCCCTGCTGCTGGCCGAGCGCATCGCCGTCGACGGCCCCGCCCCGGTCACCGCCGAACAGCTCGTCCTGCGCATCGCCCTTCCCCCCCTCCTCGCCGGCCGCGTCGACGCGCGCGAGCTGGTGCTGCGCGGCGCGGACATCCGCCTGCCCTGGCCGCTCGACCCCACGGCGCTCGCCCTGCGCACCCCCACCTGGCTGTCGGCCCTCTCCGCGCGCATCGAGCGCGGCCGCCTGCGCGTCGGCGAGGTCGAGGTCACCAACCTCAATGCCACGCTCGCCACCTCCGACCTCTCCGGCTCCTTCCTCACCGCCGGGCGCGCCCGCGGCGGCGGCCGTGACTGGGTCTTCACCGCCCGCATCTCCCGCCCCGGCGGCGACGGCGCGGTCGGCATCGACATCACCCTGGACGGCCAGGGCCCGGTCCAGGGCCTCGGCGCCGTCGTCGCGGCGCAGATGCAGTCGGACGGCACGGCACTCGGCCGCATCACCCTGCGCGGCCCGGACCTCGCCGCCCTGGTGCCCGCCCCGCCGACCCCCTTCCGCCTCGAAGGCCGCCTCTCGGCCGGCGGCGGCCTGGTCGCGGCCGACGAGCTGGTCGGCGACCTCGCCGGCTCGCCCGTCACCGGCGCCATCGCGCTGCGCCTGCTGCCGCAACTGCGCCTCGATCTCGCGCTCGCCGCCGGCCGGCTCGACCTCGACGCCTGGGCGCCCGCCGTCCTGCGCGGCGCCGCCATCCGCCATCCCCTGCCGGTCGGCCTCGATCTGTCGGTCGAATCCGCCCCCTGGGCCGGCGGCACCTTGCGTGGCCTGCGCGCCGCCCTCGACCTCGCCGACGGCGCCATCGACCTGCGCGACGCCCGTGCCACCCTGCCCGGCGACGCCGCCCTGCGCCTCTCCGGCCGCCTCGCCCCGGACCGCGGCTTCACCGGACAGGCCACGCTCGACGCCCCCACCCTGCGCCCCACCCTGGCCTGGGCCGCCGCCGCCGGCCTCGCCCCCGCCGCCGCCCCGCCCCCCGGCGTCCTGGGCCGCGCCCGCCTCACCGCCGCCGTCACCCTGGAAGACGGCGAGGCCGTGCTCTCCGACCTCGCCGGCGAGATCGACGGCGCCGAAACCGTCGCCCTGCTCGCCTGGCGCCCCGCGCCTTCCCCCGGCCGCGCCACCCTGCGCGCCATCGTCACCACCACCCGCCTGGACCTCGACCCCTGGCTCGCCGCCCCCGCCCCCACGGGCCTCTCGCTCGACCTGCGCCTGAACGCCGAACAGGCCACCTGGCGCGGCGCCACCTTCGCCCCGCTGGCCGTCGACCTCGCCGCCGAGCCCGGCCGCCTCACCCTGCGCAGCCTGGAGGCCCAGACAAGCGGCGCCACTCTCGCCGCCGCCGGCACCTGGCTCGACGGCGCCCGCCCCGAGCCCGCGCGACTGGACGCCGCCCGCCTCGACCTGCGCGCCGACCGCGCCGAAACCCTCGAACCCGCCCTGCGCGCCGCGCTCCCCGCCGCCTGGGCCGCCCCCTGGCTCGCCCGCCTCGCCCCCCTGCTGACCGGCCCCGCCCAGCTTCAGCTCCAGGCCGCCGGCCCGCTCTCCGCCCTCGGCCTGAAGCTCACCGCCGCCATCGGCGACCTGCGCGCCGAGGCCTCCCCCACCCTCGACCTGCCGCGCGCCACCTGGTCCGGCCCGCTCGCCCTGCGCCACCCCGGCGCCCCCCGCCTGGCCGAGCGCCTCGGCCTGCCCGGCGCCACCGCCTGGCTCGGTGCCACCGCTTGGCTTGGCGAGGGCTCCCTCGGCCTGGTCGCCCAGCTCGCCGCCACCCCGGAGCACCTCGCCGCCCAGCCCTTCACCCTGACCGCCGGCGGCCTGCGCGCCGCGGGCGCCCTGCGCCTCGATCTCGGCCCCGTCCCGCGCCTGTCCGGGCGCATCGCCGCCGAAACCCTCCCCCTGCCGCTGCCCGTGCTGCGCGACCCGGACCCGCTGCCGCTCGCCGCCCTGCGCGGCTGGACGGCGCAGATCGAGGCCAGCGCCGCCCGCCTCCTGCTCGCCCAGGACCCGGCCCTGACCGACGCCACCACCACCATCACCCTGGCCGACGGCACCCTGCGCCTGACCGATCTGCGCGCCCGGCTGGCCGGCGGCGCGCTCACCGGCAGCCTCGCCCTCGCCACCTCCCCGGCCCAACCGCCCGCCCTCTCCGCCGAACTTGCCCTGCGCGGCGCCCGCCTCGCCGCCCCGCTGTTCGACCTGCCGCTCGACCTCACCGGCGGCACGCTGGATGCCGCGCTGCGCCTGACCGCCGCCGGCTTCTCCCCCGCCGGCCTGCTCGCCAGCCTCGACGGCGAAGCCAGCCTGACCGCGCGCGACGGCGTGCTCGCCGGCTTCGACCTGATCCGCATGGGCACCACCCTGGCCGAGCCCGACCTGCGCGCCGCCCTGGCCGGCGGGGCCACCGGCTTCGACAGGCTCGACCTGGCTGCCACCCTCTCTCGCGGCGCGCTGGTGCTCACCCGCGCCACCCTCGCTAGCCCCGGCGGCCGCGCCGAGGCCACCGGCGGCATCGACCTCACCCGCGCCCTGCTGGCGCTGCGCCTGGCCCTGCACCCCGCCGTCCCGGACCCGCCGGAGCTGGGCCTGCGCCTGTCCGGCCCGCTCGACGCCCCGGTCCGCATCCCGGAGCTGGCCCCCGCCGTCCCCTGGCGCGCCGCCCGCCCAAAATAAACCCGGCTATTCGCAGGCGATCGCGTGAACCGCCCCGGCGATCGCCATCCCGCCCTCGCCGCGCCCCCAGGTCACCGCGCAGCGCGAAGCCGTCACCGGCAGCACCAGGTACACCCGCGTGCCGTGGTAATGGCAGCCCAGCCACACCGCCGCGCGCGCCGCCGAGAAATCCCAGCGCGCCGCCACCGTGCGCGGCCCCACG
>JBIPLY010000205.1:0-7306 GCA_044369385.1 Acetobacteraceae bacterium | reverse complement strand
TGGCGCCCGCCTGCTCTGCGCCGCGCCCTCCTACCTCGCCGCCCACCCCGCCCCGGCCACCCCCGCCGACCTCGCGGCGCACGCCTGCCGCGGCTACCGCCGCGAGGCCGAACCGGTCGTCTGGCACGCCGAAGGCCCGGCCGGCGCCAGCCGCATCCCCGTGCGCGGCCCGCTGCGCGCCAACAGCGGCGAGGCGCTGCGCCTGGCCGCGCTGGACGGCCTCGGCCTGGCACTGCTCCCGGCCTGGATGGTGGCCGAGGATCTCGCCGCCGGCCGGCTGCTGGCCCTGCTCCAGGGCTGGCGCCTGACCCCGCTCGGCTATCACGAACCGATCTGCGCCGTGCACGCCGCCGCCCCCCACGTGCCGGCCAAGATCACCGCCTTCATCGCCCATCTGCGCGCCGGATTGTCACCAGAGCCGGGATACTGAGTTCCCAACTTCCCATCTAGTCCCACCAAACGGGATCATGGCATCTCTGGCCCAAGGAGACCCCCATGCTCACCCAGACCCCGCTCACCCAAGTCCTCGGCGCCCGCATCACCGGCCTCGACCTCGCCGCCGGCCTGTCCCCCGCCGAGGCCGCCGCCTTGCGCGCCGCCCTGGCGCAGCATTCGGTGCTGCATCTGCCCGACCAGCCCGTGACCGACGCCGCCCAGGTCGCCTTCTCCGAGATCTTCGGCCCGCTCGAATCCACCCGCGCCGGTGCCGACGGCGAAGGCTCCAAGCTCATCATCCTGTCCAACCTCGCCCCGGACGGCGCCATCGTGCCCCCCACCGACCGCCAGATGCTGAACAACCGCGCCAACCAGTCCTGGCACCACGACAGCAGCTTCAAGCCCGCCCCCGCCCGCGCCTCGATCCTGTCCGCCCGCCAGATCCCGTCGCGCGGCGGCAACACCGAATTCGCCGCCATGCGCCCCGCCTTCGCCGCCCTCGATCCCACCGAACAGGCCAGCCTGCGCACCCGCACCGCCATCCACGACTTCGCCTGGTCCCGCCGCCGCGTCGCCCCCGCCCTGGTCACCGACGCCGAAGCCGCCGCCCACCCCCCGGTGCGCCAGCCGGTGGTGCGCGACGAAAACCCGCACGGCCCGGCCCTCTATCTCGGCGCCCACGCCCGCGGCATCGAGGGCCTGGACGACCAGGCCGCCCGCACCCTCATCGACCGCCTGATGGCCCACGCCACCCAGCCGGACTTCATCTACAGCCACGCCTGGGCGCCCGGCGACATGCTGGTCTGGGACAACCGCGCCGTCGCCCACCGCGCCACCCCCTTCGCCGCCACCGGCGAACGCCGCCGCATGGTCCGCACCACCGTGGCGGGCTAGGCTCCCCCCTCCCCAGGAGCGCCCCCCATGCACATGTCCGACATCCCCTTCGGCACCACCGACTGGAGCACCATCCCCCGCACCGACCACCCCGGCGAAACCGGCATGGCCCACTGGCGCACCCGCCAGTTCGGCGCCATCCGCGTGCGCATGGTCGAGTATTCCGCCGGCTACCTCGCCGACCATTGGTGCGAAAAGGGCCACATCCTGCTCTGCCTGACCGGCGAGCTGGAAACCGAGCTTGCCGACGGCAGCGTCGCCATCCTCAAGCCCGGCATGAGCTACCAGGTCGCCGACGGCGCCATGGCCCACCGCAGCCGCACCCGGGTGGCCACCGCGCTTTTCATCGTCGACTGACCCCCACCCCCCCAAGTAGGGCGGGCTTCAGCCCGCCTCCCCCCCCCTCACCCGGCCACAACCGCAGCCTCCATGCACAGCGCCCCATCCGCGCGCCGCACCCACAGCCGCGCGCCCTCGGCGGTCGGCACGCCATGCACTGAAAACGCCGTGGTATCGAACACCGGCGCCAACGCGCGAAAACTGAACCCCGCCACCCCCCGCGGATCATGGCGCCGGAACAGATCGACCAACAGCGTTGCCAGCAACGGCCCATGCACGATCAGCCCCGGATACCCCTCCTCCTGGGTCACATAGCGCCGGTCGTAATGGATGCGATGCCCGTTGAAGGTCAGCGCCGAATACCGGAACAGCAGCACGTCATCCGCCACGATATCCCGCCGCCACACGGACTCGACCTCGGCCTGCTTCGGCACCGGTGCCACCTCCCCGGCAGCCGGCGCATCCCGATACACGATGTCATGCTCCTCGGTCACCGCCAGCCCGCCCGGCCCGAACACCTCATGGCGCACCAGCACGAACACCAGCGTGCCCGACCGCCCGCTCTTGGCCGACACATCGGCAATGGTCGAAACCCGCCGCACCGCGTCCCCCAGCCGCAACGGCGCCGCGAACGTCAACCGCCCCCCCGCCCACATCCGCCGCGGCAGTTCCACCGGCGGCAGGAACCCGCCCCGCTTCGGATGCCCGTCCGCCCCGATCTCGCTCTGGCGCGCCCGCGGCAGGAAATACAGCCAGTGCCACAGCGCCGGCAGCACATCCCCCTCCGCCGGCGCCGCGTCCCCGCGATCCAGCGTCGCCGCCAGCGCGGCCGGCGGGAACAGCCCCAGCCGGTCCTCCAGCACCTCCTGCCGCCCGATCCAGCCCTTCAGAAGCTCGATATCCATCGCCCCACCCTTGCCAACCCCCCGGTTTGCCGCTGCACTGCCGCCAAACCCCGGGGAGAAATCCAATGAACGACATCCAGCGCGAAACCGCCACCGCCCGCCACGCCAGCACCGACACGCGTCCGGTCCGCGAACAGGTCACCGCCGCCGAATGGCAGGCCCGCGTCGACCTCGCCGCCTGCTACCGCCTCGTCCACCACTACGGCATGGACGAGATGATCGCCAACCACATCTCCGTCCGCGTCCCCGGCGAGGAAGGCACCTTCCTGCTCAACCCCTACGGCCTGCTCTACGACCAGATGACCGCCTCCTGCTTCGTCAAGGTCAACGACGAGGGCGAGGTCCTGTTCGACGCGACCGGCCTGGGCTGCAACAAGGCCGGCTTCGTCATCCACAGCGCCGTCCACATGGCCCGCCACGACGTCGACTGCGTCATCCACACCCACAGCCTGGCCGGCATGGCGGTCAGCGCGATGAAGGTCGGCCTGCTCCCGCTCGCCCAATCCGCCATGCGCTTCATCGACATCGCCTATCACGAGTTCGAAGGCCCGGCGCTCAACCTCGAAGAGCGCGCCCGCCTGGTCGAACACCTCGGCGACCGCGAGGTGATGATCCTGCGCAACCACGGCCTCCTGGTCACCGGCGCCAGCATCGCCGAGGCCTTCAACAACCTCTTCCGCCTCGAACGCGCCTGCCAGCTTCAGGTGATGACCCTGTCCTGCAACACCGAGCTGCACATGCCCTCCCCGGAATCGGTGCAGGAAACCAACCGCCTGTTCAAACCCACCGGCATGCGCCGCCGCGGCGTGCTGGAATGGCCGGCCCTGCTCAAGCGCCTGGACAGCATCGACCCCAGCTACCGCGACTGATCCGCGTCGCGCGGCGCGGCCGAAAGGCAGGATTCACATGGAGACGGAGAGACGGAGAGATTCGGGGCAGATGGCGTCTTCTCTTCGTCTCTCCGTCTCCATGTGAAATCTTGCTTGCTGCCCTTTCGCCGGACCCCCATCCATGACCCCCCACACCCTGGTCTTCGACTGGGACAACACCCTGGTCGACGCCTGGGCCGGCATCGTCGCCGCCCTCAACGACGTCTTCGCCCAGTTCGCCCTCCCCCCCTGGACCGTCCAACAGGGCAAGGAGCGCATCCGCGGCCCGATGCGCGACTCCTTCCCGCCCCTGTTCGGCGAGAACTGGGAAGCCGCCGTCGCCGCCTTCGCCCCAGCCATGCAGCGCGTGCATCTCGCCCACCTCGCCGCACTGCCCGGCACCGCCGCGTTGCTGGATGTTGCGCGCGCCTGGCCCCTGGCCATCGTTTCGAACAAGGCCGGCCCCTTCCTGCGCAGCGAAGTGGACCATCTCGGCTGGACCCCCCGCTTCGGCGCCATCGTCGGCGCCGGCGATTGCCCCCGCGACAAGCCGCACCCCGATCCGGTCTGGCATGCGCTGGCCAGGATCGGCGTGCAGCCGGGGCCGCAGGTGTGGTATATCGGCGATACGGCGCTGGATATGGAAACAGCCCACGCCGCCGGCTGCACCGCGGTGCTGCTGGGCGATGCCGCGCATGATGGCGGCATGGCCTTGATGCAGGGAAGCGCGTGCCCGCCGGGACTCGCCTTTGACGACGCCGCTTCCCTGGCGCAACACCTCCGGCA
The DNA here is from genome assembly GCA_044369385.1 of Acetobacteraceae bacterium. Taxonomy (GTDB): domain Bacteria; phylum Pseudomonadota; class Alphaproteobacteria; order Acetobacterales; family Acetobacteraceae; genus CAMDGX01. Next base: position 3,078 of record JBIPLY010000205.1, on the reverse strand, counting down.
ACAGCCGAAGGGGGTGCCGCGGGGGCGGTGAAAACCCCGTCTTCCATCCGCAAAGCCGCGCCACGCGAAGCTGTGGGGGAAGGGGGGAACAACAACAACCCCCGCCCGCCGACGGGACACCCGCGGCGCGCCAATGAAGGACTCACCCCCGTGGCCAACGAAAAGACGCAGAACGTGCAGGATGTGTTCCTGAATCACGTGCGCAAGAACAAGACCTCCGTGACCGTCTTCCTGGTCAACGGCGTCAAGCTCCAGGGCATCATCACCTGGTTCGACAATTTCTCGGTGCTGCTGCGCCGCGACGGGCACACCCAGCTCGTCTACAAGCACGCCATCTCCACCGTCATGCCCGGCGCGCCGATCTCGCTGTTCGACGGCGTGAAGACCGAGGGCGCCGCCGCGCCCGCCACCAGCGCCAGCACCCTGACGCTGGCCGCCCGGGAGCCTGCCACCGCCCGTGCCGAATAAACTCGACCTGCCCGATCCCGACCAGGACGGTCGCGACCCCAGCGCGTCGCCCCCGCATGGGGGCGGCGGCCAGGGAAGCGGCTGGACCGCAAAACCCACCACGGTCATCACCCGCGCCGCCGTCATCCTGCCATGGGAAAGCCGCGCCCAGATGGCCGCCCGCGCGTCCGAGGCTAGGCTGGCCGAGGCGGTCGGCCTGGCCGCTTCGATCGGCCTGGTCATCGTCCACACCGCCATCGTCCCCCTGCGCGGCCGCCGCCCCTCCACCCTGATGGGCGAAGGCCAGGTCGCCAACCAGGGCACCGCGATCAAGGCCGAGACGGTCGATGTCGCCGTGGTCGACGCGCAGCTCTCCCCGGTGCAGCAGCGCAACCTGGAGAAAGCCTGGGGCTGCAAGGTCATCGACCGCACCGGCCTGATCCTGGACATCTTCGGCGAACGCGCCCGCACCCGCGAAGGCGCGCTGCAGGTCGAATTGGCCCATCTCGATTACCAGCGCTCCCGCCTGGTCCGCTCCTGGACCCATCTCGAACGCCAGCGCGGCGGCTTCGGCTTCCTCGGCGGCCCCGGCGAAACCCAGATCGAGGCCGACCGCCGCCTGATCGGCGACCGCATCGTCCGCCTGAAGCGCGAGCTGGAACAGGTCCGCCGCACCCGCGGCCTGCACCGCAGCGCGCGCAAGAAGGTGCCGTACCCCATCGTCGCCCTGGTCGGCTACACCAATGCCGGCAAATCCACCCTGTTCAACGCCATGACCGGCGCCGAAGTCATGGCCAAGGACCAGCTCTTCGCCACCCTGGACCCCACCATGCGCGGCCTGCGCCTGGCCAGCGGCCGGCAGGTCATCCTGTCGGACACCGTCGGCTTCATCTCCGAACTGCCCACCGAACTCGTCGCCGCCTTCCGCGCCACGCTGGAGGAAGTCGCCGAAGCCGACGTCATCCTGCACGTCCGCGACATCGCCCACCCCGACAGCGCCGCCCAGCGCGCCGACGTGCTCGCCGTGCTCGACGGCATGGTGCGCGACGGCACGCTGGACGAAGCCTGGCCGCGCCGCTGCATCGAGGTGCTGAACAAGGCCGACCTGGTCGGCGGCGTCGATGCCGTCCCCCTGCGCCCCGGCTGCATCGCCGTCTCGGCGGTGACCGGCGAGGGCCTCGATGCCCTGGCCACCGAGATCGACCGCCGCGCCGGCGCCGGCATGGACCTCGCCGAGTACCGCCTCGACCCCGGCGAGGGACAGGCGATGGCCTGGCTCTACCAGCACGGCGAAGTGCTCGCCCGCACGGACTCGGAGACGGCGATTGCGGTCACCGTGCGCCTGCGCGCCGAAGACCGCGCCCGCTTCGACCGCCTGCACCCCCGCCCCGAAAGCCCCCCCGCGTGACCCGAACCGATGCCCTGGCGCTGGCCGCCATCCTGCGCCAGGCCGCCGCCGCCGAGATCATGCCGCGCTGGCGCCGCCTCGCCGCCGGCCAGGTCCGCACCAAGTCCGGCCCGCTCGACCCGGTCACCGACGCCGACGAGGCCGCCGAACGCGTCATCGCCGCGGCCATCGCCAAAGCCTTCCCCGGTGCCGAAATCGTCGGCGAGGAAGCCGCCTCCGCCGACCCCTCCATCCTGAAACGCCTGAAAGGCGCAGAGCTGGCCTTCGTCATCGACCCCGTCGACGGCACCGCCAACTTCGCCGCCGGCCTGCCGCTGTTCGGCTGCATGGCGGCCGCCATCGTGCGCGGCGAGGTCGCCATGGCGGTGATCCACGACCCGCTCGGCGACGACAGCGCCATCGCGGTAAAAGGGCAGGGCGCCTTCACCCTCGCCCCGGACGGAAGCGAAACCAGGCTGCGCGTCGCCGCCCCCCTCAAGCTGGCCGAAATGAGCGGCTGCGCCAGTTGGCGCTACCTCGCCCAACCCCTGCGCAGCCGCGTCCATCACGGCCTCGAAGCCGTTGCCGCCAGCATGTCCTATCGCTGCGCCGCCCACGAATATCGCCTGGTCGCCGGCGGCCACGCCGATTTCCTGCTCTACGGCCGGCTCTACCCCTGGGACCACGCGCCGGGCTGGCTGCTGCACCAGGAAGCCGGCGGCTACAGCGCCCGCTTCGACGGCAGCGCCTACGACCCCACCGACATCGGCGGCGGCCTGATCTGCGCCCCCGACGAAGCCGGCTGGCACGCCCTGCACGCCGCCCTGGTGGCCCCCGAGGAGCAATGACCCCATGGCCGCCACCGTCTTCCTCATCCGCCACGGCCAGTCCACCTTCAACGCCCATCACGCCGCCACCGGCCAGGACCCCGGCCACATCGACGCCCGCCTGACCGATCTCGGCCACCAGCAGGTCGCCGCCGCCCGCGCCCAGGCGGCCGGCCTCGGCCCGCTCGACCTGGTGATCTCCTCCCCGCTCACCCGCGCCCTGCAAACCACGCTCGGCCTCTTCGGCGACGCCGGCACCCCGGTCGAAGTCACCTGCCGCCACCGCGAGCGCCTGGAAGCCTTCTGCGACCTCGGCCGCCCCCCCGCCGACCTCGCCGCCGACTTCCCCGCCCTGCGCTTCGACCACCTCGACGACCGCTGGTGGCACGACGGCCCCCCCGGCCCCGATGGCCTGCC
>JBIPLY010000204.1:0-7318 GCA_044369385.1 Acetobacteraceae bacterium | reverse complement strand
CATGCGCATCCATATCCAGAATCCCCCGCCCGACGACCTGTTCGTCATCTCGCCCGCCCAATGGGCCGAATGTGCCGCGCGGCGGCCGGATGTCGGGCTGGGGCATGACCTGTCCTATGCCGACGACGATGCCGGCTTCGCGCGCGGGATCGCCGACGCGGAGGTGCTGATCGGGCCGCCCGGCGTGCTGAAGGGCCGGTCGCTGGCGGGTGCTGCGAAGCTGAAGATCGTGTTCGTGATGGCCGCCGGCATGGACAAGCTGATGCCGTTCGACTGGCTGCCGCCCGGGGTGGCGCTGTTGAACAACCGCGGCGCGCATGGGCCGAAGATGCGCGAATTCGCGCTGATGGCTCTGGCCATGCTGAACAACCGCATGCCGGCCTATGCCACGCAGCAGCGGCGCGCGGAGTGGACCGGGCACTTCACCACCATCCTGCGCGGCAAGACCTGCACCGTGGTCGGCGTGGGCGACCTGGGCGGCAATGCCGGGGCGGCGGCGCGCAGCCAGGGCATGCGCACCATCGGCGTGCGCACCCGCGCCGAGCCGCATCCGGAATTCGACCGCATCGTGACCTTCGGCGAGATCGAGGCGGTGCTGCCGCAGAGCGAGTTCCTGGTGCTGGCCTGCCCGCTGCTGGACAGCACGCGCAACCTGCTGAGCCGGGCGCGGATGGAAATGCTGCCGCGCGGGGCGAAGATCGTGAATGTCGGGCGCGGGCCGCTGCTGGACCAGGAGGCGCTGTGCGATCTGTTGGAAAGCGGCCATCTGGACGGGGCGGTCATCGACGTCACCACGCCGGAGCCGCTGCCGGCGGGGCATCGGGCATGGAATACGCCCAACCTGGTGATCACGCCGCATGTCTCGGCGGACAGCCCGGCGACGTATAATCCGGACAGTCTCGATATCTTCCTGCAGAACTTGCAGGCGCGGCGGGATGGGCGGGCGATGCCGAACCAGGTGGATCTGGCGCGGGGGTATTAAGCCCTAAAGGCGCCGCAGCCGGGCGATGAAGAAGCCATCCATGCCGCCGCGTTCGGGCCACAGGGCCGGGGTGGTCTGGAGGTCGCCGGCCCCGGTCAACGCCTCGGGCAACGGGCATTCGGCTGGCATGAACGGGTCCGCGGCCAACGGCAGGGTGGCCAGCGCCTGGGTGATGCGGGCCGCGCCTTCCTCGGGTTGCAAGGAGCAGACGGCGTAGACCAGGCGGCCGCCGGGCTTGAGCATGGCGGCGGCGGCGGCGAGCAGCTTGTCCTGTTGCTCGGCCAGGGTGGCGGCATCGCGCGGGCGGCGCAGATGGGCGATCTCCGGGTGGCGGCGGATGGTGCCGGTGGCGGTGCAGGGCGCATCCAGAAGCACCGCATCGAAGCGGCCGGGCGGCTGCCAGGAAGTGGCGTCGGCCTGGACGATCTCGGCCGGCAGGGCCAGGCGGGCGAGGTTCTCGCGCAGGCGGACGAGGCGGGCGGGGTTCAGCTCGATGGCGGTCACGGCGGCGCCGGCGGCGGCGAGCTGCGCGGTTTTCCCGCCGGGCGCGGCACAGAGATCGGCGATGCGCTCGCCCGGCCGGGGCGCCAGCAGCAAGGCGGGCAGCGCAGCGGCGGCGTCCTGCACCCAGAAATGTCCCTCCGCGAAGCCCGGCAGATCGCCGACGCGGGTTCCCGGGGGATACCGCCAGGAGCCGGTGGGCAGGAGCTCGCCGCCGGGGGGCGCCTCGGCGCCGGGCTTCAGGGTGAGGTCGAGCGGGGCCGCGTGCTGGTGCGCCTCGGCAATGCGGCGGGCCGCACGGCCCCAACTGCTCCAGAGCCAGGGCGGCGTGTCGAGCCGGGGGCAATCCAGGCCATCCAGTGCGGCCGGCGTGAGCTTGCGCAGCACGGCGTTGATCAGGCCGGTGAAGGGGGCCAGGCCGCGGGCGCGGGCCAGGTCGACGGCGGTGGCAACGGCGGCATGCGGCGGGGTGTCCAGCAGCAGCAGCGCGGCGGCCCCCAGGCGCAGGATGTTGCGCACCGGATCCGGCGGGGCCTTCTTGAGGAACGGCTCCAGCACCGCATCCAGCGTGCCGGCGCGGCGCAGCACGCTGGCGGCCAGGCGATGCGCGGCGGCGCGGTCGCGCGGGTCGATCGCGGGGAGGCCGGCCAGCGCCTCGTCGAGCGTGCGGCGGCGGTCCAGGACCGTGGCCAGGAGGTCGAAGGCGGCGAGGCGGGTGGGGTCGGTCATCGGAAGAGTCTTCTTTTTTGTGAACAAAAAAGAAGCAAAGAAAACTTCATCCGTTCGCCAGCATGGAGGGCCGGGCGCAGTGAATGAAGTTTTTTTGCTTCTTTTTGTTCACAAAAAGAAGATTCTTGCTTCCTACACATTGAACCGGAACAGCATGACGTCGCCATCCTTCACGACGTATTCCTTGCCCTCGACATGCATCTTCCCCGCCGCCTTGGCGCCGACTTCGCCCTTGAGCGCGATGTAGTCGTCGTAGCCGATGGTTTCCGCCGCGATGAAGCCGCGTTCGAAGTCGCCGTGGATGACGCCGGCGGCCTGCGGGGCCTTGGTGCCCAGGGGAATGGTCCAGGCGCGGGCCTCCTTCGGCCCGCAGGTGAAGTAGGTGATCAGGCCGAGCAGCGCGTAGCCCTCGCGGATCACCCGGTCCAGTCCGCTGTCGGACAGGCCGAGGCCGTCGAGGAACTCCTTGCGGTCCTCGGCGGCGAGCTGGGCGACTTCGGCCTCGATGGCCGCCGAGACGATGACGTGGCGGGCGCCCTCGGCGCGGGCGCGTTCGATCACCCGGGCGGAATGGGCGTTGCCGGTGGCGGCCTCGGATTCCGCGACGTTGCAGACATAGAGCACGGGCTTGGCGGTCAGAAGCTGGAGGCGGCGGACGGCTTCCTCCTCGCCCGGCGGGATGGCGGTGCGGACCATGCGGCCCTCGGTCAGGGCGGCGACCAGGGGTTCCATCAGCGCGACCCCTGCTGCGGCCTCCTTGTCGTTGCCGCGCGCCTTCTTCTGCGCGGCGATCAGGCGCTTCTCCAGGCTGTCGAGGTCGGCGAGCATCAGCTCGGTCTCGACGGTCTCGGCATCGCGGATCGGATCGACCGAGCCTTCGACATGGGTGACGTCGCCGTCCTCGAAGCAGCGCAGGACGTGGACGATGGCGTCGACCTCGCGGATATTGGCGAGGAACTGGTTGCCGAGCCCCTCACCCTTCGACGCACCGCGGACCAGGCCGGCGATGTCGACGAATTCCAGGCTGGTGGGCACGGTTTTCTGCGACTTGCCGATCTGGGTCAGCATGTCCAGCCGCGGGTCGGGCACGGCGACGCGGCCCACATTCGGCTCGATGGTGCAGAACGGATAATTGGCGGCCTGGGCGGCGACCGTGGCGGTCAGCGCGTTGAACAGGGTCGATTTGCCGACATTGGGCAGGCCGACGATGCCGCAGTTGAAGCCCATCTTACTTGCTTTCCTGGGTGAGCAGCGCCACGCGCGTCATGAAGTCTTCGGGTTTGTCGGCCGCCAGCATGGGGGCGGCATCGGCGACGGCATCCAGCAATTCGAGCAGCCAGTCCTGGTCCACCTTGGCGAAATCGCCCAGCACATGGCCGGTGACGCGGGCCTTGTCGCCGGGATGGCCGATGCCGAGGCGCACGCGCCAGTAATCCTGGGTGTTCAGGTGGCGGTCCATGCTGCGCAGGCCGTTATGGCCGGCAGCGCCGCCGCCTTTCTTGACCCGGACCTTGCCGGGCACCAGGTCGAGCTCGTCGTGAAAGGCGGTGATGGCGTCCGGCGCCAGCTTGAAGAAGGCCGCCGCCGCCTGCACGCTTTCGCCGGAGGCGTTCATGTAGGTCATCGGCTTCAGCGCCAGCACCTTGGTGCCGCCGATGCTGCCCTCGGCCACCACGCCCTTGAAACGCTGCCGCCACGGGGAGAACCCGTGGCGGTGCGCGATCCGGTCCAGCGCCATGAAGCCGATGTTGTGGCGCTGGCGCAGCATGCCGGGCTCCGGATTGCCCAGCCCCACCCAGAGCTTCACGGCCGGCTCCGCAGGCTACTTCTTCTTGGCGGCCGGCTTGGCCGGAGCCTTGGCAGGGGCCGCCTTGCCCGGCGCCTTGCTGCCACCGGCGGCAGCGGCGCCGGCTTCGGCCGGGGCCTCGGCCATCTTGGTCGGCGGCACGATGGTGGCGATGACGAAATCACGGTCGCCGATCACCGGCTTGATCCCGTCGGTGCCGGTCAGGTTGGACCAGCGGATGTTGTCGTTGATGTCCAGCGCGGCCAGGTCGGCATCGAAATGCGCCGGCACGTTGTCCGGATCGACGAAGCATTCCACGGCATGGCGCACCACGTTCAGCATGCCGCCGCGCTTCAGGCCGACCGAGGTCGCCTCGTTCAGGAACACCACGTTCACGGCCACCTTGACCTTCTCGCCCGGGGCCAGGCGCTGGAAGTCGACATGCTCCGGCTTGTCGGTGACCGGGTGGAACTGCACGTCGCGGATCAGGGCGCGGCAGGTGTCGCCGCCCACCGAGACCTGGAACAGGCGCGAGCGCCAGCCAGCCAGGTGGATTTCGCGCATGACCAGCTTCGGGTCCAGCGCGATCAGGGTCGGCGCCTGCTTGGCGCCATAGATCACGGCGGGCACAAGGCCCTGCCGCCGGGTCGCGCGTGCTGCCCCCTTACCTGCACGCTCGCGCGAAACGGCCTCGATCGTCGAGTGATTGGCCATCGGTTCGCTCCATATGCAAAAGACGCCGGCCTCCAGGGGTGCCGACGCCCAGGTGTTTCCGGCCAGCCGGCCGGACGCGGGCGTTTAGCAGGGGCGGCCGCGGCAGGCAAATCCCTTGACCGCTGCGCGGCAGGCAAATTCCTTGACCTGTGGGGAGCCATGCGCCCCCATGCGGGGATGGAAGGCTTTGTCCTCGTTGCGCTGCTGGTGGTCGTGGGCTGGGTGCTGGGGATCGTGGGGTTCTTCCAGGCCCGGCGGGCGCGGCGCGAGGTGGCGGAGTTGCGCGCGGCCCTGGCGGCTGGGCGCACGATCACGGCCGCACCGGACGTGCCGATGGCGGCGGCCGCGCGTCCGTCGCCCTTCGGTGAGCGCCCGGCGGCGCGCGGATCGGTGCCGGCGGCGGGACCCCCGCCGATGGCGCAGGCCGATGAAGCCTTCGAACCGCCACCCGCCGAACCGCCACCCGGCGCACTGCCACCCGCCGGCCCGAAGCTGGATATCGAGGCGCTGCTGACCCAGCGCTGGGGCGTGTGGCTGGGGGCGGCGGCGCTGGTGCTGGCCGGGGTGTTCCTGGTGCGCTACGCCGCGGAACAGGGGATGCTGGGGCCGGGGGTGCGCTGTGGGCTGGCCGCACTGCTGGGGGGCGGGCTGCTGGCCGGCGCCGAGTGGTTGCGGCGGCGGCCAGTCGGGCCGGGCGCGGTGGCGGATCATGCGCCGGCGGGGCTGGCGGCGGGCGGGGTCGCGGTGCTGTTCGGGGCGGGCTATGCCGCCGGCGCGATGTATGGGCTGGTGCCGGCGCCGGTCGGCTTCGCGCTGATGGCCGCCGCCGCGCTGGTCGGCATGCTGGCCTCCCTGCGGTTCGGGCTTCTGGCGGGGCTGGTGGGGGTGGCGGCCGCCTTTGCCACGCCGGCGCTGGTCGAAACCGAGACCCCGTTCGCGCCGGGGCTGTTCGCCTATCTGCTGCTGGTGACCGCCTGCGCCTGCGCCGTGGTGCGGTTCAGCGCCTGGGCCGGGCTGGGCTGGATCGCGACCGTCGCCGGGGCGGGCTGGGTCGCGCTGGCCGCCACCGGGGCGCTGGGGGCGGAGACCTGGGCGCCGGGGCTGTTCGTGCCGGCGGCGGCGGCGCTGCACCTGCTGCTGCTGCCGCGCCCGGCGCTGGATCATGCGGTGGGGCGGCGGCTGTCCTGGGTGCCGATGCTGGCGCTGGGCCTGGCCGGGGTGCTGCTGAGCGGCGCGGTGGACGACATGGCGGTGCGCGCCGGCGTGCTGCTGCTGGCGCCGCTGGCGGTGGCGAAGGCGGCGCTGGAGCCGCGGCTGGGGCGGCTGCCCTGGCTGGCGGCGGGGTTGTTCATCGCGGTGCTGCTGGTGTGGGCGATGCCGGCATGGCAGCCAGGCGGGGAGGCGATCACGATCGAGGGCGCGGTGCAGGCGTTCCTGCCCGGGGCCTGGGCGCCGGCGGTGATCCGGCCGCTGCTGTGGACGGCGGCGCTCATGGCGGCGTTCTTCGCCGTGTCGGGGCTGTTCCTGTCGGTGCGGGCGGCCAATCCCGTGTCGTGGGCGGGGCTGGCGGCGGCGGTGCCGGTGGTGACCTTGGGCGTGACCTATCTGCAAGTCGCGCGGTTCCAGCCCGATGCGCTGTGGGCCTTGGCTGCCGCCGGGCTGGCCGCGCTGTCGGTCGCGGCGACGGCGGCGGCGATGCGCGGCGCGAACCCCGGCACCACCTCCCCCACCGCCCCGCTCCAGCGCGCCGGCGCCCACGCGGCCGGGGCCGTGGCGGCGCTGTGCCTGGGCCTGGCCATCGTGCTGCATGACCACTGGCTGACGCTGGCCGTGGCGCTGATGCTGCCGCCCTTGGCCTGGATCGCGGCGCGGACCGACCTGCCGGCGCTGCGGCGCGTGGCGCTGGCGGTGGCCGCCCTGGTGCTGGTGCGGCTGCTGGGCAATTGGTACGTGCTGGACTACGGCTTCGGATCGACCGTCGTGGTGAACGGGCTGTGGCTGGCCTATGCGGTGCCGGCGGCGTGTTTCGCCGTGGCGGCGCGGATGTTCCTGCGCCGGGGCGACGACCTGACCGTGGCGGTGCTGGAGGCCGGCGCGATCGCCTTCGCCACCGTGTTCGTGGCGCTGCAAATCCGCCACGCCCAAGGGAGCTTCGACGCGGACGGCGACCTGCTGGAGGCCGGGCTGCATGTCTCGGCGCTGGGCGCGCAGGCGCTGGGCGGGCTGTTCCTGGCGCGGCGGGCGGGGCGAAAGGTGTTGGCGGTGGCGTGGCGCATCCAGGGGGCGCTGGGCCTGCTGGGGGCGGTGCTGCTGCTGGTGGCCAATCCGGTCAGCATGGATGTGCGGGCGGGGCATGCCGGGCTGCTGTTCGCCTATCTGGTGCCGGCCGGGCTGGCCGGGGTGGCGGCGATGCAGGCGGAGCTGGCGCGCTGGCATCGGGCGCTGGGGGTCTATGCGCTGCTGGCCGGGTTTGCCTGGCTGACCCTGGCGGTGCGGCTGGCCTTCCATCCCGGCGCGCGGATGGGGACGGAGCCGACGCTGGACGCCGAGATGTGGGCCTATTCCGGCGTCTGGCTGGGCTATGGCGTGGCGCTGATGGCGGCGGG
>JBIPLY010000203.1:0-7354 GCA_044369385.1 Acetobacteraceae bacterium | reverse complement strand
GCGCAAACTTCAACCATAAGGTTGAATATAGCACCATCCGCCAAACCGTCAACCCACTGGTTGAATATTCACTCGATCGCAATCCGATGCACCGCCCGCCGCCGCTCCCCCGGCGGGATCAGCATCACCCCCGGCTTGGCCGAGAACTCGCCATCGAACCCCTCCGGGCTGGCCATGCCGTGCCACGGCTCGATGCACAGCAGCGCCGCATCCGGCCGCGCCCAGATGCCCAGGTTGGGAAACCCCGAATCCCACGAAACCGTCACTGCCGGCGCCCCGCTCGCCACATGGTCGGGTGCAGAGTACCGCACCCACCAGCTTGCTGGCGCATCCATCACCACCGCCCCCTCGGCAAACAGCCCGTCCGACAGCGCAAGCGCCCGCCCGCGCACCGGGCTCGGATGCCGCTCCGCGGTGAGAAACCCGGCCCGCCCGCGCCGGATCGGCGCCACCTCCTCGCTGCCGAAGGTCAGGACGTGATCCTCCTTGGCGATCCCCGGCAGCAGCGGCCAGCGGAACGCCGGATGCGCCCCGAAACTCGCCGGCAGCACCTCATCGCCGGGATTGTCCAGCGTGAAGGTGATCTCCAGCACGTCGCCCATGATCGCGTAGCCGATCTCGAACCGAAACCCGAACGGAAACCGCGCCCACGTCGCCGCTGAATCCCGCAATTCCAGCCGCGCCACGCCAGACCCCGCCTCCAGCCAGGAAAAATCCAGGTCGCGCGCAAACCCATGCTGCGTCACCCGATACGCCGCCCCGCGATGGCGCAGCAAGTCGCCGGCCAGCATCCCCACGATCGGGAACAGGTTCGGCGCATGGCGCGGCCAGGGCTCGATCCCCTGCCACAGCACCTCGCTCCCGCCCGGCCCGCCAAGCTGCACCAGTTCCGCCCCGCGCCGCGCAATCGTCGCCCGCAGCCCGCCGCCTGTGATCGAATGTCGCTCCATCGCCCCCACTCCGATTGCCGCGGGCATCATGGCGCCAAACCGACCACCTCCGCCAATGCCGCAAACCCCTCATCGGGATCGGCCGGCGTCACCGTGTCCTGCCGCAGCAACTCCCCCACCGCCCGGCTCACCGCCAGCATCCGGTCGGAATTCGCATCCGCCCCGGCGCGATACAGCCCCATGCGCGAAAGCTGCTCCAGCTCCTCCGCCTCCGCCATCGCCTGGCGCGCCAGCCGCAACGCCTCGTTGCGCGCGGCCGTGTGCCAGGAAGTCGCCACCCGGCTCAGTGACCGCGGCACATCGACCGCCGGATAGCGCCCGCGCTCGGCAATCGCCCGCGACAGGATCACATGCCCATCGACAATGCCGCGCACCGCGTCGGCCACCGGCTCGCTCATGTCGTCGCCATCGACCAGCACGGTGAAAAACGCCGTGATGCTCCCTGCCGGCGCCCCGTCCTCGCGCTCCTCCCCCGGCCCGGCGCGCTCCAGCAGCCCGGCCAACTCGGAGAACACGCTCGGCGGATACCCCCGCGCCACCGGCAGCTCGCCTGCCGACAGCGCCACCTCGCGCGCCGCATGGCAATACCGCGTCAGGCTGTCCACCAGCAGCAGAACGCGCTTGCCCTGGTCGCGGAACCGCTCCGCCGCCGCCATCGCCGCATGCACCGCCTCGGCCCGCATCACCGCAGTGGCGTCAGCCGTCGCCACGAACAGCACCGCCCGCGCCCGCCCCGCCGCGCCGAGATCGTCCTCCAGGAACTCCCGCACCTCCCGCCCCCGCTCGCCCACCAGCCCCACCACGATGGCATCGAACTCCGCCCACCGCGCCAGCATCCCCAGCAGCGTCGATTTCCCCACGCCGGGCCCGGCGAACAGCCCCATCCGCTGCCCCTCCCGGCACGTCGTGAACAGATCCATCGCCCGCACCCCAAGCCGCACCGCCGGCCCGATCCGCGCCCGTGTGGCCGCTGGCGGGGGAGGGCGCCGCACCGCCTGTGCCGGCCCCAGCGGCAGCGCCCCGCGCCCGTCCAGCGGCTGCCCCAGCGGATCGACCACCCGCCCGATCCACAGATCCGAGATCGGCAGGCTCGCCGCCCCCGGCCGCAACGGCACCCAGGCCGCCGCCCCGGCCCCCAGCCCCGTGGCATCACGGAACAACGTCACCGCGGTATCCGTGCTGGTCGAGCCGGTGACCTGCGCCGGCACCGCCACCCCGTCGCGCCCCACCACTTCCACCCGGTCGCCCACCGAAACCATCCCGGGCAGCGGCGGCAGCACCGCGCGCACCCCCGTCGCCGCGGTCACCCGCACCTCGGCGCGCTCGGCCCCCAACCGCCCCACGGCATGGGTGGCACGAGCCAGGCGATCAGCAAGCGGGGTGGCGGCAAACGGCGTGGAATGCGACATCATGATCCCCGCAGTCTCGCCGCCAACCCCTAACGAAACCCCAATGCCCGTCACCCTGCGCCCTGTCACGCCCGCCGACGCCCCGGCCCTGATCGCCGCCAACGCCGCTGCCCGCGACTTTCACGCCCCGTGGGTCCAGCCCTTCACCGACCAACCCGGCTTTGACACCTGGTGGGCGCCGGTCGATCAGGGACGTCGGCTGCCGCTGATCGTCCTGGCAGCCGAAACCCTGGCCGGCGTCATCAGCCTCAACGAGATCGTCCGCGGCGCCTTCCAGAGCAGCTATCTCGGCTACTACGCCTATCCCGGATCGGCGGGGCAGGGCGCCATGACGCGCGGCCTGGCCCTCGCCCTGGCCCACGCCTTCGGCCCCGCCGGCCTGCACCGGGTGGAAGCCAACATCCAGCCCGCCAACCACCGCTCCCTCGCCCTGGTCCGCCGCGCCGGCTTCCGCCACGAAGGCTTCTCCCCGCGCTACCTCCACATCGACGGCGCCTGGCGCGACCACGAGCGCTCGGCGAAATGCGCCGATGATTGATGTTGCAACGCAGCACGCAACGCGCTAGCACGGTCGCGGGCCACGCCCCCCCACCGGGGCGCTTCTGTTCTGAAAGGGACAGCATCATGGATGCTCCCGCTGCCGCGGCGATGCCGCGCGTCCGTCCGGCCAATCCGGATTTTTCCTCCGGCCCCTGCGCCAAGCGCCCCGGCTTCACGCTGGCGGTCCTCGAAGGCGCCATCCTCGGCCGCTCCCACCGCGCCAAGTCGCCCAAGGCCAAGCTCGCCGAGGTCATCGACCGCTCCCGCGCCATCCTCGGCATGCCCGCCGACTGGCGCCTGGGCATCGTGCCCGCCAGCGACACCGGCGCCGTCGAAATGGCGCTCTGGTCCCTGCTCGGCCCGCGCCCGGTCGACATCCTGGCCTTCGAGACCTTCTCGCAGACCTGGGCCGACGATATCGCCAGGCAGCTCAAGCTGCCCGATGCCACCATCCTGTCCGCCCCCTACGGCCAACTCCCCGACCTCACCCGCGTCAATCCGGCGCACGACCTGGTGCTGGCCTGGAACGGCACCACCTCCGGCGTGCGCCTGCCCAACGCCGACTTCATCGCCGCGGACCGCGCCGGCCTGGTGATCTGCGACGCCACCTCGGCCGCCTTCGCCATGGACCTGCCATGGGACAAGCTGGATGTCGTCACCTGGTCCTGGCAGAAAGTGCTGGGCGGGGAGGGCGCCCACGGCATGCTCGCCCTTTCCCCGCGCGCCGTCGCCCGCCTGGAATCGCACAAGCCGTCCTGGCCGATGCCCAAGATCTTCCGCCTCACCTCCGGCGGCAAAATCTCCGAGGGCATCTTCCGCGGCGAGACCATCAACACCCCCTCGATGCTCTGCGTGGAAGACGCGCTGGACGGCCTGCGCTGGGCCGAGCAGGTCGGCGGCCTCCCCGCCCTGATCGCCCGCAGCGAGGCCAACCTCGCCGCCATCCGCGCCTGGGTTCAGACCAGCGACTGGGCCGACTTCCTCGCCGAGGACCCCGCGACCATTTCCTGCACCTCGATCTGCCTGAAGATCACCTCCCCCTGGTTCCTGGCCCTGGCGCCGGACGCCCAGGCCGACTTCGCCAAGAAGATCGCCGCCCTGCTCGAGAAGCACGGCGTGGCCAACGACATCGCCGCCTACCGCGACGCCCCCCCGGGCCTGCGCATCTGGGGCGGTGCCACGGTGGAAACCAGCAATATCAACGCCCTTCTCCCCTGGCTCGACTGGGCGTACCACACCGGGAAGGAAGCCTGACCGATGCCCCGCGTTCTCATCAGCGACAAACTGTCCCCCGCCGCCGTCGCCATCTTCCGCGCCCGCGGCATCGACGCCGACGTCAAGACCGGCCTCTCCCCCGCCGAACTCCGCGCCATCATCGCCGACTATGACGGCCTGGCGATCCGCTCCGCCACCAAGGTCACCCGTGAACTGCTTGAGTCTGCACCAAACCTGAAGGTCGTCGGGCGCGCCGGCATCGGCGTCGACAATGTCGACGTCAAGTCGGCCACGGCGGCCGGCGTGGTGGTGATGAACACCCCCTACGGCAACGCCATCACCACCGCCGAACACGCGATTGCCATGATGTTCGCGCTGGCCCGCCAGATCCCGGAGGCCAGCGCCTCCACCAAGGCCGGCAAGTGGGAGAAGAACCGCTTCATGGGCGTCGAGCTGACCGGCAAGACCCTCGGCCTGGTCGGCTGCGGCAATATCGGCTCCATCGTCGCCGACCGCGCCATCGGCCTGAAGATGCGGGTCATCGCCTACGACCCCTACCTGACCGAAAAGCGCGCGCTGGCGATCGGCGTCGAAAAGGTCGAGCTGGAAGACCTGCTCGCCCGCGCCGAGATCATCACGCTGCACACCCCGCTGACCGAGGCCACCCGCAACATCCTGTCGCGCGAGGCCCTGGCGAAAACCAAGAAGGGCGTGCGCATCATCAACTGCGCCCGCGGCGGCCTGGTCGACGAAGCCGCCCTCGCCGAGGCCCTCACCTCCGGCCAGGTCGCCGGCGCGGCGCTGGACGTCTTCGAAACCGAACCCGCCACCGCCAGCCCGCTCTTCGGCCTGGAGAACGTCGTCTGCACCCCCCACCTGGGCGCCGCCACCGCCGAAGCGCAGGAGAACGTCGCCCTGCAAGTCGCGGAACAGATGAGCGATTTCCTCACTACCGGCGCGGTCGCCAACGCCATCAACATGCCCAGCGTCTCCGCCGAGGACGCCCCGCGCCTGAAGCCTTACATGGAGCTGTGCCGCCTGCTCGGCGCCTTCGCCGGCCAGCTCACCCAGGCCCGCGACGGCGTGCTGCGCCGCGTCGCCATCGAGTTCGAGGGCCACGCCGCCCAGCTCAACACCCGCCCGCTGACCGCCGCGGCGCTGGCCGGCCTGCTCGCCCCGGTGATGCACGGTGCCAACATGGTCAATGCCCCGGTGCTGGCCCGCGAACGCGGCATCGACGTGGCCGAGACCGTCCATGACCGCCCCAGCGAGTACCAAACCCTGGTGCGCATCACGGTGACCACGGACGAAGTCAGCCGCACCGTCTCCGGCACGCTGTTCGCCGGCTCGAAGCCGCGCATCGTGGAGATCAAGGGCATCCGCATCGAGGCCGATTTCGGCCGCCACATGCTGTACGTCACCAACCACGACAAGCCCGGCTTCATCGGCCGCTTCGGCGCCACCCTGGCCGGCGCCGGCATCAACATCGCCACCTTCCATCTCGGCCGCGCCGAGGCCGGCGGCGACGCGATCTGCCTGGTCTCGGTCGACGAGCCGGTGCCCGAGGATGTGCTGGCCATGGTCCGCACCCTGCCGCTGGTGGTCCAGGCCACCCCGCTGGAGTTCTGACTGGCGGCGGGGCAGGGGCGTGAACCTGCCCCGCCATCAAACGCGTTGTGCGCCGCAGCAGACCCGGCCATGCGTCACCCGCGGATGACATGCCGGCGCGCCGCGGCCTAGTGTCGCCGCTGCATCCAAAATGGAGAACAGCATGTCGGCATCTCGCGGAATCGGGCGACGCACCGCCCTCGGCCTGCCCCTGATGGGCGCGGCCCTGGCCACCGGCCTCGCCCGCCCCGCCTTCGCCCAGGGTGCCGCCCGCACGCTGCGCTTCGTCCCGCACGCCAACCTGACCAGCCTGGACCCGCTGTGGTCGAACTCGCTGATCTCGCTGATGCACGCCTACATGACCTGCGACCAGCTCTACGGCTTGGACGACGGGCTGATCCCCCGCCCGCAGATGGCCGAGGGCCACACCCTGTCCGACGACCGCCTGACCTGGACCTTCACCCTGCGCCCGGGCCTGGCCTTCCACGACGGCGAGCCCGTCCTGGCCCGCGACGCGGTCGCCTCCATCACCCGCTGGTCCAAGCGCGACGCTTTCGGCAAACGCATGGCCAGCCAGCTCGTCGAGATGAAGGCGCTGGACGACCGCCGCTTCGAGATCAAGCTGAACAAGCCCTTCGCCCACCTGCTCTACGGCCTCGGCGGCACGTTCTGCTTCATCTACCCGGAGCGCATCGCCAACACCGACGCCTTCACCCAGATCGCCGACGCCACCGGCAGCGGCCCATACAAGTTCGTCCGCGACGAATGGGTCGCCGGCGCCTCGGCCGGCTACCTGCGCAACGACAAATACGTCCCGCGCCAGGAAGCCCCGGCCTTCTGGTCCGGCGGGAAAGTGGCGCATTTCGACAAGGTCGACTGGCGCATCCTGCCCGACGCCGCCACCGCCGCCGCCGCCCTGCAAAAGGGTGAGGTCGACTGGCTCGAACGCCCGCTGCTCGACCTGCTGCCGGTGCTGCGCCGCGCCGCCGGCGTGAAGGTGGAGCCGCTCGACCCGCTCGGCTTCTACGGCATGGTCTATTTCAACCAGGCCGTCCCCCCCTTCGACAACCCGAAGCTGCGCGCCGCCCTGATCCCGGCGATCAACCAGACCGACTTCATGCAGGCCATCGTCGGCGATGCCGCCGACCTGTCGCGCACCAATGTCGGCATGTTCACCCCCGGCCCCCCCTTCGCCAGCCCGGCCGGCATGGAGGTCCTGACGGCCCCGCGCAGCCTGGCCCGCGCCCGCCAGCTCATCCAGGAGAGCGGCTACAAAGGGGAAAAAATCGTCCAGATCGTCCCCGCCGAGCTCCCCGCCCCGAACGCCATGGCCGAGGTCGCCCGCGCCATGATGAAGGAACTGGGCCTGAACCTGGACTACCAGTCGATGGACTGGGGCACGATGATCGGCCGCATCCAGTCCAAGGACCCGAACGTGTTGAAGGGCTGGAACGTCTACTGCATCGCCTGGGCCGGCCTCTGGCCGTCGAACCCCGGCAGCCACATCCCGCTCTACGGCTCGAACCCCAATCCGAAGATGGAAGCCCTGCGCGACGCCTGGTTCGACGGACCGGACCTCGCCGCCCAGCAAAAGGTCACCGCCGACATGCAGACCCTGGGCTTCCAGGACCC
>JBIPLY010000020.1:0-21225 GCA_044369385.1 Acetobacteraceae bacterium | reverse complement strand
CGCATGATCCCCCCGGCGCCAACCCCCGAATCCCGCGCGAAAACCATCCTCCCGCTCCTGCGCGCCGAGGCCCCCGCCATCGAAACCACAAGCCGCATCACCCCCGCGGCGCTCGATGCCCTGCACGCCCAGCGCCTGTTCCGCACCCTGGTCCCCCGCGCCAACGCCGGCGACGAATGCCCCCCCGCCGACCACATCCGCATGCTCATCCAGGTCGCCAGCGCCGACGCCTCCACCGCCTGGTGCCTGTCCCAGGCCGCCGGCTGCGCCATGGCCGCCGCCTATCTCCCCGCCGAAACCGCCACCCATGTCTGGGGCAGCGACCCCCGCGCCGTCCTCGCCTGGGGCCAGAACCAGGGTGCGCGCGCCCGCATCGTCCCCGGCGGCTACATCGTCACCGGCACCTGGAGCTTCGTCAGCGGCGGCCACCACGCCACCTGGATCGGCGGCCACTCCCACATCGAGGAACCCTGCGGCACCCTGCGCCAAACCGCCGACGGCCGCCCCGTCGAACGCACGATGCTCATCCCCCGCGCCGCCCTGTCCGTCGCCGACACCTGGGATGTCATCGGCCTGCGCGGCACCGGCAGCGACAGCTTCTCCATCGCCGACCACTTCGTCCCCGACGCCTACAGCCTCGCCCGCGACACCGACGCCGAGCGCCGGGAGCCCGGCCCGCTCTACCGCTTCATGACCAACCACCTCTACGCCTCCGGCTTCGCCGCCGTGGCCCTCGGCACCGCCCGCGGCCTGCTCGACCGTTTCCTCGACCTTGCCCGCAACAAAACCCCCACCCTGACCGGCCGCGCCCTGCGCGACTCCCAGACGGTGCAGCGCGACCTCGCCATCGCCGAAGCCCGCTGGCGCGCCGCCCGCGCCGGCCTGCTCGAAGCCCTCGACCTCGCCTGGACCGAAGCCGCCGCTGGCCCTCTGTCGCAGGACCGCCGCATGGCCATCCGCATGCAATCCACCTTCGCCATCCACCAGGCCCGCGAGGTGGCCGATTTCTGCTGGCGCGAGGCCGGCGCCACCGCCATCTTCCCCGCCCAGGACTTCGAACGCCGCTACCGCGACATGCTCAGCATCACCCAGCAGGTCCAGGGCCGCATGATCCACTTCGAAACCGCCGGCCAACATCTGCTCGGCCTCGACACCCCCTCGCTGCGCTTCGCGTAACTCCAGGGAGCCCGCCATGCCGCTCAACGCGCTCAACCACTTCACCATCCGCCCCGCCGACCTCGAAGCGACGAAAACCTTCTACTGCGACGTCCTCGGCCTGCCCGTCGGCGCGCGCCCGCCCCTGGGCTTCCCCGGCTACTGGCTCTATTGCGGCGACATCCCCACCGTCCACCTGATCGGCCCCCGCGACACCGACCCCGCCCCGCGCGCCGCCGGCCCCACCGGCCTGTTCGACCACATCGCCTTCGCCTGCACCGGCCTGGCCGCCATGAAGGCGAACCTCGCCGCCCGCGGCATCGCCTATCAGGAACGCATCATCCCCCGCGACCGCCAGACCCAGCTCTTCCTCCACGACCCCGACGGCATCGCCGTGGAGCTGAACTACCCGCCCGAGGAAACCGCCCCCGCATGAGGATCGAAGCGTGAGGATCGAAGTGGGCAGCTTCGCCCGCGACCCGGCCCGCCCCGACGCCTGCGAGGACGCCTTCGTGGTCCTCCCCGGCCGCGCCTATGCGGTGATCGACGGCGTCTCCGACCGCGTCGGCACCAGATACGACGGCATGCTCTCCGGCCGCTACGCCGCCCGCCTGGTCGCCACCACCCTGGAGCGCCTGCTGGTCGCCGCCCCGCCGCCGGTCGAATCGATCGTGCCGACCCTGACCGCCACCCTGGCCGAAGCCTATCGCCGCCACGCCATGCTGGACGCCGCCACCGCCGACTGGCGCCTGCGCCTGGCCTGCGCGCTGGCCCTGGTGGTGACCGATGGGCCACAGACCCACCTGGTCATCACCGGCGACAGCGGCATCCGCCTGAACGGCAGGCGGACGATCCAGTACTCCATGGACCTCGACCGCATCACCGCCACCCTGCGCTTCCACGCCTGGCACGCGGTGGAGAACCCCGACCCGGCCATCCGCGACGCCGCCGCCCGCCGCATCACCGCCCACGGCACCGCCCAGCCCCCCGCACCGCCCTTCACCGCCGAAACCCACGCCGCCATCCAGTCCGCCGCCGAAGCCGAATGCACGGCCGCCCTGCCGCACATCCCGCGCGCCGACATCCTCCGCCTGCTGCGCCACGGCATCGTCGGCGCCCAGGGCGATTACCAGAACAACGCCGAAAGCGTGCTCGGCTACCCGTGCCTCGACGGCTTCCCGATCCCCCGCCACCTGTTCCGCATCGCCACCATCCCGACCCAGGGCATCGAGACCATCGAGCTGTTCAGCGACGGCTACTTCGCCCACGGCGCCACCCCGGGCCTGGCCGCCTGGGAAGCCGCCCACGCCGAAGTCGAGGCCGAGGACCCGCACAAGATCGCCCGCTACCGCTCCACCAAGGGCTCGCTGCCCGGACGCTGGACCGACGACCGCACCTATGTCTGCGCGCAGCTGACATAGCTGCATACCAGCCGGAAGGTTGCGTTGCCGTCCCGGGGGTGCAAACTGCACCTGCGCGCGCCGCGCGGTTGCGACGGGCCATCAGGAGGATGATGGATGCCGCAACGCACCGCCCCCAGCTTCGTCGAGCTGTTCACCCCCAAACTGGTCACCGTGCTGCGCGAGGGCTATGGCCCGGGCCATCTGCGCGCAGACATGATCGCCGGCCTGACCGTGGCCATCGTCGCCCTGCCGCTGTCGATGGCCATCGCCATCGCCTCCGGCGTCTCGCCCGATCGCGGGCTTTACACCGCCATCGTCGGCGGCTTCCTGGTCTCGATGCTCGGCGGCAGCCGCTTCCAGATCGGCGGCCCGGCCGGCGCCTTCATCGTGCTGGTGCTGGCCACCGTCACCCTGCACGGCATCGACGGGCTGGTGCTCGCCACCTTCCTGTCCGGGCTGATGCTGATGCTGGTCGGCTTCCTGCGGCTCGGCACCTTCATCAAATACATCCCCTTCCCGGTCACCGTCGGCTTCACCGCGGGGATCGCGGTGATCATCTTCGCCAGCCAGTTGCGCGAGCTGTTCGGCCTGACGCTGACCGCCGAGCCGGGCGACCTGCTGGAGAAGCTGGCGGCGCTGTGGGCGGTGCGCCACACCATCACGCCGCAGGCCATCGTCGTGTCCTTCGCCACCATGGCGATCATCCTGCTGGTGCGCCGCTTCCGCCCGCATTGGCCGGGCATGCTGATTGCGGTGGCCGTGGCCTCGCTGGCGGCCGTGGCGCTGGGCCTGCCGATCGCCACCATCGGCAGCAAGTTCGGCGGCATCCCCTCCGGCCTGCCGGCCCCGATGCTGCCGGCGCTGTCGCTGGAAAAGGTGATCGCGGTGCTGCCGGCCGCGTTCTCCTTCACGCTGCTGGGCAGCATCGAAAGCCTGCTCTCCGCGGTGGTGGCGGACAACATGAGCGGTCGTCGCCACCGCTCGAACTGCGAACTGATGGCCCAGGGCGTGGCCAATGTCGGCAGCGCCCTGTTCGGCGGCTTCTGCGTCACCGGCACCATCGCGCGCACCGCCACCAACGTGCGCGCCGGCGCCCGCGGGCCGGTCTCGGGCATGCTGCATTCGGTGTTCCTGTTGCTGTTCATGCTGCTGGCCGCCCCGCTGGCCGCCTATATCCCGCTGGCCGCACTGGCCGGGGTGCTGGCGCTGGTCTCCTGGAACATGTTCGAGAAGCGCGAATTCGCCGCCCTGCTGCGGGCGAGCTGGGGCGATGCCGTGGTGCTGCTGGCCACCTTCCTGCTGGTGGTGTTCCGCGACCTGACCGAGGGCATCCTGGTCGGCTTCGGCCTGGGCACGCTGCTGTTCCTGCATCGCATGGCACAGGCGGTGGAAGTGCAGACCGGCCTGCCGCTGGTGGCCGAGGACGAGGCCGACGCGCGCACGCCGTACAACCCGGCGCCGGCCTCGGACCCCGAGATCCTGGTGCACCGGATCTCGGGCGCGTTCTTCTTCGGCTCGGCGGCCAATGTGGCGGTCGCGCTCGATCACCTGGCGGAACGGCCGAAGGCCTTCGTGCTGGATGTCTCCGCCGTGCCGCTGCTCGATTCCACCGCCGCCAGCACGATCGAAAGCTTCGTGCGCAAGGCCGCCCGCCGCCATGCCCAGGTGCACATCGCCGGCGCCATCCCCGGGGTGCGCGCGGTGCTGCTGCACCACGGGGTGCGACCGCCGCATGTGCAGTACGACGGCACGGTGGCCGATGCGATCGCAGCGGCGCGCAAGGCGATCGGCTAGGAAGACCCTTCTTTTTTTGGAAAAAAAGAAGCAAAAAAACTTTTACCTATTGGCAGCCGGCCCTCCATGCCGGCGAAGGGGAGCCCCACAATGCGCCACCTGCAAATCGGCGACGTCACCATCACCAGCCTGATCGAGCGCGACGGCCCCTGGCGCAAGCCGGAGACGATGTTCCCCGCCTATGATGCCGCCGTTGCCGCCGAGCACTTCAAGACCATGGAGCCGGAGGTGTTCGACCACGCCAGCGGACGGATGGTCATCACCTACCAGACCTTCGTGGTGCGCACGCCCAAGCACACCATCCTGGTGGACACCTGCACCGGCGAGGACAAGGGCTTTCCCGCCCCGATGGATTTCGACAAAACCCCCTGGCTCGATGGCTTCAAGGCCGCCGGGCTGGCCTTCGACAAGATCGACTACGTGTTCTGCACCCATCTGCACATCGACCATTGCGGCTGGAACACCGTGCTGCGCAACGGCCGCTGGGTGCCCACCTTCCCGAACGCCAAATACGTCTTCCACAAGCGGGAATACGATTACTGGGAAGCGGCCACCAAGCGCGGCGACAACCCGCCTGGCGCGGTCTGGACGATGAACTGCCTGCCGATCATGGAAGCCGGACAGGCGCTGCTGGTCGATGACGACTACGCGCTGGACGACACCATCACGCTGACGCCCACGCCCGGCCATTCCCCCTGCCATTGCTGCGTGAACATCTTTTCCCGCGGCCAGCGCGCCGTGGTCACCGGCGACATGATGCACCACGCCCTGCAATGCCGCGAGCCGGACTGGTCGACCGTGTTCGACATCGATGCCAAGCAGGCCGCACAGTCCCGCCGCAGCTTCCTGTCCTCGGTCGCCGACACCGACACGCTGATCCTGCCGGTGCATTTCCCGACGCCGACGGTGGGGCGCATCAAGGGCGACGGCGACCGGTTCGATTGGCGCTACGTCCGCGGGGATTGATTGGCGGCGCCAATCGCCTAGGATTTGTCAACAATCAGGAGGAGACCAGCAATGACCATCCGATACGACAACCGCGTGGCGATCGTGACCGGCGCCGGCGCCGGGCTGGGCGAACAGCACGCCAAGCTGCTGGCCAGCCGCGGCGCCAAGGTGGTGGTGAACGATCCCGGCGGCGCGGTGGACGGGCGCGGCACCGCGTCGGCCGTCGCGGACAAGGTGGTGGCCGAGATCAAGGCCGCCGGCGGCGAGGCGGTGGCGAACTACGATTCGGTTGCCACCTGGACCGGCGCGCAGAACATCATCAAGACCGCGATGGATACCTGGGGCCGGGTCGACATCCTGGTCAACAACGCCGGCATCCTGCGCGACAAGTCCTTCAACAACATGGATATGGAGGATTTCGAGTTCGTCGTGCAGGTCCACCTGATGGGCACCGTGTACTGCACCAAGGCGGCCTGGCAGATCATGCGCGCGCAGCGCTACGGCCGCGTGGTGGTGACCAGCTCCGGCTCCGGCACCGTCGGCAATTTCGGCCAGGCGAACTATGGCGCGGCGAAGATGGCGGTGAACGGCTTCATCAACGTGCTGCGCCACGAGGGCCAGAACTACAACATCAAGCTGAACGCGATCTCGCCCTCCGCGCGCACCCGCATGACCGAAAGCCTGATCCCGCCGGAAGTCTCGGAGTGGATGAAGCCGGAGCTGGTCTCCCCGGCGGTGGCCTATATGTGCAGCGAGCAGTGCGAGTTCTCGGGCGAGGTGATCGGCGGCAATGCCGGGCATTTCCGCCGGGTGAAATACGTGGAAACCGCCGGCGTGTTCTATGACCCCGCCGCACCGGTGACCATCGAGATGTTCGCCGAGGCGCTGCCGCAGATCATGGACATGAGCACCGCGATCGAGCACGGCATGTCCTCCCGCCGGCTGCGCGAGCGGCTGGTGGCGATGGGGCGGATCCCAGCTTAAGTTTTAATACCAACCCGCCTTGATGTTGACCCATGAAGGATGGGTCAACGCGGGCCGGTATGAGTCTTTGTTTTGCGCGCGGCCACCGGCCTGCACCCTGCGGCGGCTTCGCCGCAGGCCCGCGCGCGATACCGATCGGCACAATGGCCGGAAGAGTCGACCATTGTGCCGATCGGTATAAGGCAAGCAAGAAAGCAAGCGGCCACAAAGGCACGAAGGCACAAAGGAGAATAGAGGAAGAAGCAAGCAGCGCTTCTTCCTTGCCTCGCTTCTTTGTGTCTTTGTGCCTTTGTGGCCGCTTGCTTTTTTTTGCTTTCTTGCTTCCTTCAGCCCATCCGGAATTCCGCTGCCCGATACCCCTGCGCGAACAGCAGCGCCCGCAAATTGCCGTGGCGCACCTGTGCGCGGGCCTTCGCCGCCACGATCGGCTTGGCATGGAACGCCACCCCCAGCCCGGCGGCGGCGAGCATGCCCAGGTCGTTGGCCCCGTCGCCGACCGCCAGGGTCGCGGACAGCTTCAGCCCGCGCGCCTCGGCCAGCTCCTCCAGCGCGGTGACCTTGGCATAGGCGTCCAGGATCGGCTCCGCCACCGTGCCGGTCAGCACCGCCTCGTCGTGTTCGAGGATGTTGGCGCGGTGGGTGTCGAAGCCGAGCAAGGCGGCAACGCGGCTGGTGAACCAGGTGAAGCCGCCGGAGACCAGGGCGGTGGTGGCGTTGTGCGCGCGCATGGTGGCGACCAGCTCGCGCGCGCCGGGGGTCAGCTCGGTCTTCGCCCAGGTCTTTTCCAGCGCGTCGATCGGCAGGCCCTTGAGCATGGCCACCCGTTCGCGCAGGGCTTCGGCGAAATCCAGCTCGCCGTTCATGCTGCGCTTGGTGATGGCGGCGATCTGCTCCTTGATCCCGGCGTAAGCAGCAATCTCGTCCAGCGTCTCCGATGTGACGATGGTGCTGTCCATGTCGGCGATCAGCAGGCCCTTGCGCCGGTTGCGGGCGCGGGTCGGGATGGCGTCGATGGGCGCGTCGCCGATGGCTGTCAGAACCGCTTCCATGTCCGGTGCGGCGCGACAGGGGATGTCGGCGGCCTCGCCGGGTGCGAGGATGTCTGGCGGCGCGCCCTGGATCGCGTCGCGCACGCGGGCGATGATGGCATCGGACAGCGTTGCGCGCCGGGTGTCGGCGACGAGGGTGAGCACATGGGTCATGGCGGCGGTATGGAACCGGCAACGGCGGCGGGCAAGGGGTGAGCGCGCTGCCCCATGCCTTGATCGTGGCCGGCCCGACCTGCTCCGGCAAGTCGGCGCTGGCGCTCGGCCTGGCCGAGGCGCTGGGCGGCGTGGTGATCAACGCGGACTCGATGCAGGTCTATCGCGAGCTGCGCGTGCTGACGGCGCGGCCGACCGAAGCGGAGGAGGCGCGGGCGCCGCATGCGCTGTACGGCGTGCGCCCGGCCGCCGAGCCGGGCAGTGCGGCCTGGTGGCGCGAAGCCGCGCTGGCCGCGATGGATGCGGCGCAGGCGGCCGGGCGGCTGCCGATCCTGTGCGGCGGCACGGGGATGTATATCGGCGCGCTGGTCGACGGCATCGCGGCGATCCCGGAGTGCGGCGAGGCGGCGCGGGCCGAGGCGCGCTGGCTGCTGGCCGAACAGGGGCCGGCCGCACTTCATGCCTCGCTGGCCAAGGTCGATCCGGCCACGGCGGCGCGGCTGCGGCCGAGCGACAGCCAGCGTGTCGCCCGCGCCTGGGAAGTGTGGCGCGGCACCGGGCGCGGGCTGGTGGCCTGGCAGGCGGAGCGGGGCGCGCCGGCGCCGTGGCGCTTCTCCGCCATCCTGGTCGATCCGCCGCGCGAGCTGTTGCGCGCGGCGATCGGCGGGCGGTTTGCGGCGATGCTCGCGGCCGGCGCGCTGGAGGAGGTGCGCGGCCTGCTGGCGCTCGGGCTTGATCCCGCCCTGCCGGCGATGCGCGCGCATGGCGTGCCGGAGCTGGCCGCCCATCTGGCCGGCGCGATCGCGCTGGACGAGGCGGCGCGCCGGGCGGAGTTGGCCACCGGGCGCTACACCAAGCGCCAGGCGACGTGGTTCCGCCACAAACGCATGGCCGACCCGGCGCGGACGCATATGATAGATGCGCGAATCAGCAATTTTTCGCAATTTTCGGAAAGTGAACAGGCGGAAATCTTCCGCTTTATTCGCGGACCGGCTTGACGCGAGGGGGCGGGCGGGCCTATGGGTCCGGCCATGAGCCAGAACCCGACTGACGCTGCCGCCACGGATCATGCCGCCGGCGCCGAAATTCTCCTCCGTGCGCTGAAGGACCAGGGCGTCGAGGTGATCTTCGGCTATCCCGGCGGCGCGGTATTGCCGATCTACGACGCCATTTTCAGCCAGAACGCCATCCGCCACATCCTGGTCCGCCACGAACAGGCCGCGGTGCATGCCGCGGAGGGCTATGCGCGCTCCACCGGCAAGGTCGGCGTGGTGCTGGTGACCTCCGGCCCCGGGGCGACCAATGCGGTGACCGGGCTGCTCGATGCGCTGATGGACAGCATTCCGCTGGTCTGCCTGACCGGGCAGGTGCCGACGCATCTGATCGGCAACGACGCCTTCCAGGAGGCCGACACCACCGGCATCACCCGCCCGGCCAGCAAGCACAACTACCTGGTCAAGCGCAGCGAGGACCTGGCGAAAGTCGTCCACGAGGCGTTCTACGTGGCGCGCTCCGGCCGCCCCGGCCCGGTGGTGATCGATCTGCCGAAGGACATCCTGATCGCCCAGGCGCCCTATGCGCCCGCCCCCGAGGCGCCGCACCGCTCCTATCGCCCGCAGCTGGAGCCGGATGCCGGCCAGATCGCCCGCGCGGTCGCGTTGCTGAAATCGGCCAAGCGCCCGGTGATCTACAGCGGCGGGGGGGTGATCAATGCCGGGCCGGCCGCCAGCGAGGCGCTGCGCGCGCTGGTGCGCAAGACCGGCTTTCCCTGCACCTCCACGCTGATGGGCCTGGGCGCCTATCCCGCCGGCGATCCGCTGTTCCTGGGCATGCTGGGGATGCACGGGACCTACGAGGCCAACTTGGTGATGCATGGCTGCGATGTCATGCTGAACATCGGCGCGCGCTTCGATGACCGGGTGACCGGGCGGCTGAACGCCTTCTCGCCGGACTCGAAGAAGATCCACATCGACATCGACCCCAGCAGCATCAACAAGAACGTGCCGGTGGACATCCCCATCGTCGGCGATGCCGGGCGCGCGATCGCGGCGATCCTGGCGGCCTGGGACGCGGACAGCACCGAGGTGGATCGGCCGGCGATCGCGGCGTGGTGGAAGCGGATCGACGAGTGGCGCGGCATCGATTGCCTGAAGTTCCGCCAGGACATGACCAAGGGCGCGGTGATCAAGCCGCAATACGCCGTCCAGCGCCTCTACGACATCACCCGCGAGCTGAAGGCTGCCTCCGGCCGCGAAACCTTCATCTCCACCGAAGTCGGCCAGCACCAGATGTGGGCGGCGCAGTATTTCGGCTTCGACGCGCCGAACCGCTGGATGACCTCCGGCGGGCTGGGCACGATGGGCTACGGGCTGCCGGCGGCGATGGGGGTGCAGATCGCCTATCCCGACGCGCTGTGCATCGACATCGCCGGCGAGGCGTCGATCCTGATGAACATCCAGGAGATGTCGACCCTGGCGCAGTATCGCCTGCCGGTGAAGGTGTTCATCCTGAACAACCAGTACATGGGCATGGTGCGGCAGTGGCAGGAGCTGCTGCACGGCGCGCGCTATTCCGAGAGCTACACTGCCGCCCTGCCGGACTTCGTCAAGCTGGCCGAGAGTTTTCATGGTGTCGGGCTGCGGGCGAAGTCGGTCGATGAACTCGACGACGTGATCCGCCAGATGATCGCCATCGACCGCCCGGTGATCTGCGACATCTGCGTCGACGAGAAGGAGAACTGCTTCCCGATGATCCCGTCGGGCGCGCCGCACAACGAGATGATCCTGGGGCCGGAGCACGGCACGTCGTTGCAGATGGGCGGGGCGAAATCGCTGACCGACGAGGGGCTGGCGCTGGTCTGACGCGCCAGGCCGAACCCCTTTTTCGCGTATCGTCGGAGAGACATGACCATGCCCAACCAGGACCAGCGCAGCGCCATCATTTCGGTGCTGGTGGAGAACGAGGCCGGGATTCTCGCCCGCGTCATCGGGCTGTTCACCGGCCGCGGCTACAACATCGAGAGCCTGACCGTCGCCCCGGTCGATCCGGCGCGCAACCATAGCCGGATCAACATCGTCACCTCCGGCACCGACATGGTGATCGAGCAGATCAAGGCGCAGCTCGACCGGCTGGTGCAGGTCTATCGCATCGCCGACCTGTCGCGCGGCGGGCCGCATGTGGCGCGCGAACTGGCGCTGATCAAGGTGGTCTGCAAGGGCGCCGACCGCGTCGAGGCCCTGCGCCTGGCCGAGGCGTTCCGCGCCCGGGTGATCGACGCGACGCTGGACAGCTTCGTGTTCGAGATGACCGGCAATACCGAGAAGCTGGACGCCTTCATCGAACTGATGCGCGGGCTGGGACTGGCCGAAGTGTCCCGCACCGGGGTGGCCGCCATTGCGCGCGGCACCGCGACGATCTAGAGCCGTCCGTCCGAAGAGAACCAATCCACCGAGGAGAGAACGCCCATGCGCGTTTACTATGACCGCGACGCCGATGTGAACCTGATCAAGTCGAAGAAGGTCGTGATCGTCGGCTACGGCAGCCAGGGCCATGCCCATGCCAACAACCTGAAGGACAGCGGCTGCACCCAGCTGGTTGTCGCCCTGCGCCCCGGTTCCGCCGGCGTGGCCAAGGCCGAGGCCGCCGGGCTGAAGGTGATGGAGCCGGCCGAGGCCGCGCGCTGGGCCGACATGGTGATGGTGCTGACGCCAGACGAGGGGCAGGGCGACCTGTACCGCGACAGCCTGCACGCCAACATGCGCCCGGGTTCGTCGATGGCCTTCGCGCACGGGCTGAACGTGCATTTCAACCTGCTGGACCCGCGCGCCGACATCGACGTGCTGATGATCGCGCCGAAGGGCCCCGGCCACACCGTGCGCAGCGAATATCAGCGCGGCGGCGGCGTGCCCTGCCTGATCGCGATTTCGCAGAACCCGTCCGGCACCGCCATGGATGTGGGCCTGTCCTATGCCAGCGCCATCGGCGGCGGGCGTGCGGGCATCATCGAGACCACCTTCAAGGAAGAGTGCGAGACCGACCTGTTCGGTGAGCAGGTGGTGCTCTGCGGCGGCCTGGTGGAGCTGATCCGCGCCGGCTACGAGACGCTGGTGGAGGCCGGGTATGCGCCGGAAATGGCGTATTTCGAGTGCCTGCACGAGGTGAAGCTGATCGTGGACCTGATCTACGAGGGCGGCATCGCCAACATGAACTACTCGATCTCCAACACCGCGGAATACGGCGAATACGTCACCGGCCCGCGCATCATCACCGCCGAGACCAAGGCCGAGATGAAGCGCGTGCTGGCCGATATCCAGAGCGGGCGGTTCGCGCGCGACTGGATGCTGGAGAACAAGGTGAACCAGGCGAACTTCCGCGCCATGCGCCGCCAGGCCGCGGCCCACCCGATCGAGCAGGTGGGCGAGACGCTGCGCGGCATGATGCCGTGGATCGCCAAGAACAAGCTGGTCGACAAGACGAAGAACTAAGGAAAGGCTGGGGCTTTGCCCCTGCGACGCGAAGGCGCGTCGCATCACCCACCAGGGGCCAAGCCCCTGGACCTTAATTTTTAAGGGTCCAGGGGGCTTGGCCCCCTGGCGGGTCTGGGCGGAGCCCAGTCTTCAGGAGACATCCCATGAAGGTCGCGGTCTTCGGCGCCGGTGCGATTGGCGGCATGATGGGGGTGAAGCTGGCGGCCAGCGGCGCCGAGTTGTCGGTGGTTGCCCGCGGGCCGCATCTGGCGGCGATGCAGGCGAACGGCCTGACGCTGGTCGAGGGTGAAACGCGCACCACGGTGCATCCGCGCGCCAGTGCCGATGCTGGCGAGCTGGGCGTGCAGGACTATGTCATCGTGACGCTGAAGGCGCATTCGCTGCCCGGCGCGGCGCCGGACATCGCGCGCATGATGGGGCCGCACACCGCGCTGATCACCGCGATCAACGGCGTGCCGTATTGGTATTTCCACGGGCTGGACGGCCCGAACCGCGACCGGCGGGTGGAATCGGTCGATCCCGGCGGGCGGCTGTGGGACCTGTTGCCGCCCGGCCAGGCGATCGGCTGCGTGGTGTATCCCGCCGCCGAGGTGACCGCACCCGGGGTGATCACGCATGGCTACGGCGACCGGTTCTCATTGGGCGAGCCGGATGGCACCCGTAGCCCGCGCGTCGAGGCGCTGAGCAAACTGTTGATTTCGGCCGGGCTGAAGGCGCCGGTGCGGCCGCGCATCCGCGATGAGATCTGGGTGAAGCTGTGGGGCAATCTGTGCTTCAACCCGGTCTCGGCGCTGACCGGGGCGACGCTGGCCACCATTACCGGGCGCGCCGATCTGCGCGCGCTGTGCCGGGCGATGATGGTGGAGGCGCAGGCGGTGGCCGAGGCGCTGGGCGTGCGCTTTGCCGTCAGCGTCGACAAGCGCATCGACGGGGCGGCCGAGGTGGGCGAGCACAAGACCTCGATGCTGCAGGACCTGGAGCGCGGCCGGCCGATGGAGATCGACGCGCTGCTGGGCGCGGTGGTGGAGCTGGGCGCGGTGACCGGCCATGCCATGCCGACCTGTGAGACGGTGCTGGCCCTGGTCCGCCAGCGGGCGCGCGAGGCCGGCTGCTACGACGGCTGAGCCGTTAGAGCGGAAGCCGTGCTGATAGGCGCACGGCTTCCGCTCTAACTCTTTGTTCACGAACGCAAATCTTCCGACCGGATGATTCCATCCGGTCGGATATTGCTCTAGTCAGGCCGCCGCCGGCTTGCGGCTGGCGTTCAGCCAGGCGACGGCCGCCAGGGCGATGATGACCAGGGTCAGGCCGATCCAGTTGATCGCCGCCCAGCCGAGCTTCTCTTCCAGGTAGCCGGCCAGGAAGCTGGAGATCGCGGTGGTGCCGAAGATGAGGAAGTCGTTCAGCGCCTGCGCCTTGCCGCGCTCGCTGGGGCGATAGGTGGTGGTAACCAGAGTCGTCGCTGCGACGAACATGAAGTTCCACCCCAATCCGATCAGCGTCAGCGAGATGCGGAAATGCCACTCAGTCACGCCCATCAGCGCCGGGATGATGCCGAGGATCAGGATGATGCCGCCCGCGGCCATCACCGGGGTGGTGCCGTAGCGCTGGATCAGGTTGCCGGTGAACAGCGACGGCACGAACATGCCCATCACGTGCATGAAGATCACCAGATGCGCCTCGGTCTGCGGCAGGCCGCAGGCGACGATGGCCAGCGGCGAGGCGCTCATCAGGAACGACATGGTGCCGAAGGCGATCATCGCCGTGATCACCGCGACCGCGTAATGCGGCTGGATGGCGATCTGCCACAGCGGGCGCTGATCGCCGGTCGGCGCCGGGGCCTCGCCGGGTTGGGTGGCGGGGAAGCGGATCAGCGACATCACCAGGAAGACCACCAGATGCATCACCACCATGGTGGCGTAGGTGCCGAGATAGATCGGCACCAGCGTGTCGAAGGTCAGGTTGGTCAGGCTGGGGCCGATGACTGCCGCCGCGATGCCGCCGGCGGTGACCCAGGAGATCGCCTTGGCGCGCATGGCGCCGGGCACCAGCTCGACCGCGGCGAAGCGATACATCTGCAGGCTGGCGACCGAGTAGCCCTGGATCAGCCCGCCGACGCACATGATGGCGATGCTGCCCTGCACCAGGCCATAGGCGCAGATCCCGGCGCCGACCATGCCGACGACGGAGCCGAGGCGAAAGCCGAAGCCGCGGCCCATCCGCTGCATCAGCAGCGCCGCCGGGAAGACGGCAAGCATCACGCCCAGATGCTGCATGGTCACCGGCAGTGTCGCCAGCTCGCGATGCTGCGGCAGGAAGGTCGCGACCGAGAGCGCCGTGGCGGCGAACATCATGGTGTTCACCGCCTGCCCGATCGCCTGGCAACTGGCGAGCAGCAGCAGGTTGCGCCGCATCTGGCTGTTCATTGTCGCAAGTCTCCGGCGCCCCTGGCTTGATGGCGGAGATACGACCGAACCGCCGGGCGCACAACCGCCGCCCAGGCGGGTCAGAACAGCGACATCTGCGCCTCGGCCAATCCCGCGCGCGCCGCGGCTGGTGCGGCGAAGGCGCCGGTATCCAGCGGCTCGGCGCGCTCCAACCCCCATTGCCGGGCGGCACGCGCGAAGCGGCTGGCCAGCAGATCGGCATAGACGCCGGTGCCGGTGAAGCGCTGGCCGTATTTGGCATCGCTGAGGGCGCCGGCCCGCGTCTGGCGGATCAGTTCCAGCACGCGCGCGGCGCGGTCGGGGAAGTGGGCCGCCAGCCAATCCTCGAACATCTGCTTCAGCTCGTGCGGCAGACGCAGCAGGATGTAGCCGCCGCTGGTGGCGCCGGCGCGGGCGGATGCCTCCAGGATCGCCTCCATCTCCGCATCGTTCAGCCCGGGGATCATCGGGGCCGCCATGACGCCGGCGGGGATGCCGGCGCGCGACAGCGCCTCGATCGCCTGCAGGCGCCGGGCCGGGGCGGCCGCGCGCGGCTCCATCCGGCGGGCCAGGTTGTTGTCCAGCGTCGTGATCGACAGGCACACCCGCACCAGGTTGCGCTGCGCCATCGGCACCAACAGGTCGAGGTCGCGCAGCACCAGGGCGGATTTGGTGACAATGGTCACCGGATGGTTGAAGCGGTCCAGCACCGACAGGATGGTGCGCGTCAGCTTCAGCGTGCGCTCAACCGGCTGATAGGGATCGGTATTGGTGCCCAGCGCGATCGGCCTGGCGACATAGCCCGGCTTGCGCAGCTCTTTTTCCAGCAGCTCGCCGACCTCCGGCTTGTAGACCAGCTTGGTCTCGAAATCGAGGCCGGGGGAGTAGCCGAGATAGGCGTGGGTCGGCCGGGCAAAGCAATAGATGCAGCCGTGCTCGCAGCCGCGATAGGGGTTGACGGCGCGGTCGAAGCCGATGTCAGGCGACTGGTTGTAGGCGATGACGCTGCGGGTGCTGTCGCGCAGCAGCGAGGTGGGCAGAGGCGGCAGATCGGCGAAATCGGCCGCCAGGGTGCCCCAGCCATCGTCGAACACCGCCGGTGCCTGGGCCTCGAACCTATTCGGCGGGCTGGTCACCGCGCCACGGCCCTTGCGCGGCACCACCGCGGTGTCGGACCCTGGGGCGATGCTGGGCGGCGGCGATTTCGCCGGCTGGCTGATGGGGCGCTGGCCGACGAGGTGGGGGCCGACAGGGCGGGGAGCGATGCGGATGGCGGTGCGAACCGGCGGGGCGGGGATGACCAGGGCGGCGGCCTTGGCGGCGCGGGTGCGCTGGCCGGCCGGCAGGTCGGGCTCTCCGGCGCGGTCCAGTGCGGCGATCTCGTCGGCATCGATTTCGCGGGCAAGTTCGCTGCCGGGCTGGTGGTGCGGCGTCCGCATGGCTATGTTCCCCATCCGTTCTGTGGCCAGAATGCCCGGATGGGGTGGGGTCGTCAAGAACGAAGAGAGAACTTTTGGTCGCTGATGCATGGCACTTTCCGTCGTCATTCCGGCGCTGAACGCCGAGGGCAGCTTGCCGGCGACGATCGGCGCGCTGGCGCGGCTGCCGGGCGAGGTGGTGGTGGTCGATGGCGGCAGCACCGACGGCACCGCGGCGCTTGCGGCCCGGCTGGGGGCGCTGGTGGTGCAGGCGCCGCGTGGCCGGGGGCGGCAGCTTGCCGCGGGGGTGGCGGCGGCGCGCGGCGACTGGCTGTTGCTGCTGCACGCCGACACGGTGCTGGCGCCGGGTTGGGCGGCCGCGGCCTATCCCTTCATGGCGGCCCATCCCGACCGGGCGGGGTATTTCCGCTTCGTCCTGGATGCCGCGGAGCCGCAGGCGCGGCGGCTGGAGCGCTGGGTGGATTGGCGCTGCCGCCGGCTCGGCCTGCCCTATGGCGATCAGGGGCTGCTGGTGCCGCGCGCGCTGTTGGAAGCGGTGGGCGGGGTGCGGGATATGCCGATCATGGAGGATGTCGAGCTGGCGCGGCGCATCGGGCGCGACCGGCTGGTGGGGCTGGGGGTGGCGGCGGTGACCTCGGCGGCGAAGTGGCGGCGGGATGGCTGGCGGGTGCGGTCGGCGCGCAACCTGGTCTGCCTGGGGCTGTATTTCCTGGGTGTGCCGCCGCGGGCGATCGCGCGGGTGTATGAATGAAGGAAGAATCAACGTTGCGCTTTGAAGAATCCGGGCAAGGACAGATTGCCGATTTGCGACCCGCCCGGCCGGAAGACCGGATGCCAGCGGGCAAAAGTCTTTTTGCTTCTTTTTCTTCAGAAAAAGAAGACGCTTGCTTCCTCCCCCTCCGATGAACACCGTCTTCATCTTCACCCGCGCCCCGCGCCTGGGCCGCGGCAAGCGCCGGTTGGCGCGGGAGGTCGGCGATCGGGCGGCGTTGCGGTTTCATGTCGCGGTGCTGCATCGCCTGGCCCGGGCGCTGGCGCGGGAGCGGCGGGTGCGCGTGGTGCTGGCGGTCACCCCTGATGGCGCGCATGTCGCCGGGCTGCGCGGCATCGCGCGGGTGGGGCAGGGCGGTGGCGGGCTGGGCGCGCGCATGGCCCGGCTGCTGGGGCGGCACCGGCACGGCCGCGCGGTGATTGTCGGCAGCGACATTCCCGCGGCCGGCGCGGACGACATCCTGGCGGCGTTCCGCGCGCTGGGGCGGGCCGACGCCGTCTTTGGCCCGGCGGCCGATGGCGGCTACTGGCTGGTCGGCGTCGGCCCGCGGCGCGTCGCGCGGCCGTTCGCCGGGGTGCGGTGGTCCAGCGAACACGCGCTGTCGGACACCTTGGCCAATTTCGCCGGCCGGCGGGTGGCCTTCCTGCGCACGCTGCGCGACGTGGATACCGCGGCCGATCTGGTGGCGCCGATCGGGTAGTGCGGGTCCGCCCGGTCAGTGCAGCGCGGCCGCCTGGTCGGGCGGGCGATAGCGCGGCCACTGCCCGGCGGCCAGCTCGTCCAGCGACGGCGTCGGCAGGCGCATGCGCGCGGCATAGAGCCAGGTGTGGGTCAGCACGCGCGGCACGAAGGCGCGGGTCTCGTCGATCGGGATGGCTTCCAGGAACAGGAACGGATCTTCCTGGTCGCGGATCCCCGCCGCCCAGCGCGCCATCGCGCTTGGCCCGGCATTGTAGGCCGCCAGCAGCCGCAGCTTGTCGCCGCCGACCGCCTCGGTGCCGGCCAGGAAAGTCAGGTAGCGCTGGCCCAGGTTGAGATTGACCGCCGGATCATGCAGCGCCGGCAGCGGCGCCGGCTCCTCCTCGGTGCCGGCGGCGATGCCGGCCATGAAGCGCGCGGTGCCGGGCATCAGTTGCATCAGCCCGCGCGCGCCGGCCGGGGAGACCAGTGACGGGTCGAAATTCGATTCGATGCGCGCGATGGCAAGCACCAGGGCTGGATCGACGGTGAAGCCCCCGGCCGGTCGCAGCCGCGGCACCCCGGCGCGCGGCCGGGGCCGGGGCCGGTCCGCCTGTTCGTCCAGCAGGTCGGCGAGCTGCATGGCCAGGCCGCCCAGCCCCGCCTGGTCGGCGACCAGCATCAGGGCGCGGCCCAGGCCGGGGGCTGCGGCGGCGGCCGGCCAGAGCTGGCGCAGCTCGGTCTCGGCGCGGTCGCGCTGGCCGATCTGGATCAGGGCCAGCGCGCGCAGCCCGGCGGGATGGGCGGCGATCGCGGCGATATCCGCCTCCCCCAGCGTCTGGCGCGGCATGTCGCCGTCCTCCAGCGCCAGCCCGAGCATGCGCCGCGCGATCAGCCCGTGGAAGCTGCGCGGCTCCTGTGCCGCGATGGCCAGCCACAGCGCGTGGCGCGCCGGGTCCTCGGTGCGCAAATGCGCGCGTGCGGCCCAGAATGCGGCGGCGGCGCGCTGGGCCGGGCTGGCGAAGCCCGCGCCCCAGGCGGCTTCGAACAGCTCCGCCGCCTGTTCGATGCGCCCCAGGCGCCACGCCGCCAGCCCGGCCCAGTGGCCGGCCAGGGCCGCGGATGCTGCGCCCGGCCCGCCGATCGCCAGCGCCTCACGGTCCAGGTTGCGCGCGAACAGGATCTGCGCCGCCTCGCCGCGCAAAACGGCGGCATGGCCCGGGGCGAGCGGCCCGGCGCGGCCCAGGATGCGGCCCAGGGCGTGGGCGACGGCGCCGGGCTTGCCGCTGCGGGCGGCCTCGCGCACCGCCTGGTCCAGTTGCGGCAGGCGGCGTGGCGCGGTGGCGGCGGGTTCGGCCGGCACCTCCTCCTCGGGCGGCGGCGGTTCGGGCGCGCGGGCCAGGCTGGCGGGCCGCGCCGGGGCGGCCGGCAGGCCCTGGCCGGGTGCAAGGCGGCGCGACAACAGGGCGTGGATCGCCGGCGCATCCGGCAGCTCGGGCCAGCGCGCCAGCCATTCGCGCAGCTCGGCGCCGGAGGTGCGGGTGTGCGGGCCCAGATGGCGATCGGCCAGCAGATGGCCCAGCATCGCTTCCACCGCCGGTTCGTCGGTGTCCAGTGCCGCGGCCTCGCGGATTGCCGCCGCGATCTGGCCGCGCGCCTGCAACGCGAACAGGCGGCGCAGCCGGGCGGCCTCGCTCGGCGCCAGCACGGCGGGCAAACCGGCGTCGCGCGCCGTCGCCCCGCCGGTGGGCGGCGGGCGCGGCACCGCCATCGCGGTCTCTTCTGGAATGGTGCTGGTTTGCCCGAACGCCTTCACGGCCGCGCCGGCGAACAGCGCCGTGGCGACCAGGGCCGCGGCACCGATCGTGATGGCCAGGCGGGCCGGCGATCGGGCAGCGGGAAGGCGGGAGAGCGTATGACCGGTCCCTCGCATGGCGCATGGCCTACAGCGACGGCCACGGCGCGTCGACTCCCACGTTTGCGACTCTGCCACCCGGCTGAGACGGCGTTTGCTTCACCAAATCTTTAGCGCCCGACGCCATCCTGACATGTGAAGCGGGCCGGCAAGGTTCCGGTCACGCTTCCGTCCCCCATTCGATGCGGGTGTGGTTCGCCGCCATGCGCGCGGCGTGGAAGCTGTAGAACAGCAGGCCCACGCCCAGCGTGGCGATGCAGATCAGCAGCCATTTCACCAGCGCGCCGGTGCCCTTCTCGACATCGTAGTCGCAGACCAGCCGCCCCACGGTGGCGCCGGATGCGTCGACCACGTCGGTGCTGCTGATAACCAGGCGGAAGAAGTGCCCGGCCACCACCAGCCAGCCGAGCCCCAGCGTGCAGACCGAGATCGCCAGCCAGACCAGGAAATCCGGCCAGACCTTCGCCAGGTCCATGCGGCTGCGCAGCCGCATGCCGTGCAGCGATGCCGTGTCCATCCGCGCGCCTCCCGTGTTCGAGCCGCGAGCCTGCTGCGGCCGGGCAAGGGCCGCCTTGATCTTGATCAACGTCGCCCGAACAGGCGTTCGATCTCCGCGCGCGACAGCTTCAGGAAGGTGGGGCGGCCATGGCTGCAGGTGGCCGCGCGCGGCGTGGCCTCCATCTGGCGCAGCAGCGCGTCCATCTCGGCCGCCCCCAGCCGGCGGCCGGCGCGGATGCTGCCGTGGCAGGCGAGCCGGGCGATGGCGGCATCGAGGCGGGCGGACAGCGCCAGCCCCTCCCCCAGTTCGGCGAACTCGTCGGCCAGGTCGCGCAGCAGCGGCGCCGGGTCGGGCGTGCCGAGTGCGGCGGGCAGGGCGCGCACCAGGATCGCGCCGGCGCCGAAGGCCTCGATCTCCAGGCCCAGCCGGTCCAGCGCCGCGGCCTGGTCCAGCAGCCGCGCGGCATCGGCGGCGGGCATGTCAACGACAGCGGGCAGCAGCAGCGGCTGGCGCCGCACTTCGCCGGCCAGAAATTGTTCGCGCAGCGCCTCATGGGTCAGGCGCTCATGGGCGGCGTGCTGGTCGACCAGCACCAGCGCGCCATCGGCGGCCACGGCCAGGATATAGGTGTCCAGCACCTGCGCCAGGGGTGCGCCGAGCGGATGCGCGTCCGGTCCGCTGCCGATCTGGCCGGTCTCCGGGTCGAACGCCGCCGCGGGTACGGCGGGCGGCGGCAGGATGCGCGCGGCGGGGCTGGCGCCGAGCGCCAGGCGCGGTTCGGAAAAGCCGGTCGGGCGCGGTGCCAGGGGCTGACCGGAATGGGGCCGCAATGCGGCGTTGCCCCCCGTCAGCACCACCGGCGGCGGCGCCATCCCGGCGGCCCCGGCGGCCAAGGCGCGCGCCAGCGTGGCGATCACCAGGCCGCGCACCGCATCCGGCGCGCGAAACCGCACCTCGGCCTTGGCGGGATGGACATTCACGTCCAGCGCCTCCGGATCCAGCATCAGGAACAGCGCGACCACGGGATGCCGGCCATAGGCGATCACGTCGCGATAGGCCACCCGCACCGCGGTGCGCAGCACGGGATCGGCCACCGGGCGGCCGTTCACCACCAGCGCCTGTGCCGCCATGGTGGCGCGGGTGAGGCTGGGGGGCGCGATGAAGCCGGACAGCCGCATCGTGCCGCCCTCGGCATCCACCCGGCTGCCCTCGACCGGGATCATCGCCTCGCCGCCCAGCAGCGCCGCGACCCGCGCCGCCAGCCCCTGTGCCGGCAGGTCGAACAGCGCGCGGCCGTCGGATTCCAGCCGGAACGCGACATGCGGGGCCGCGATCGCCAGCCGCCGCACCGCGACCTCCGCCGCATCCGCCTCGGCGCGCGGGGATTTGACGAACGAGCGCCGGGCGGGGGTGGCGAAGAACAGGTCGGCCACCACCACCCGCGTGCCAGGCGCCCCGGCCGAGGGGGCGACCTCGCCGACCAGGCCGCCCTCGACGGTGATGGTGTGGGCGCTGTCGGCGCC
>JBIPLY010000202.1:0-7372 GCA_044369385.1 Acetobacteraceae bacterium | reverse complement strand
CCAGGAGGCGGACGATGCCGGCGCGGACCGGATCGGCGACCCAGCTCCAGACGCCGTGGGCGGTGACGACATCGGCTTCGGGCAGCGCCCGGCCCTGTTCGGTGTCGACGAAGTCGGACAGGTCGGCCTCGATGAAGGCGAGGTTGTCCAGCCCGGCCTCGGCGGCCAGGCGGCGCGCCTCGGCGATGGCAGCCGGCATGAAGTCGATGCCGGTGACGCGCCAGTCCGGATTGGCGGCGGCCAGCACGCAGGCGTTCAGGCCGCGGCCGCAGCCCAGTTCCAGCACATGGAGTCCCGCGGCGGCGTGCCAGGGCGGATCGACGGCCACCCCGCCCAGCAGGCAGGCCAGCGCCATCATCTGCGGCGTCTGGGTGGGGAAATAGCCGGTGGTGTACTCGACGTCGGTGACGTATCCGCCGTTCCAATCCGTGCTCATGCGGCGCGCTCCGGGCGGCCCGGCTGGGGGGCTGCGGGTTCGGCTTCGACCAGCTCGGCCTCGAACACCGCCTCGGCGGCCGGGGCGTGGCGGCCCAGGCCGGGGGCGGGCAGCCAGGTGTTCCAGCCGAGACGGCCGCCGCCCAACCCGAGCGCCGCGGCCGGCACCGCCTCGGCGGCCAGCACCGGGTTGACCGCGAATCCGGTCTCGAAGCCGAGATAGGCGCGCACCAGCGCCACCAGCCGGCGCAGGGCGGGGCGGTCGGGCAGCAGGGCCTCGAAGGCGGCGCGGTCGAGCGGGCCGATGCGCAGGATCACGCGGGCCTGCACGTCCCAGGCGCGCACGCCGATCGCGGCATCCACGCCAAGCTGCGCGAAGGCGCCGGGGCGGCGGCCGAGGGCGAGCGTGGTGCGCTGGTCCGGCGGCAGCGACAGCCAGGCGCCGGCGAACTGCACCACCTCCACCCGGCGGCCGAGCCAATCGGAGGCCAGCGCCGCCAGCCGGTCCGCCGAGCGCGGGCGCATCGCCAACAGCCCGGCATAGTGCAGCAGGGCCTCGGCGCCCGCTTCCATGCGCGGGACGAGGTGCGGGGTGCCGTAGCCGGTCAGGGACAGCAGCACGCCGGCGACCGGGTCGGCCTCGATCGCCGGGCGGGTCGGGTCCGGCGGCATCAGCCGGGCGGTCTCGCTGGCGCGGTGCAGGCGGTACTTGGTCCCGGCGCGGGCGAACTGCACCACGAAGCGGTGCGAGATCATGTCGAGGAACTCGTGCATGGCGCGCGAGCGGTTGCGCAGCGTGGCGGTCAGCACCTCGCTGTAGTAGCGCGGCAGCACGCCGGTGGCGCCGGTCAGGGCCATCACCGGGGTGGTGACCGACGGCGGCTGGCGGCCCTCGGCGGGCTGGACCAGGGTGATGTCCGCACCCGGAAAGGCCATGCCCGGCGGGCTGCGGAAGCGGACGGCGCCTTCGAGGTCGCCGGCGCGGGCGCGATGGGCCAGCACGCGGATGGCGGCGTCGAAGGCGTAGCGGCGCGGCTCGCGCAGGAGGCGGGCGAAGGCGGAAAGGCGGCTCACAGCAGCGTCCGCATCCCCGCCCGCGCCGGCCAGGCGGCGGCATGGCCGGGCCGGCCGCGCAGCACCGCGCGGGTGCGGACGAAGGCGTTGACGGTGGCGTGCAGCGCCAGGAAGCGGTCCAGCACCGCGGCCAGGAGATACAGCCCGCCGACCTGCCAGGCCCGCGGCTCGAACTCCAGCGTCACATCCAGCCCGCGGCAGAAGGCGCCGATGCGCGCGCCGGGCACCCGCGCCGTGCCGGGGCGGGAGGTGACGGCCAGCAGGGCCTCCAGCGCCGCGCGGGTCTCCGCCGAGTTGCGCAGGTCGTAGAGCCGCAGCACCTCCTTCAGCGCCGCGGCGCCATCCGCGCCGCCGACCACCGAGAGATGGCCGAGCGAGAGATGGGAGACCAGGCGCCAGAAGCCGCGATCGCGCAGCGGCGGGTGCTGGGCGTGGCTGGGGGCGACGAGGCAGGTCAGCTTGGTGATCGCGGCCACGCCCTCGACCAGGCGCAGGCGGGGATGGCCGCCGCCGAACTGCAATTCGCCGGGCAGGTCGCGGTTGGTGCACAGCGCGTCGATCGACAGCACCGCATCGGCGGGCGCATCGGGGTCGAAGCCGGGGTCGTCGGGGGCGAGGTAGACCTCCGTGCCGCGCAGGGGGGCGACGGATTCGCGGCGCATGACGTGATAGAAGCCGCCCGGCGTGCCGGCCTCCGGGTCGCCATGGGTCAGGCGGTAGAACGGGCGCCAGGGGCGGAAGCTGCCGTCCGGCCGGGTTTCGCGCACGCGGTCCACGCCCCAGACCTCCAGCGCGCCGGGGCGGCGGACATCGGGGACGACGCGGTATTCGGTGGCGGTGTGGGTCAGCGGGATCGGCTCGCAGCGCTGCGGGAACAGGTTCACCGCGGGCGTGCAGCCCAGTGCGAGGGTTTCGGCGGCCACCACCCGCTCCAGCTCCGGCAGGGCGCGGTCGAGATAGACGAAGACCTCCATGCGGTTGGCGGTGCAGGTCAGGGTCTTGGCGTCCATGCGGCCGAGATCGACGAACATGAATTTTTCGGGGAAGGCGAAGTATTCGGTCAGCAGCCGGAAGCCGGAGAAGCTGCGGGCGGGCCAGGGCAGCAGCGCCTCCTCCGGTGCGAAGCCGACCGGGGCGATGGCATCGGCGCCGACGATCACCGGATTGGCATCCGACGGGCCGTCGGCATAGGCGACCGACAGCGTGTGGCCGCAGAGCAGCTCATAGAGCGGCAGCGACACGTTCGGCGCGGCGCGCAGGAAGAAGCGCAGCCGGTCGATGCCCAGGGCGGCGAAGTTCGCCTCCGGATTGGCGCAGCGCAGCACGATGCGCAGCACCGCGACCGCGCCGGCGGCCAGCGGATTGGCGGGGGCGGCCAGCGGCAGGCCGGAGAGGCGCGCGCTTTCGATCTCCACCGGCCACAGCGTGGTGGGATAGGCGGTGCGGAAGCGGCAGGTTTCGCCGCGCACCGGCTCGGTGTCGATGGCCAATCCTGGCGGCACTTCAAAGGGCGCCATCAGCTCCGGCTGGCTCTGGAACTGCACCACGGTGCAGGAGGGCACCGGAGCCAGGTAATGCGGATAGAGCACGCCCAGCAGGGCATCCGTCAGCTCCGGGAACTCGTCGTCCAGGCGGTGGTGGACGCGCGCGGCGAGGAAGGCCGCGCCATCGAGCAGGCGGGCGACATGCGGGTCATCGACCGTGTCGCCGGCGATGCGCAGCCGGCCGGCGATCTTCGGATGCGCCTCGGCGAACTGCGCGGCCAGCTTGCGGATGGCGTTCAGCTCGCGGTCGTAATAGGGCAGCAGCGCGTCTGACATGGGTTACACCGGGTTGCCGGCAGCGACGAAGACATCGGCGGTGGTGGCATCGACAGTGGTGTCGAAGGCAA
Source organism: Acetobacteraceae bacterium (assembly GCA_044369385.1). GTDB lineage: Bacteria > Pseudomonadota > Alphaproteobacteria > Acetobacterales > Acetobacteraceae > CAMDGX01. Next base: position 3,972 of record JBIPLY010000202.1, on the reverse strand, counting down.
CCGGCTCCGGCGCGGGATCGGCGTGCAGCAGCCCGTCGATGCGCAGGCGCAGGGTGGCATCCAGCTTGTTCGCACTTTCGATCAGGGCGACCTTGACGCTGACCAGGCGGGGTTCGAAGCGGCGGATGGTGGCCTCCACCTCCGCGCGCAGCACGTCGCGGCGGCCCGGCTCGTTCATGGCGCCGGCGGTGAAATCGGGGATGCCGAAGCCGACCGGGGAGGCGGCCAGCTCGGTCAGCTCCGCGGGCCAGGTGCACCAGCGGCGGCGGGCGTTCAGCAGCGCTTCGAGGTCGCGGCGGACGGAGGCGCGCAGGGCCTCCATCGCCTCGGCCGGCGAGAGCGGCGGGTCGCGCGGCTGGTCCGGGGCGTCATCGATCAGCCGGTCGAGCAGCGGCAACTGGGCGCGCGGGCCGGTGCGGCGGCTGATGTCCGCGCGCCCGCTCATTCGCCGAATTCGATTGTGGTGAGGTCCATGATCCCGATCGCCTCCTCGCCGGCCAGGAACAGGCGCTGGCCGACGCCGCGCACCGGGCCGCCATCCTCGACCCAGTCGGTCTCGCGGCCCAGCTTCAGCGCGTCGGCCAGGCTGGCATCCTCGCTGCCGTAGATCGCCGGCAGATAGACATCGCCGTCCGGGCCGGCACGCACCGACATGGTGGCACGGCGCCACATCAGGTCACGGGCACGCTTGGGGGGGTGGAATTCGATGCTGGCGACGCGCTCGGTGGGGATCCAGTAGAACTTGCCGGTGGTGGTCAGCACCTCGAAACTGCCGGCGGCGAGATCATCGGCGTCGCGGAAATCGTCGATCGCGGTCTCGCCGGCAAAACCGGTCACGCGGGGGCGGGCGGTCTCGGCCTCGGCGGTCAGGCGGGCGGCTTCGGCCAGGTCGCCGGCGCGCAGCGCGACCAGGGCGGCGAGCTGCAGGCGCTGCTGGTCGGTCGGCTCGCCGAGGAACTCCGGCACGCGGCCGTCGCGGCGCAGTTGCCGGCGGGCCATGTCGGCGCGCAGCAGCTGGCGGAACTCGGCCACCACGACGGCGGCTTCAGGCTCCATCTGGCTGGCCGCGTCCAGCAGCACGTCGGCGCGCTCCAGGTTGCCGGCGAAGACCAGGAGTTCGGCCAGCAGCACCCGGGCGGCGATGTCGGTGGGGGCCTTTCGCACCGCCTGGTTCGCCGCATCCACCGCCGCCGCAAGCTGGCCGGCGCGGAACAGCGCCCCCGCCGTGTCACCCGTGCCCGACATGATCCGATCTCTCCCGTTCTGCGTTTCGGCGTGTTTTCGTCTAAGTCTGGTCCCGGCTCAACGCGAAGAGCCGGGGGCGGCGATGTCGGTGACCAGGCGGAACTGGGCGGCGACATCGTCAAGCTGGAAATGCGGCTGCATGTGGATCACGCAGCCATAGACGCCGGGGCGGCCCGGGCGCTCGGCCACGGTGACACGCCCGGCCACCAGCGGATAGCGGGCGCGGGTTTCGCCGCCGACATTGATGTTGGTGTTGACGTAGCGGCCGAGCCAGGTCTGGAGCTGGTCCTCGATCTCCTCGGCGGTGCGGAAGGCGCCGACCATGTCGCGGCCGAGCACCTTGAGGAAATGCGCGAAGCGAGAGACGCACAGCAAGGTGTTGATCTGGGAGGAAAGACGGGCGTTGGCGTTGGATGCGTTGGCGTTCGGGCCGAGATAGGTCTGCGGCAGTTGCAGGCTGCGCACGGCGCCGAACACCGCCTCTTCGGTGAAGTGGATCGCCGCCAGGGGCATCAGCCCGGCATCGACCAGGGCGCGTTCCTGCCGATCCGTCAGCACCACTTCCAGCGAGGGGCGGACCCAGGTGGTGCCGCGATCGGTGGCGAAGGGCTCCAGCACCAGGCCGTCGACCAGCCCGCCGCCGCGCCGGTCGGTGTCGATGCCGCGCACGTCGGCCGGCCAGGCGAAATGGGCGAAGGCGCGCACCACTGTCGCGGCGAAGGCGTAGCCGGCATTGGACCATACGCGGCTGGCGGCATCGGGGGCGTATTCCGAATAGCGCCAGCCATCGGCGCGCAGGTCGTCGTCGTGCCAGGGCGCGCGGGCCAGCATGCGCGGCAGGGCGATGGACAGGAAGCGGATGTCCTCTTGCCCGAACAGGCCGCGCCAGCGCGTGTACTCGGCGCTGCGCATGCCGGCCACCGGGTCTTGCACGCCGGACAGGTCGGCGAAGCTGTCCAATTCCAGCAATTCGGGGGCGGCGGCCAGGACCGTCGGGGTGAAGGCGGCGGCGGCGACGGCGGCGAGCAGCTTCAGCAGGGTGACGTCATCGGTGGGCGCGGCGGGCGAGGGGCGGTGGCGCACCTCGTGATCGATCACCAGCAGGCCATAGGGTTCGCCGCCCGGGGTGCCGAACTCGTCCTCGTAGATCTTGCGGAACAACTGGCTCTGGTCGAACTCGGCGGCGCGTTCCAGGTCGCGGGCGATCTCCGCCCAGGTGATCGAGAGCACGCGGATCTTGATGCGGTTGCCGGGGTCGATCGGCTCGACCAGCCAGGCCAGGCCGCGCCAGGAGCCTTCCAGCTTGCGCAGCCGCGGCGCGTGCAGCACGGCGTCGAGCTGGGCGGAGATCAGCGCGTCGATGGTGGCGATGTCGCGGTCGAGTGCGGCGCGCAGGGCGGCGGGGTCGTGCACCAGGGCCATGGCGCGGTGGCGGCCGAACCAGGCGCTGAGCGGGCCAGGGTCGCCGGCCAGCACGGAGGCGAGGCGATCGGCATTCGCGCGGTGGGTGGCGCCGAAGAAGCGGCCGGCCAGCACTTCGTCGCGCAGGGCCGGGGTGTCGGGCAGCATCGCGGCGGCGGGCGGCGCGGGTTCGGGTGCTGGCGGCGCTGCGGGCGCGGGCGGCGGCACTGAGGCCATCGCCGCCGCCAGGGCATCGCCATCGCTCATGCCCGCCGGGCTTCGTCGCCCGGCGGGCATGATGATGGTCTGGTCCTCGTCCGGCACGAAGCGGCCCGCCCGCGCGCCGGGGTGTCGATCAGGCCTTCTGCGGAATGCGGGCGACCATGCGCAGGCTGGTCGTCAGCTCTTCCATCTGCAGCCAGGGGCGCAGATGGGCGACCGCGTTGTAGGAGCCGGGCTTGCCGGGGATTTCCTTCACCTCGATCATCGCCTCGCGCAGCGGGTAGCGCGCCTTGCTCTCCTGGCCGGCATTCTCGTTGGAGTTGACGTAGTTGTTGATCCAGCGGTTCAGCCAGGCTTCGCAGTCCGTCGCCTCCATGAAGCTGCCGATCTTGTCGCGCGCCATCACCTTCAGGTAGTGGGCGAAGCGGCTGCTGGCCATGATGTAGGGCAGGCGGGCCGAGATGGCGGCGTTGGCGGTGGCTTCCGGGCGGTCGTATTTCTTCGGCTTCTGCACCGTCTGCGCGCCGAAGAACACGGCATAGTCGGTGTTCTTGTAGTGGCAGAGCGGCAGGAAGCCCTGGTTCGACAGCTCGAACTCGCGCCGGTCGGTGATGCCGATCTCGGTCGGGCACTTCGCGTCGGTGTCGCCGTCGTCGGAGGTGAAGGTGTGGTTCGGCAGGCCCTCGACCTTGCCGCCGCCCTCGGCGCCGCGGATGGCCACACAGAAGCCGGAGGTGGCGAACGCCGCGGTCATGCGCACGCCCATGGTGTAGGCCGCGTTCATCCAGCAGTAGTTGTGGTGGTTCATCGGCAGCGCGGCGCCGTTCTCGTCATAGGGCGCCTCCTCGTAGCCGAACTCCTCGATCGGCTTGGTGGCGGCACCGTAGGGCAGGCGCGCGATGACGCGCGGCAGCACCAGGGAGACGAAGCGGGCGTCCTCGCTTTCGCGGAAGCTGCGCCACTTGGCGTATTCGGCGGTCTCGAAGATCTTGGACAGGTCGCGTGGCTTGGACAGCTCGGTCCAGTCGTTGAAGCCGAACATCTGCGCGCCGGCGGCCGAGATGAAGGGCGCGAAGGCGCCGGCGGCGACATTGGAGATCAGGC
>JBIPLY010000201.1:0-7390 GCA_044369385.1 Acetobacteraceae bacterium | reverse complement strand
CACCATCCTGGCTGACGAGCCGATCACCGACCTGGCCCCGGTGCTGGGCGCCGCCGGCCCGGTGGTGCCGACCTATTACAGCGGCCCGGTGGCCGGGCTGGAAAAGGAACTGCTGCTGATCACCCCGGAGAACCTGACCATTGCGGTGGCCGGCCCGAACTGGTTCCTGCATTCCGGCAGCGGCGACGACGCGCTCGCGGCGGCCAGCGGCACCAATGTGCTGGACGGCGGCACCGGCTCGAACTTCCTCACCGGCGGCAGCGGCGCGGACACCTTCTTCATCGACGCCCGCGGCGCCGCACTGCCGATCTGGAGCACCGTCACCGGCTTCAACAGCGGCGACGCCGTCACCTTCTGGGGCGTCTCCAGCAGCACCCACACGCTGAACTGGCAAGACAACCAGGGTGCCGACGACTTCAAGGGCCTGACCCTGCACGCCAGCGCGCCGGGCCTGCCGACCGCCTCGATGACCCTGCCGGGCATGACGGACGCCCAGCGGCCGGCGGCGCTCACCGTGCTGGACGGGTTCGACCCCGGCAGCGGCAGCAGCTACTTGTATGTGCTGGTGAACTAGGGGAGGCCCTCGGTCAGCTTTGCGCCGGCCTGGTCCACCCGGCCCGGCGGCGCGCCGGCCAAGGGTCCATTGTCATCGCAGTGTCGCGGAACCGGCCGGGCAAGTGTCACGATTGCCCGATTAGGGACAGTCCCGTTTCAACGCGGCGTCAGCCCGCCCGCACCGCCCCGGAGACTTCCATGCACCTGTCCCGTCGCCCGGCGCTTGCCGCCGCCCTTGCCATGACCATTGCCGCGGCGTCGCGCGCGGCGGCGCAGGGCCAGGAGCTGAAGCTGGCCGTCACCGATGTCGTGGGCCTGGAGAATCTCCAGCGCGAGTACGCCCCGTTCCAGAAGCTGCTCTCCGAGAAGGCCGGCGTTCGCTTCGACCTGTTCCCGGTGCCGAACCGCACCGCGGCGGTCGAGGCGCTGAACGCCCGCAAGGTGGACCTGGTTCTCACCGGCCCCGCCGAATACGTGGTGTTCAAGAAGCGCACCGACGCGAAGCTGGTGGTCGGCCTGGCGCGCAACGAGTATTTCGGCACCATCGTCGCCCTGGCCGGCACCGGCATCGACGGCGTCGAGGACCTCAAGGGCCGCAAGGTCGCGTTCGGCGATGTCGGCTCCACCTCGCGCCATCTCGCCCCGGCGCAGCTCCTGGCCGATCTCGGCCTGGACCCGCGCCGCGACGTGCAGATCGTGCACATCAACCGCAATGTCGGCGTCGAGGCGATGCGCCGCGGCGATGTCGCGGCGATCGGCGTCAACCGCTCCGACATGGCCGGGCTGCAGCGCCGCTTCCCGGACGCGGTGTTCAAGGTCATCGCCCGCGGCCGCGACCTGCCGAACGACATGATCCTGGCCGGCGCTCATGTGCCTGACGAGATGGTGGCGAAGCTGCGCAGCGCCTTCTCCGCCAACTCCGATGCCCTGATCGCCGCCATCCTGCTCGGGCCCGACGAGAACCAGAAGTTCCAGGGCATGCGCTTCGTGCCGGGCATCGCCGACCGCGACTACAACTACGTCCGCAAGATGTACGCCACCATCGGCCAGCCGCAGTTCGCCGATTTCGTGGGCAACTAGCCCATGGATGCCCCGCCCGCCACCACGGCGGGCATCGACCTGTCGGTCAGCGGCGTTGCCAAGCATTTCGGCGCCACCCAGGTGCTCGGCGGCGTCAGCTTCACCGTGCCGGCCGGCCAGGCGGTGGCGCTGATCGGCGCCAACGGGGCGGGCAAGTCCACCCTGCTGCGCTGCTGCCTGCGCCTGATCGAACCCGACGCGGGCGCGATCCGCCTGCTCGGCCGCGACGTCCGGGCCCTGGACGCCGCCGGGCTGCGCGCCCTGCGCGCCGAGATCGGCTTCGTGTTCCAGAAACACAACCTGGTCGGCCGCCTCTGCGCGCTCAGCAACGTGCTGCACGGTGCCCTCGGCCGCGCCCCGCCCGGCCGCGCCTGGTTCCAGTCCCTGGCCCCTGCCGCCCTGCGCGCCGAGGCGATGGACTGCCTCGCCCGCGTCGGCCTGGCCGCCATCGCACCCCGCCGCGCCGACCGCCTGTCCGGCGGCCAGTCCCAGCGCGTCGCCATCGCCCGTGCCCTGATGCAGCGCCCGCGCATGATCTTCGCCGACGAGCCGGTCGCCAGCCTCGATCCCGCCGCCGGCGAGGAGGTGATGGCGCTGTTCCTCGACCTGATCCGCCGCCAGGGCCTGACGCTGCTGTTCACCTCGCACGACCTCGCCCACGCCATCTCCTTCGCCGACCGCGTCATCGCGCTGCGCGGCGGCGCCATCGTGCTCGATGCCCCGGCCGCGGGGCTGACGGTGGCGGAATTGCGGGCGCTCTATGACTGACGCCCCCCGCCCGCCGCCGCGCTTCGAGCAGCCCGGCCTGCTCGCCTTCGCCGCCTATGTCGCCGTCGTCGCCTTCTTCGTGGTGGCGCTGTCGGGCACCCAGGCGTCGCTCGGCGACCTCGCCTCCGGCCTGCCGCAGATGGCGCGGCTGGTCGGCGAGATGCTGCCGCCCTCCACCGCCCGGCTTGGCCCGGTCGCCTGGGCGCTGCTGGAAACCTTCCAGATGGCCTTTGTCGGCACCGTGATCGGCGTGCTGCTCAGCGTGCCGCTCGCCGTGCTGGCCACGCCGCATCTCTCGCCGCATCCGGCGATCTACCACGCCGCCCGCACGCTGATCGCCTTCTTCCGCACCGTGCCGGACCTGGTCTGGGCGCTGCTGTTCGTGGTCTCCGTCGGCCTCGGCCCGTTCGCCGGCACGCTGGCGCTCATCGTCGACAAGCTCGGCTTCTGCGGCCGCTTCTTCGCCGAGGCGATGGAGGAGGCCGAGCGCGGGCCACAGGAGGCGCTGTCGGCCATCGGCGCGCGGCGCAGCGCCATCGTGGCCTGTGCCGTGCTGCCCGCCGCGATGCCCTCGTTCGTCGCCACCTCGCTGTTCAGCCTGGAGAAGGCGACCCGCTCCTCGGTCGTGCTCGGCCTCGTCGGCGCCGGCGGCATCGGCATCGAGCTGAAAGTGGCCATGGACCTGTTCAGCTACGACGAGGCGGCCACCATCATCCTGGCGATCTTCGCCCTCGTCCTGCTGGTCGAACGCGCCAGCGCCTGGCTGCGGGCGCGCATGCTGTAGCGGCCAGCCTGCTCTAGATCAGCGTCGGCCGCAGCTTCCCCGCCCGCCGCAGCATCCAGGCGCTGAGCGCCAGGGCCAGGATGGTGAAGGCCATCAGCAGCGTGGCGACGGCAGTGATGGTGGGGTTCACTTCCAGGATCAGCTCGTTGAACATCTTCTTGGGGATGGTCTCGTACGCTCCGCCGATGAAGCTGGTGACGATCACCTCGTCGAAGCTGCCGATGAAGGCGAAGATCCAGGCGGCGAACAGGCTGGGCGCGATGTTCGGCAGCAGGATGGTGCGCGCGGTGGTGAACCAGGAGGCGCCGAGGCTCCAGCCCACCTGCTCGATGCGCACATCGAAGCCGCGGATTGCAACCCCCAGGACCATGATCACCAGCGGCACGCTGAGCACCGTGTGCGCCAGCACCAGCCCGGCGAAGGTGCCCAGCAGATCGACCTTGGCGAAGCCCAGATACATGGCGACGGCCGCGATGATGGTCGGCACGATCAGCGGCGCCATGAAGTTGCCCTCATGCACATCGCTGCCGCGAAACGTGCCGCGGCGCAGGCCATAGGCGGCAAACGCCCCCAGCACGGTGGCCAGCACCGAGGAAATCAGCGCGATGGTCAGCGAGTTCCACAGCGCCTCCATCCAGCGCGGATCGCCGAAGAACCCCTCGTACCAGCGCCACGAAAAACCGGGCGGCGGAAACGACAGCGAACGGGCCGACGAGAAGCTCATCGGCACCACGATCAGCAGCGGCAGCACCAGGAAGGCGAGTGCGGCCAGCCCCATGAAGGCGACGAAGCGGCCGCCCCAGGTCGATTGCCCGTTCATGCCCCCACCTTCCGGTCGACGACGCGATACAGGGCGAAGATCGCCAGCGTGACGATCAGCAGCAGCGTGGACACGGCCGAGGCCTGTTCCCAGCGCGGGATCTGGTTGATCAGGAAATCCAGCAGGTTGGAGATCATCGGCACCTTCCCCCCGCCCAGGATCGCCGGCGTCACATAGAACCCCAGGCACAGGATGAACACCAGCAGCGCGCCGGCCGTCAGCGCCGGCAGCGTCAGCGGCAGGAACACCTTCAGGAAGATGGTATGCGGCGGCGCCCCCATCGAGGCCGCGGCCAGCATCAGCCGGTTGTCGATCCGCAGCATGGCGGCGAACAGCGGCAGCACCAGGAACGGCAGCAGCACATTGGCCATGCCGATCATCACGCCAAGTTCGTTGTACAGGAACGACACCGGGCTGTCGGTGATCCCGGCCCACATCAGCCCCCGGTTGACCATGCCGTTGTTGCCCAGCACCACGATCCAGGCATAGGTGCGCACCAGGATGCTGATCCAGAACGGCGTGATCACCATGGCCACCGCAATGAACTGCGCCCGCGGCGACAGCCCGCGCATCCAGTAGGCCAGCGGATAGCCGATCGCCAGGTTCACCAGCGTGGCCACCACCGAGATCCGCAGCGTGTTGGCCAGCACGCGCAGATAGATCGGCGCGTCGATCAGCGCCGCGTAATGCTCGGTGGTGAAGCCGCCCTGCTTCGACCAGAAGCCGAGCGCCAGCATGTACATGATCGGCAGGTTGAAGACGGCCAGCATCACCACCATCAGCGGGGTGATGAAGCGCAAACCGTGCCGGCGCTCGGCGATCGCTGCGGGCAAGTTGTGTCTCCGGAAGGGCGGCGCCCCGCCACGGGGGCGCCGCTGCTCAGGTCAGAGCGAAAGCTTGAACTCTTCCCACTTCTTGTTGGCGGACTCGCCGTTGTCCGCCCACCACTCGGCGTTCTGCACCCATTGCACGTCCTTGTTCACGCGGGCGGTGGGGAACATGTGGATCTTGTCCTTGGGCAGCAGGGCATCCAGCGCCGGGCTGGGGCCGGTATAGGCGATCACGCCCGCGGCCTTCGCCTGGTTCTCGGCCACCGACATCTCGAAATACAGCTTGTTCATCGCCTCCTGCTCCGCCTTGGGCGCGCCCTTGACGGTGCAGATATAGGACAGGTCGGCCATGCCGCCGTTGAAGCTGTAGACCAGCGTCGGCTCCTCGACGATGCGGCCGGACCAGGCGATGGCGTACTGCACCTCGTTGTCCTTCAGCAGCTGCGGCGCCTGGGCCCCGGCCTTCCACAGCACGGAGATGTCGCGGCGGATCGACAGCAGCTTCTTGATGCCGCGGTCGACATCCAGCGGGAACAGCTTCTCCATCGGCACCCCGTCGCCCAGCAGGGCGAAGGCCAGGGTGTACTGGGCATAGTCCGGGATCGCGCGCTTGCCGGGGAAGTCCTTGGTGTTGAAGAAATCCACCCAGTTGGCCGGCGCCTTCATGCCTTTGCGCCAGGCCATGCCGGTGCCGAAATACTGGTAGCCGAAGCCGTAGTCGTTGCGCGCTTCCTCGAACATCGGCTGCGGGGCGATCGCCGCCCAGTCCAGCTTCTCGATCAGCCCGAGCTTGCGCGCCTGCACCATCGCCCCGCTGCCCAGCTCGAAGCTGGCCGCCGTGATCTTGCCGCTGGCGACCATGGCCTGCAGCTTGCCCAGGTTGCCGGGGCTTTCGCGCACCAGCTTGATCCCGGTCTTGGCGGTGAACGGCGCGACATAGCCGACATCGATGGATTCGCCGGACTTGCCGCCGGATTCGATCATGCGCATCTCGCGCACCTGCGCGCTTGCCGGGCGGATGAGCGAAACCAGCGGCAGGCCCGATGCCCCGGCTCCGACTGCCCCGGCGATAAGAGTGCGACGCTTCATGCTAGCCTCCTTTGGTGGGCGCGGGCGGCATCAGGCCACCGGCCAGACATCCGCCGCGTCCCAGGTCAGGCCCACGGTCTCGCCGATCGCGTGGGGTTGCCCCACGAACGGCGCCGAGGCCACGAAACTCCGCGCGCCGGCGGTGAGGTGATAGCGCACCGCCTGGCCGAGATAGACCGCCTCGACCACCGTCGCCGTGACACCGCCCTCGGCGGTCAGGCGGATGCGCTCGGGGCGGATCACGCCCTCCCGCCCGTCGGGCAGGGGAACGAAATTGGCGATGCCGAGGAAATCGGCCACGAACCGGTTGGCCGGGCGCAGATACGCCTCCTGCGGCGCGGCGATCTGCTGCACCTGGCCGAGGTCCAGCACCATCACCCGGTCCGACAGCGACAGCGCCTCCTCCTGGTCATGCGTGACCAGGATTGTGGTCACGCCCAGCCGGCGCTGAAGCTGCTTCAGCTCCACCTGCAATTCCTCGCGCAGCTTGCGGTCCAGCGCGCCGAGCGGCTCGTCCAGCAGCAGGATGTCGGGCTCGAAGACAAAGGCGCGGGCCAGCGCCACGCGCTGCTGCTGGCCGCCGGAAAGCTGCGCCGGGCGGCGCTGGGCGAGCTGGCCGAGCTGCACCAGCTCCAGCGCAGCCATCACGCGGCGCTTCAGGGCATCGGCGGGAGTCTTGCGCACGCGCAACGGAAACGCGACGTTGTCGAACACGCTCATATGCGGGAACAGCGCATAGGACTGGAACACCAGCCCGACATTGCGCTGCTGCGGGCTGCTGCCGGTGACATCGCGCCCACCGATCAGGATGCGCCCGCCGGTCGGCTGCGCCAGCCCGGCGATCAGGCTCAGCAGCGTGGTCTTGCCCGACCCGCTCGGCCCCAGGATGGTGACGAACTCGCCCTGCGCCACCGCCAGGTCGACGTTGTCCGCGGCCTTGAAGGCGCCGTAGTGCTTGCTGATCCCCTCAAGCCGGATATCGGTCATCAGCCCTTCGCCCGCGAACGCCGCGCGGCCCTTTCGTCATGCAGGCGTCATGATGGGCGCCTGCGCTGCGCTGCACAAGAGCGTTTCGGCGGGAGGTTGGGCGGAAGCCGAGGAAGCAAGCCCAGGAAGCAAGCCCAGGAAGCAAGCCCAGGAAGCAAGCGGCCACAAAGGCACAGAGGCACAAAGAAGCAAGGCCAGGGAGAAGCAAGAATCAGGTTTCAAATTCCGCACACCGCAGACAATCAAGCATCGCCAGGAAGCAGCCGCACTGACTCCGGCTTCCGCTTCTCCCTTGCCTTGCTTCTCTGTGTCTTTGTGTCTCTGTGGCCGCTTGCTTGCTTGCCTAACCCCCCTCCCGAAACGGCGCGTATTCGGCCAGGGCCGCCATCTGCGCCGCTTTCTCCGCGCGGTCCTCCACCAGGAATTCCGCCACCGCCCGGCGCAGCCCGGGATGGGCGATGTGGTGCGCGGAATAGG
>JBIPLY010000336.1:0-4761 GCA_044369385.1 Acetobacteraceae bacterium | reverse complement strand
CGAAATCGATGCCGAGAACGGAATTCATCGCCGGCTCCTTGCGCAGGGCCGCGGGTTTCAGCGCAGATCGGCCGCCGCTGCAAGCGAATTCAGAACCGCTCCTCGCCGGTCCGGCGCACCGGGTCGGGAAAGTCGCGGTACAGCGCGAAGCTCGGGTTGGCGACCAGGGAATTCAGCCCGTGGTGGTGCGCCTCCGCCGCCCCGGCGCGGCTGGCGACAAGCTGGAACGCCGCCTCCAGCTGCGCCAGGTCGCGCACCTCGATCATCAGGTGCCAGTCGCCCATCCCCTTGAGCCCGAAGCCCAGCTTGGCGCGCGTCAGGCGCCAGCCGGCGATCATGCCGCCATCGCGCAGATGGCCCATGTAGCGCTCGACGGCGGCGACGAACTCCAGGTCGCGGATGCCCGGCTTCGTGTCGCAATAGACGTGGTAGATATCCATGATGCCTCCTATCGTGCCGTTTCACGCGCCGGATCCGGCCGCGCGGTCCATTCCGACACCAGCGTATAGCCGACCGCCAGCAGCACCGGCCCGACAAACACCCCCAGCAGGCCGAAGGCGATCGCGCCACCGAGCACGCCGAGCATGGTCAGCAGGAACGGCAGACTCGCACCGCGGGCAATGAAATACGGCCGGATGATGTTGTCGGCCATGCTGATCACGCCGCCCCCCCAGGCCAGCATGAAGATGCCCCAGCCGGTCTCGCCGCTGGCCAGCAGCCACAGCCCGGCCGGCAGCCACACCATCGGCGCGCCGATCGGCAGCACCGACAGCGCGCCCGCCACCACCCCCAGCAGCACCGGCCGCGGCACCCCGGCCAGCCACAGCCCGAACGTGGTCAGCAGGCCCTGCACCACCGCGGTGCCCAGGATGCCATAGACCACGCCGCGCACCGTCTCGCCGGTCACATGGATCAGCCGGTCGGCCTGTTCGCCGGCGATGCGCCGCATCAGGACCTCCAGCCGCCCGGCCAGCGTCGCGCCGGAGACGAACAGGAAGAAGGCGATCAGCAGCGCCAGCACGAATTCCAGCACCCCGTTGGCCAGGCCCAGCAGCAGCCGCAAGCCGAACTGCACCCCGATGCCGAAATACGGCTGCACGAATTCCAGGATGGCGGACAGGTCCTGCGCCCCCCGGTTCCACAGCCCGGACAGCGAGCTGCCCACCGCCGGAATCGTGGCGACCCAGTCCGGCGCCCGCGGCAGGCCGCTGCGCATCGTCTCGGCCAGCCAGCGCTCCATCTGCTGCACCTCGCCCGCCCCGCTGGGGGCCGCCAGCGCCAGCGGCAGCACCACCAGCACCGCGGTGGTCGTCACCATGGCCGCCGCCGCCCCCCCCGGCCCCATGCGGGCGCGCAGCACCGCGTAGATCGGCCAGGTGGTGAAGACCAGGATCGCGGCCCACAGGATCGCCGACAGGAACGGCGCCAGCACCGCGAAGCAGCCCAGCCCGATGCCGCCCAGCAACAGGCCCATCAGGATGCGTTCGGCCGTCATGGCGCCTCCGGCGTTCGCCCGCCCATATGGACCGGCACCGGGCGGGAGGTTAGCCTGCCTGCGCCCCGGAGGAAACACGATGCCCAGACTCGCCGCCAACCTGTCGATGATGTTCAACGAGCTGCCCTTCCTGGACCGCTTCGACGCCGCCGCGAAGGCCGGGTTCAAGGGCGTGGAGTTCCTGTTCCCCTACGACTTTCCGGCCATCGAGCTGAAGCGCCGGCTGGACGCCAACGGCCTGACCCAGGCGCTGTTCAACATGCCGCCGGGCGACTGGGCGAATGGCGAGCGCGGCCTCGCCTCGCTGCCCGGGCGGCAGGCGGAGTTCCGCGACAGCGTGAAGAAGGCGCTCGAATACGCTGATATCCTGGATTGCAAGCTGATCCACTGCATGGCCGGCATCCCGCCCGCCGGCACCAATCCGGTGACCGCCGCCGCCCTTTTCGCCAGCAACGTCGCCTGGGGCGGGGAGCAGGCCAAGGCCGCCGGCCGCCGCCTGGCGCTGGAGCCGATCAACCACCGCGACATGCCGGGCTTCCATCTCAACACGGTGGAACAGGGTGCCGCTGTCGTGGATGCCATCGGCATCGACCGCGTCGGCCTGCAATTCGACGTCTATCACTGCCAGATCACCCAGGGCGACGTGACCAAGCGGATGGAGGCGCTGATCGCGCGCATCGTCCACATGCAGATCGCCGATGTGCCCGCCCGCAACGAGCCCGGCACCGGCGAGATCGGCTGGGAGTTTGTCCTGCGCCGCATCGACGAACTGGGCTACCAGGGCTGGGTCGGCTGCGAGTACCGCCCGGCCGGCGATACCGTGGCCGGGCTTGCATGGCGCGCGCGTTTCGGCGTCTAACCACCGCACTTCACACCGCAATCGGGAGACGACCCCATGAAAATCGGATTCATCGGCCTGGGCATCATGGGCCGCCCGATGGCGCTGAACCTGCGCGCCGCCGGCCACGAGCTGATCGTGCCGGAGCGCCGCACCCTGACCCAGGAACTGCGCGCCGCGGCCACCGTGGTCGGCGATGGCGCCCATGTGGCCGAGCAGGCCGATGTCATCATCCTGATGGTGCCCGACACCCCCGATGTCGAAGCCGTGCTGTTCGGCCATCACGGCGTCGCCGAGGGCCTGACCAAGGGCAAGCTGGTGATCGACATGTCCTCGATCTCGCCGATCGCCACGAAGGACTATGCCGCGCGCATCAACGCGCTGGGCTGCGAGTATCTCGATGCCCCGGTCTCCGGCGGCGAGGTGGGCGCCAAGAACGCCGCCCTCACCATCATGGTCGGCGGCCCGGACAGCGCCTTCGCGCGCGCCCTGCCGCTGTTCGAGGCGATGGGCAAGAACATCACCCATGTGGGCGCGGAGAACGGCGCCGGCCAGACCTGCAAGGTGTGCAACCAGATCATCGTGGCGCTGAACCTGCAGGCGGTCAGCGAGGCCCTGACCTTCGCCCGCAAGGCCGGCGCCGATCCGGCGAAGGTGCGCCAGGCGCTGATGGGCGGCTTCGCCGCCTCGCGCATCCTGGAGGTGCATGCCGAGCGCATGATCAACCGCACCTTCGCCCCGGGCTTCCGCATCCGCCTGCACCAGAAAGACCTGAACCTGGCGCTGTCCTCGGCCAAGGAGATGGGCATGGCGCTGCCGAGCACCGCGATCGCGCAGCAGATGTTCTCGGTCGTGGCCGCGGCCGGCGGGGCGGAACAGGATCATTCCGCCCTGGTCCAGGCCACCGAGATCATGGCGGCGCTGAAGCCCTGACGCGGGCCCACGAACGGGGCTTGACGGGGGGCGGGTGGATTTAACGACTTTGTAACGCGTGTTGGGACGGTGTCTCGTTATGCGCGAATTCGTCTTGAATTAATCTCGCAGCAAGAATATCAACGGGAGGCGTCTCGCCGCGAGACGCCGACCGGTTTCCTTGCCAGCCGGCCAGGAACGCCACGCCAACGCCCCCAGGGAGGCCCGCCCCCCATGCACTTCAACGAGATCGGCCAACAGCTGCGCGCCTATCGCCTGGAGTCCGGCCTGCGCGCCGAGGAGATCGCCGCCCGCCTCGGCGTCTCCCGCGCCGCGCTGTACCGCTACGAGAAGGGCGAGGTGATCAAGCTCGACACCATCAAGCGCCTGGCCGAGCTGCTGAACATCTCCCCGCTCTCGCTGCTGGGCATCGGCGTGGAGTATTACAACCGCCCGGTCGGCTACCTGGAGCGGATGCGCCAGATCGAGGAGACCGCCGACCAGATCCTGTTGGTCAACGGCCCGCTCTGCTACCTGACCACCACCGACCAATACGACCTGACCCTGGCCGCGGCCTTCGGCGAGGCGGCCGAGGCCCTGGGCGGGGACCGCGTCGCCTCGCGCGCCGCCGCCGACCAGGTGCTGGGCATCCTGGCCGCCCGCAAGCGGATGTATGCCATGCGCCGCCCCGGCATCATCGCCATGATGCCGGCCGGGCGCGTCAGCGCGCTGCTGGAGCAGGGCATCGCCCCCGGCCTGCCGATGTCCGAGCGCATGCGCCGCCAATGCCGCGAGACCGCCGCCGCCGAGGTCGCCAACATCGCCACCCTGATGGAAACCGAGCCGATGGGCCTGCAATTCGGCCTGGTCCAGGCCGGCGAGCTGAATGGCGGCTTCGAGATCCTGCGCGCGCGTGACCGCGCCACCCTGGCGATGAACCCGTTCAACCCCGATGCCAGCCCCTTCGCCGCCCCCGGCGTGGCGATGATCACCGCGGCGGACGAGGCGATCGCCGCCCATCAGCGCGTCGCCGAGCAGCAATGGCGCGAGGCCGCCAAGGGCAGCACCGCCGCCACCGAGGTCCGTCGCATGGTGGAGGCTGCCCGGCGGGGCTGAGATCGGCGGGCGGCTGGGCAAACCTTCCTCCGCGGCCTATTCTCCGCCCGCAAAGCGGGGAAAAGCATGACCGAGCGCCTGTTCCTGGAAGACGCCTACCAGACCGCGGCGCCCGCCCGCGTGCTTCGCGCCGGGGCGGACGGCATCGTGCTGGACCGCACCGTCTTCTACGCCCGCTCCGGCGGCCAGCCCGGCGACACGGGGGTCCTGCGCTGGGCCGGCGGCGAGGCGCGCATCACCGACACCATCAAGGGCGAGGGCGAGACCATCCTGCACCTGCCGGCCGAGGGCGCCGCCCTGCCCGAAGCGGGTGCGCAGGTCAGCGCCGAGATCGACTGGGCGCCCCGCCTGGCGCTGATGAAGATGCACACCGCGATGCACCTGATGTGCGCCGTGCTGC
>JBIPLY010000550.1:0-2629 GCA_044369385.1 Acetobacteraceae bacterium | reverse complement strand
TGCCCGGCATCGCGGTGACCGGCGGCTCGGTGGGCGGGGACCGCTCGCGCCTGGATTTCAACCTGCCGGAGGCGCCGGACAAGGCGGCGATCGAGGCGGCGCTGAACGCGCTGATCGACGCCGACCACCCGATCGCCCATGAATGGGTCGAGGAATCGGTGCTGGACACCAACCCGACCCTGGTGCGCACCCTGTCCGTGCAGCCGCCGCGCGGCACCGGCCGCCTGCGCCTGGTGCGCATCGGCGCGGGCGACCCCCCGATCGACCTGCAACCCTGCGGCGGCACCCATGTCGCGCGCACCGGCCAGATCGGGCGCGTGGTGGTGCAGAAGATCGAGAACAAGGGCAAGCAGAACCGGCGCATCATCATCGCGCCGGCCTGAACGCTGATTTGGAAGGAAACACACGTGGCACAGCATCCGCTGGTCTCGACCAACTGGCTCGCCGAACGCCTCGGCAAGCCGGGGATCGTGGTGTTCGACACCACCAAATACCTGCCCAACGAGCCGAAGGACGGAAAGGCCGAGTTCCGCCGCGCCCACATCCCCGGCGCGCGCTTCTTCGACATCGACGACATCGCCGACCCCGACACCGCCCTGCCGCACATGGTGCCCAGCCCGGGCCGCTTCGCCGCGAAGATGGCCGCCCTCGGCGTGTCCAACGACTCGACCGTTGTCTTCTACGACCAGAAGGGCCTGGCCTCGGCCGCGCGCGGCTGGTGGATGATGGGGCTGTTCGGCCATGACGGCGCGGCCGTGCTGGATGGCGGCCTGCCGAAATGGATCGCCGAGGGCCGCGCCACCGAAGCCGGCGACCCCGCCCCGGCGGCCCCCGCCGAATTCCGCCCGGATTTCCGCGCCACCCGCCTGCGCGGCGTCGGCGACATCCTGACCAATGTCGCGAGCCAGGCCGAGCTGGTGCTGGACGCCCGCGCCGCCGGCCGCTTCACCGGCGCGGTGCCGGAACCGCGCGCCGGCATGCGCTCCGGCCACATGCCGGGGGCCGCCAACCTGCCCTACACGGAGCTGCTCGCCCCGGACCAGACCCTGCTGCCGCCCGCCGCACTGCGCGCCCGCTTCGCCGCCGCCGGCATCGACGGCCGCCGCCCACTCGTCACCTCCTGCGGCAGCGGCGTCACCGCCTGCATCGTGACGCTTGGGCTCACCCTGGCCGGCCTGCCCGCCGGCGCCGTCTATGACGGATCCTGGACCGAATGGGGCGGCCGCCCCGACACGCCTGTGGAGACCAACTGAGATGACCGACAAGACCCCGAAGCACGAGGGCGGCTATTTCACCCGCCTCTCCCATGCCGGCCGCGCCGGCACCAATGTGCGCGGCTTCGTCAACCCGCCGGTGCATCGCGGCTCCACCATGCTCTACGCCAGCATGTCCGAGCGCACCGGCGCCGCCAACGAGCGCTTCGAGCAGAAGCCGCATTACGGCACCGGCGGCAGCGCCACGCACTGGGCGCTGGAGAACATGGTCGCCGAGATCGAGGGCGGCACCCGCTGCACCATCGTCTCCACCGGCCTGGCCGCCGTCACCGTGCCCCTGCTCGCCTATCTCAAGTCCGGCGACCACGTGCTGATGCCGGACAGCTGCTACGGCCCGGCCCGCAGCTTCTGCGACAATTTCCTGTCCAAGATGGGCATTTCCACCACCTACTACGACCCGACCCTCAGCGGGGAGGCCATCACGCCCCTCTTCCAGCCCAACACCACCGTGCTCTACCTGGAGTCCCCCGGCAGCCACACCTTCGAGGTCCAGGACGTCCCCGCCCTCTCCGCCGTCGCCAAATCCAAAGGCGCAAAAGTCCTGATGGACAACACCTGGGGCATCCACCACTTCCAGCCCTTCCAGCACGGCGTCGACGTCTCGATCCAGGCGCTGACCAAGTATGTCGTCGGCCATTCCGACGTCCTGCTCGGCTCGATCACGGTGAACAGCCGCGAGGACTGGGAGCGGGTGAAGGGCACCTCCAACGCGCTCGGCCAATACGCCAGCCCCGATGATTGCTGGCTCGCCCTGCGCGGCGCGCGCACCATGGGCGTGCGCATGGACCGCCAGGAGAAATCCGCCGTCGAGGTCGCCGCCTGGCTGCGCACCCGCCCCGAAGTGAAGTCCGTCCTGCACCCCGCCCTGCCCGGCGCCCCGGGCCACGAGCTGTGGAAGCGCGACTTCACCGGCGCCTGCTCGCTGTTCGGCATCGTCTTCCGTGAAGATGTCGCCCGCGAATCGGTCCACGCCATGGCCGAGGCCCTCCAGCTCTTCGGCAAGGGCGCCTCCTGGGGCGGCTTCGAAAGCCTCGCCTTGCCCACCGGCGGCTCCATCACCCGCACGGCGGGAACCGGCGCCTTCGGCGGCGAGATGATGCGCCTGCATGTCGGCCTCGAAGACACCAACGACCTGATCGCCGACCTCGAACAGGGCCTCGTGGTGCTGAACGCGCGGCGTTAGGAAGCAAGAAAGCAAGCGGCTGCGAAGGCACAGAGGCACAGAGGAGAAAGGCAAGGAGAAGAATAATCTTCAGCCTTCTCCCTTCGCTTGCTTCTTTGTGTCTTTGTGCCTTTGTGGCCGCTTTCTTCCTGATACCCGCCCCAACCCCGATGCCCCCCCCATTCCCCCCCCG
>JBIPLY010000199.1:0-7406 GCA_044369385.1 Acetobacteraceae bacterium | reverse complement strand
CACCGTGCTGATCTGCGTCGGCTCGCTGAACCTGAACGCGATCGTGATGGCGCAGCAGACCGTCTGGTTCATCATCCCGCTGTTCCCGATGGCGATCATCTTCTTCATCTCGACCCTGGCGGAGACCAACCGCTCGCCCTTCGACCTGCCGGAGGGCGAGAGCGAGATCGTCGCCGGCTTCTTCGTCGAATACAGCTCGATGTCCTTCGCGCTGTTCTTCCTCGGCGAATACGCCAACATGTTCCTGATGGCGGCGATGACCACCATCCTGTTCCTCGGCGGCTGGCTGCCGCCCTTCGGGATCGAGCCCTTCACCTGGATCCCCGGGCCGGTCTGGTTCGTGCTGAAGATCTGCTTCATCATGTTCGTCTTCGTCTGGGTCCGCGCCACCTTCCCGCGCTACCGCTACGACCAGCTGATGCGCCTGGGCTGGAAGGTGTTCCTGCCGTTCTCGCTGTTCTACCTGGTGCTGGTCGCCGGCGTGCTGCTGGCGATGGGCTGGCTGCCCAAGGCCGTATAGGACCCCACCATGGCATTCCTCGATCGCACCGCGCGCAGCTTCCTGCTCACCGAACTGGTCAGCGGCATGGCGCTCACGCTGAAATACTTCTTCAAGAAGAAGGCCACCATCAACTACCCGCATGAGCGCCAGGCCCTGTCCCCGCGCTTCCGCGGCGAGCACGCGCTGCGCCGCTACCCGAATGGCGAGGAACGCTGCATCGCCTGCAAGCTGTGCGAGGCGGTCTGCCCGGCCCAGGCCATCACCATCGAGGCCGAACCGCGCGACGACGGCAGCCGCCGCACCACGCGCTACGATATCGACATGACCAAGTGCATCTATTGCGGCCTGTGCGAGGAAGCCTGCCCGGTCGATGCCATCGTCGAAGGCCCGAACATCGAGTTCGCCACCGAGACGCGCGAGGAGCTGATGTACAACAAGGCCAGGCTGCTGGAGAACGGCGACCGCTGGGAGCCGGCGCTGGCGGCCCGCCTGCAGCAGGACGCCCCCTATCGATGATCGCGTCCCTGGCCTTCTACGTCTTCGCCGCCATCCTGCTGGTCTCCGCCGGCATGGTGGTTTCCGCGCGCAACCCGGTGCACTCGGTGCTGTTCCTGGTGCTCGCCTTCTTCAACGCCGCCGCGCTGTTCCTGCTGGCCGGGGCCGAGTTTCTGGCGATGATCCTGGTCATCGTCTATGTCGGCGCCGTCGCGGTTCTGTTCCTGTTCGTCGTCATGATGCTGGACATCAATTTTTCCCAATTGCGGGAAGGCTTCCAGCGCTACCTGCCGATCGGCGCCACCATCGGTGCCATCCTGCTGATCGAACTGGCGATGGTCCTCGGCGGCTGGTCGCTCGCGCCGCAATCCGCCGGGTTGCGCGCCGTGCCGATCGTGCCGGACGTGTCCAACACCGTGCAGATCGGCCGCGTGCTGTACACGGATTACATCCTGCTGTTCCAGGCCGCCGGCCTGGTTCTGCTGGTCGCCATGATCGGCGCGATTGTCCTGACCCTGCGCGACCGCAGCTATTCGCGCCACCAGAGCATCGCCGAACAGATCGCGCGCACGCCGGCCGACACGCTGGAACTGGTCGACATGGCCTCGGGCGCGGCCGTCAAGCCCGGCGATTACCTGCGCCCGAAGCCCAAGCCGGCCGCGCCGGTCGTCGAAGAACACCACCATGGCGGGGGACACCACTGACATGCTGCCGGTTCCGCTCAGCCACTATCTCGCCGTCGGCGCCATCCTGCTGGTGATGGGCATCTTCGGCATTTTCCTCAACCGCAAGAACGTCATCATCATCCTGATGTCCGTCGAGCTGATCCTGCTCGCGGTCAACATCAACTTCGTGGCGTTCTCGTCGGCTTTGGGCGACCTGGCCGGCCAGGTCATGACCATGTTCGTCCTCACCGTGGCCGCCGCCGAGGCCGCCATCGGCCTGGCCATCCTGGTGATCTACTTCCGCAACCGCGGCTCGATCGAGGTCGAGGACGTGACTTTGATGAAGGGCTAACCCCAGATGCTGTTCGCAACCGCGGTCCTGGCGCCGCTGCTCGGCTCGCTGGTCGCCCTGCTGTTCGGGCGCCAGATCGGCGACCGCGCGGCGCAGGCGGTGACCATCCTGTGCATGATCCTGGCCGCCATCTGCGGCGTCTCGGCCTTCGTCGCCCTGGCCTATGGCGGCGCCAGCCCCGGCGTGGTGACACTGGGCACCTGGATCTCCTCGGGCGACTTCACCGTGTCCTGGGCGCTGCGCTACGACATGCTGTCGGCGGTCATGGTGGCCATGGTCACCTTCATCGCCACCCTGATCCACATCTACTCCGTCGGCTACATGGGCCACGAGCCCCACGGCACGGTCTACCGGTTCTTCAGCTATCTGAGCCTGTTCACCTTCGCCATGCTGATGCTGATCACCTCGGACAACCTGCTCCAGCTCTTCTTCGGCTGGGAAGGCGTGGGCCTGGCGAGCTACCTGCTGATCGGCTACTGGTATCAAAAGCCCACCGCCTGTGCCGCGGCGATCAAGGCATTCATCGTCAACCGCGTCGGCGATCTCGGCTTCGCGCTCGGCATCGCCCTGATCTTCGTGGTCTTCGGCAGCGTCACCTTCGACGCGATCTTCGCCGGCGTCGCCGCCCACCAGAACGACAGCTACAGCCTGTTCGGCGCCAGCTTCCGCGCCTACGAGGTGATCGGCATCCTGCTGTTCATCGGCGCCATGGGCAAGTCCGCCCAGCTCGGCCTGCATGTCTGGCTGCCGGACGCGATGGAGGGCCCCACCCCGGTCTCTGCCCTCATCCACGCCGCCACCATGGTCACCGCCGGCGTCTTCCTGATGGCGCGCATGTCCCCGGTGCTGGAATACGCCCCCTACGCGATGGGCTTCGTCACCCTGGTCGGCGCCAGCACTGCGCTCTTCGCCGCCACCGTCGGCTGCGTGCAGAACGACGTCAAGCGCATCATCGCCTATTCCACCTGCTCCCAGCTCGGATACATGTTCATCGCCGCCGGCGTCGGCGCCTACCAGGCCTCGGTCTTCCACCTGCTGACCCACGCCTTCTTCAAGGCGCTGCTGTTCCTCGGCGCCGGCAGCGTGATCCACGCCATGTCCGACGAACAGGACATCCGCCGCATGGGCGGCATCTGGAAGAAGATCCCGCTGACCTACGCGATGATGTGGATCGGCAGCCTGGCCTTGGCCGGCGTCTTCCCCTTCGCCGGCTTCTACTCCAAGGACGCGGTGCTCGAAGCGGCCTACGCCTCGCACGGCGCCTTTGCCCATTACGGCTTCTGGTGCGGCATCCTGGCGGCCTTCCTGACCGCCTTCTATTCCTGGCGGCTGCTGATCCTCACCTTCCACGGCGCGCCGCGCGCGGACCAGCACACCATGGACCACGTCCATGAAAGCCCGATCTCGATGACCGGCCCGCTGCTGCTGCTCGCGGCCGGCGCGGTGCTGACCGGCATGGTCTTCAACGCCCAGCTGGTCGGCGAGCATTGGCAGCATTTCTGGGGCGCCTCCATCCATAACGGCCCGGACAACCACGTGCTGCACGACATGCACAACGTGCCCGGTTGGGTGGTCCTGCTGCCCGCCATCGTCGGCATCGCCGGCATCGCGCTGGCCTATGCGATCTACATGGGCGCCCCCGCCCTGCCGGCCCGCCTCGCGGTCCAGTTCAGCGGGGTGTACCGCTTCCTGCTGAACAAGTGGTATTTCGACGAGCTGTACAACGCCATCATCGTCCGCCCGCTGCTCGGCCTCGCCCGCGGCCTGTGGCAGGTCGGCGACGCCACGATCATCGACGGCATCCCCAACGGTGTCGCCTCCCTCACCGCGCAGGGCGCCGGTCGGGTGGTCCGCGTGCAGACCGGGTCGATCGCCCATTATGCCTTTGCCATGCTGATCGGCGTCGTCGTGCTGGTCAGCCTCTACCTGATCATCCGGTGACCCCGACCATGAACGCGCTCAACGCGGCCGGCTTTCCGCTGCTCTCGCTGCTGACCTTCCTGCCGCTGGTGGGCGGCGCGGTGATCATGACCATCCGCGGCTCCGAGGAAGCGGTGGCGTCCAACGCCCGCTGGGCGGCACTCTGGACCAGCCTGATCGTCTTCGCCCTGTCGCTGATGCTGTGGTTCCGCTTCGACACCAGCAGCGCCGACTTCCAGTTCGTCGAGGACGTCGCCTGGCTGCCGCAATGGGGCATCGGCTACAAGATGGGCGTCGACGGCATCTCCGTCCTGTTCGTCCTGCTGGCCACCGCCCTGACCCCGATCTGCATCCTGGCAAGCTGGGAGAGCATCGGCACCCGGGTGCGGGAGTTCATGTTCTCCTTCCTGGTGCTCGAAACCATGATGGTCGGCATGTTCTGCGCGCTCGATTTCGTGGTCTTCTACATGTTCTTCGAGGGCGTGCTGATCCCCATGTACCTCCTGATCGGAGTCTGGGGCGGACCGCGCCGCGTCTATGCGGCCATCAAGTTCTTCCTCTACACCCTGGCCGGCTCGGTGCTGATGCTGCTGGCGCTGCTGTACATGGCCTATGCCGCCGGCGGCACCGACATCGTCGCCCTGATGAAGCACAGCTTCGCCCCCTCGGTGCAGACCTGGCTGTTCCTCGCCTTCTTCGCCAGCTTCGCGGTCAAGGTGCCGATGTGGCCGGTCCACACCTGGCTGCCCGATGCGCATGTGGAGGCGCCGACCGCCGGCTCCGTCATCCTGGCCGGCGTGCTGCTGAAGATGGGCGCCTATGGCTTCCTGCGCTTCTCGGTGCCGATGCTGCCCGACGCGACGGCCTATTTTGCCCCCTTCATCTTCACCCTCTCGGTCGTCGCCGTGATCTACACCTCGCTGGTGGCGCTGGC
Source organism: Acetobacteraceae bacterium (assembly GCA_044369385.1). Lineage (GTDB taxonomy): Bacteria > Pseudomonadota > Alphaproteobacteria > Acetobacterales > Acetobacteraceae > CAMDGX01. The sequence goes on along the minus strand of JBIPLY010000199.1, from coordinate 2,538 downwards.
GCAGACCGACATGAAGAAGTTGATCGCCTATTCCTCGGTCGCCCATATGGGCGTGGTCACGATCGGCATCTTCACCGTCAACGAACAGGGCCTGTCCGGCGCGCTGTTCCAGATGCTCAGCCATGGCGTGGTCTCCGCCGCGCTCTTCCTGTGCGTCGGCGTGGTCTATGACCGCATCCACAGCCGCGAAATCGCGCGCTACGGCGGTCTCGCCAGCCGGATGCCGAAATACGCGCTGGCCTTCATGCTGTTTTCCATGGCCTCGGTCGGCCTGCCCGGCACCGCCGGCTTCGTCGGCGAGTTCCTGGTCCTGGTCGGCGCCTTCAAGGTCAGCTTCTGGCTCGCCCTGCTCGGCTCCATGGGCATGATCCTGGGGGCGGCCTACATGCTCTACCTGTATCGCCGCGTGATCTTCGGCGGCATCACCCGCGACGAGCTGAAATCCATCCTCGACCTCTCCCCGCGCGAAATCGCCGTCTTCGCCCCGCTCGTCCTGCTGACCCTGTGGATGGGCATCTACCCGTCCAGCTTCACCGTCTTCTGGGACGCCTCGGTCGCTGCGATGGTCGAGAACCACCTGGCCGCGATCGCCAGTACCACCAAGCTCGCGGGAGTGCTCGCACCGTGAACTGGCAACTCGCCCTGCCCGAGATTTTTCTATCCTGCGCCGCCATGGCCATCCTGATGTACGGGGTTTTCGCGCGCGGCGAAAAGACCTTCCAGATGTCGTCCATGTTCGCTGTCGGCGCCCTGCTGCTCACCGCGATGCTGGTGCTCAGCGGCGTGCCCGGCGCCGGCTATAACGGGCTGTTCGCCACCGATGCCTACAGCCTGTTCGCCAAACTGCTGATCCTGACCGCCGTCGGTTTCGGCGTGGTCATGTCGCTGGACTACGCCGAACACGCCAACATGCAGCGCTTCGAATTCCCCGTCCTGATGCTTCTCTGCGCCGTCGGCATGATGCTGATGGTCTCCGCCAGCAGCCTGATGACGCTGTATCTCGGCCTCGAACTGATGAGCCTGTCGCTTTACGTGCTCGCCGCCTTCGCCCGCGACGAACGCCGCTCGGCCGAGGCCGGGCTGAAATACTTCGTCCTCGGCGCGCTCGCCTCCGGCCTGCTGCTCTATGGCGTCTCGCTGGTTTACGGCTTCACCGGCTCCATGTCGTTCGACGCGATTGCCAAGGTGCTGGCCGACCCCAAGAACCTCTCCCCGGGCCTGACCGTCGGCATCGTCTTCATCGTCGCGGGCCTGGCCTTCAAGGTCTCGGCCGTGCCCTTCCACATGTGGACGCCGGACGTCTACGAGGGCGCGCCCACCCCGGTGACCGCCTTCATGGGCACCGCGCCGAAGGTTGCCGCGATGGCGCTGCTGGTGCGTCTGCTCGCCGGCCCGTTCCAGCCGCTGCTCGGCCAGTGGCAGCAGCTCATCGTCCTGGTCTCGATCGCCTCGATGCTGCTCGGCTCGCTCGCCGCCATCGGCCAGAGCAACATCAAGCGCCTGATGGCCTATTCCTCGATCGGCCACATGGGATACGCGCTGATCGGCCTGGCCGCCGGCACCGTCGATGGCGTGCGCGGCGTGCTGATCTACCTGCTGACCTATGTGTTCATGAACGCCGGCACCTTCGCCTGCATCATTGCCATGCGCCGAAAGGGCCGCAATGTAGAGGGCGTCTCCGACCTCGCCGGCCTCGGCCGCACCGATCCGGCGATGGCCTTGGCGCTTGCCGTGTTCATGTTCTCGATGGCCGGGATCCCGCCCTTCTCCGGCTTCTGGGGCAAGTATTTCATCTTCAGCGCCGCGGTCCAGGAGGGCATGTGGATGCTGGCCGTGATCGGCGTGCTGACCAGCGTGATCGGCGCCTTCTATTACATCCGCATCATCAAGGTGATGTATTTCGACGACGCCGCGCCGGCGTTCGATGCCCGCCCCGCCGCGCTCTCCTTCGTGGCCGCCGCCGGCGGGATCTTCACCACCTTCTTCTTCCTCGCCCCCGCCCCGGTCGTCGCCGCCGCCCAGGCCGCAGCAAAAGTCCTCTTCCCGTGATCCCCGGCCGCCCGCCATGGCGGCTGGAGATCCACGACGAACTCCCCTCCACCTCCGATCTGGTCCGCGCCCGCGCCACGGCCGGCGAGCCCGAGGGCCTGGCCGTCCTCGCCCGCCGCCAGACCCAGGGCCGCGGCTCGCGTGGCCGCGCCTGGTCCACGCCGGCCGGCAACTTCGCACTCTCCGTCCTGCTGCGCCCGCAAGTCCCGCTGCGCGAAGCCGCCCGCCTCTCGCTGCTCGCCGGCGTGGCGCTCGCCGAGGCCATCGCCACCCTCCTCCCCCCCGGCCCGACCCTGGCCCTCAAATGGCCCAACGACCTGATGCTGAACGGGGAAAAGCTCGCCGGCATCCTGCTCGAAAGCCACGGCGACGGCGCGGGCGGCCTCGCCTGGGCCATCCCCGGCATTGGCGTCAACCTCGCCCACGCCCCCATCCTGCCGGACCGCATCGCCGCCCGCCTGGCCGACCACATCCCGCCGCCCACCCCCG
>JBIPLY010000198.1:0-7430 GCA_044369385.1 Acetobacteraceae bacterium | reverse complement strand
GGCGAGTGTCGCCACGTCGCCGGCCCGCAGGAACGGGTTGCAGGCCAGTTCGTCGGCCAGCAGGCTGGGCAGGGTCGGCATTGCCATGGCCCGCAATTCGGCCACGCGGGCGGCGTAGGCGCGCAGGTCTTCGTTGTCGGGATCGGCGTGCAGCGCGAACTTGGCGTTGCTTTCGGTGTATTCGTGGCCGCAGCAGACCAGCGTGTCGGGCGGGAGCGCGGCCAGCTTGGTCAGGCTGGCGAACATCTCCTGGGCGGTACCTTCCAGCAGCCGCCCGCAGCCCAGGCTGAACAGCGTGTCGCCGCACAGGAGCACGGCGCCGTCGGGGAAGAAGAAGCTGATATGGCCGCGCGTATGCCCCGGCGTTTCGATCACCCGCGCCGTGCTGGCGCCCAGGTCCACCTCGGAGCCGGCCCAGACCTCGCGGTCGAGCTTCGGCAGGCGGTGCGCATCGGCCTTCGCGCCGACCACCGGGGCGCCGTATTTCGCGCGGATGGCATCCGTGCCGGCGATGTGGTCGCCGTGGTGGTGGGTCAGCAGGATCAGGTCCAGACCGCCCCCCTCGGCGGCGATCGCCGCATCGATGGCGCGCACCACGGGATCGACCTCGGCCGGGTCGACGATGGCGCGGCAGCCGCTTTCCTCGTCGCGCAGCAGCCAGGCGTAGTTGTCCTGCAGGATGGGGATGGCGGTGACTTTGATCATGCCGGTCAGCCTTCTTGTTTGATCGCGTGATTCACGTCTCCGGCGCAACCGCCTCCGACGATCACGCTCTAGCACCGCGCGCCCGGCCGGCAAACCTTGTATAGTGCGGCCATGGTCTCCGACGCCCATGAAGCCGCGCAGTTCTACGCCACCCGCCGCGGCGCGCTGGCCGCCCACCTGGTGCGCGAGCGCCTGGCGCTGGCCTGGCCGCGCCTGCCGGGGATGGCGGTTCTAGGCCTGGGCTATGCCGCGCCCTATCTGCGGCTGTGGCGCGAGCATGCCGCGCGCTGCATCGCCGTCACCCCGGCGCAGATGGGGGCGGCGCGCTGGCCGGTCGGCAGCGCCAACCTGTCCTGCACCGCCGAGGAGGACGCCCTGCCCTTCCCCGACCTGTGCTTCGACCGCGTGCTGCTGGTGCACGGGCTGGAGGCGGCGGAGAACGCGCGGCGGCTATTGCGGGAGGTCTGGCGGGTGCTGAAGGACGATGGCCGGCTGCTGGTGGTGGCGCCGAACCGCAGCGGCATGTGGGCGCATATGGAGGCCACGCCGTTCGGCCACGGCACGCCATACTCCCCCGGCCAGGTCGGGCGGCTGATGGCCGGCGCCATGTTCCGGGTGCAGCGCCGCGACACCGCGCTGTTCCTGCCGCCGGTCGATTGGCGGCTGGTGCAGCGCGGGGCGCGGCTGTGGGAGCGCAGCGGGCGCCGCTTCCTGCCGCGGCTGGCCGGGGTGACCATCACCGAGGCGGAAAAGGACATGTTCGCCGCGCTGCCCGTCGGCGCCCAGGCCCGCCGCCGCATGGTTCTGGTGGAGGCGGCGTGAGACACGTGTTGCTGTTGGCGGTGCTGCTGCTGTCCGCCTGCGCCGAGAAATGGGCGAAGCCCGGCGCCGGGGAGGCGGAGTTCCGCGCCATGCAGGCGCAGTGCGACGCGATGGCCTATGAGCGCTGGCCGCCGCGGCTGCGCGAGGAGCTGGTGTTTCCCGGCGCCTGGATTCCCCCGGTCCGGCGCTGTGATTCGCGCGGGCATTGCCATTGGAGCGGCGGCTTCTTCGACCCGCCGCGCACCATGGTGACCGACGACCACGCCCGCCCGCGCAGCGCCGAGCGCCGGGCCTGCTATGTCGGCCAGGGCTGGACGCCGGTTGACGATTGAGCCGGCGCTGACGCCGGGGTAGTTTTCCCGCCCAGAAACGATCGCGGGGAGCGTGTCCAGATGCGGCTGATCCAGGGGCTGAACCGTGCCGTCACCATCAATGCCGGGGGCACGGCGACGGTCTTTCGCGACCGGCGCTGGAACTGGGCCGAGGTGGCCGGGCGCATCGCCCGCCTGGCCGGGGGGCTGGCGGGCTTGGGCATCGGCCGCGGCGACCGGGTGGCGATCCTGGCGCTGAACTCCGACCGCTACTGGGAGGCGATGTATGCCATTCCCGGGCTGGGGGCGATCATGGTGCCGCTGAACACGCGCCTGGCCCCGCCCGAGATCGCCTTCATGCTGGCCGATAGCGGGGCGCGGGCGCTGATCGTGGACGACAATTTCGCCGGGATGCCCGGCCAGCTCGCCGGGCAGATGGGCGAGGTGGCGCATGTCATCCACATCGGCGAGGCCGCGACGCCGCCGGGCATGGTCGCCTGGGAGTCGCTGCTGGCCAGCCCGCCGCCCGGCTTTGGCGAGGCCGGGGACAACGATGTCGCCGGCATCTTCTATACCGGCGGCACCACCGGGCGGTCCAAGGGGGTGATGCTGACGCATCGCAACCTGGTCGCCAATGCCGCCATGGTGATCCCGGCCTGGGACTATCGCGGCGACACCGTCTACATCCACTGCGGGCCGATGTTCCACCTGGCCGATGCCGCCTCCACCTTCGCCATCACCATCGTGGCCGGCACCCATATCTTCATTCCGCGCTTCGATCCGACGGACCTGCTGGGCGAAATCCAGCGCAACCGGGTGACCAACTGCCTGCTGGTCCCCACCATGGCCAACGCCACCGCCAACCATCCCGATATCGGCAGATACGACATCTCCTCGCTGCGGCTGATCCCCTATGGCGCCTCGCCGATGCCCGACGCGGTGCTGCAGAAGGCGCGGCAGACCATGCCGGGCGTTCGGCTGCTGCATGTCTATGGCATGACCGAAGCCTCGCCGATCGTGACCAGCATGGACCGCACCCTGCCGGAGCCCGTGGGGCCGCGCGCCCAGTCCTGCGGACGGCCGGCGCTGCTGGTCGATGTGCGCATCGCCGACGCCGACGATGCCGAGGTGCCGCGGGGCACGGTGGGCGAGGTGCAGGTGCGCGGGCCGAACATCATGCTGGGCTACTGGAACCTGCCCGATGTCACCGCCACCGCGCTGCGCGACGGCTGGTATCACAGCGGCGATGGCGGGTGGATGGACGAGGAGGGCTACGTCTATATCGTCGATCGGTTCAAGGACATGATCATCTCCGGCGGGGAGAACATCTATTCGGCCGAAGTCGAAAGCGCGATCTCCACCCTGGACGGGGTTGCCGAAGTCGCCGTGATCGGCATCCCCGACGAGAAATGGGGCGAGGCGGTCCATGCCATCGTGGTGCCCCGGGCGGGGCGGGAGATCACCGCGGAGGCGGTCATCGCCCATTGCCGCAGCCTGATCGCCGGCTACAAGACCCCGCGCAGCGTGGATATCCGCGGGGAAAGCCTGCCGTTGTCCGGGGCGGGGAAGGTGTTGAAGACCACGCTGCGGGAGCCGTTCTGGCGGGGGCGGGACAAGAAGGTCAGTTAGGGAAGAAGTTCTTTTTTGAAAAAAACCAAAAAACTTTTTCCCGTTTGCACCCGGCTTCACCGGGAGAAGCGGGTGCCAAATGGGGAAAGTTTTTTTGCTTCTTTTTGTTCACAAAAAGAAGATTCTTTCTTACTTCGCTGACCACACCCCCGGCCGCACCGCCGAGGTGATCACGCCCCCGAACGCGGTGATTCCCAGCGCCACGGCCAGGAACTGGCCGTCCAGCCCCATGCCCAGCGGCCCGGCCAGCAGCGCCCCGCCGCCGACGGCCACCGTGATCCGGGTCACGCCGCCGATCGCCGGCCACATCATGCGCCCGGCGCCCATCGAGCCGAAATACAGGCACATGCCCAGCCCGAAGCCGCCGAAGGCCGGGCCGATATAGGTCAGGGCCCGGGCGGCCAGGGCGGCGACCTCGGCGTCGGTGGTGAAGAACCGGGCGAAGTGCAGCGGAAACAGCCCGACCAGGCTGCCAACCAGGGCGCAGACCACGAAGGCGCCAGCGCCGCCGACCCAGGCGGTGCGGCGCGCCGTGGCCCAGTCCCCGGCGCCGACGGAGCGGCCGACCAGGGCGGTGAGGGCGGAGCCGATGCCGAAGGCCAGGGGCACCATGAGGAATTCGAGGCGGGCCGAGATGCCGTAAGCGGCCACCGCGACGGCGCCGTAGGTGGCGATGCTGGCGGTGACCAGGATGGTGGTGAGGTTGGCCACACTTGCCATGGCACAGGCCACCGCGCCAACCGATAAGATGCGGGCGAACAGCGCCCGGCGCAGGGGGGCGCGGAGGCTGGGGACGAAGCCGGCGCCGCCGCGGCCGACGACGACGCTCATGGCCAGCGCCGAGCCGCATTGCGTCAGGGCGGTGGCCATGCCGAGGCCGGCCAGGCCCTGGCCCAGCGGTTCCATCAGCAGCCAGGCGATCGGGGCGTTGGCCAGGGCGGCGTAGACCGTGACCTTGGCGGCCAGGGCATGCTTGCCGCCGCCGCGCAGCACCGAGGCCAGGGTGTTGGTCAGCCAGGCTGCGGGGGCGCCGACGCCGAACAGCCAGGCGGAATAGGCGACGGCGGCGGCCGCCGCCTCGGCACCGCCGATGGCGCCGAGGATGGTGGCGGGGAAGATCGCCAAAGGCACGGCAAAGCCGAGGGCGAAGACCAGGGCGATGGCCAGGGCGTGGAGCACCAGGGCGGAGGCGTCTTCGGGGCGGTTGGCACCCAGGCTGCGGGCGATGGCCGAGACCACGCCGCCGCCCATGGCGCCGGCGGACATCTGTTGCAGCAGCAGGGTGAAGGGCAGCACCAGCGCCCAGCCGGCCAGCGCCAGCGTGCCCTGACGGGCGGCCAGGACGGTTTCGATGAGCTGGCCGGCGGATTGCAGGATGGCGATGGTGAAGGTGGGGCCGGCCAGGGCAGCGATGCGCCGGGCCAGGGTCGGCAGGCTCGGCGGGTCGGGGGGCATCCTGGGGTTCCGGGCTTGGGGTGGCGTATCGAAGCATTGCCACCCCAAATCGGCAACGGCGGGGTCGCTATGCCTTCCTGACGTTGTAGAACAGCGGGATGCCGCCTTTGATCAGGCCGGACAGGTTCGAGCGGTAGGCGGAAGCGAAATAGAAGCCGCCGAGCGGGATGTAGGGCACGTCCTGGAACGCCTGGAGCTGGATCTGTTCGGCGATCGTCTTCTGGCGGGCGGCGTCCGGCTCGTCGATCCAGGCGGTGCGCAGCTCCTCGACCTTCGGCATGTCGGGCCAGCCGAACAAGGCGTTCTGGCCGGTGCCGCGCAGGAAGCCGTGGGCGGCCGGGGACATCGGCGAGAAGCCCGGCGCGTAGTTGCAGTTCAGGTTCCAGCCGCCCTGGGTGATCGGGGCCTTGGAGTTCAGGCGCTGGGCGGTGGCGCCCCAGTCCATGGTGACGTAGTCCAGGTTCATGCCGAGCTTGCGGAAGATGTCGCCGGCCACTTCGCTCATGGCGTTGATCGCCGGCAGGTCGGTGGGGACGAGCATGTTGAAGCGCTCATTGGTGTAGCCGGCGGCGGCGAGGTTGCGTTTCACCTGGTCGAGGTTGCGCGGGCTGGTCAGGGCCTCGATGCCCGCCTTGTTGGACAGCGGCGAGGCGGGGGTGAAGAAGCCGACGCCGTCCATCCACATCTTGCGGTCCTCGCCGGCGACCGCGGTCATCATGTCGGTCTGGCTGAAGGCGCCGAGCAGGGCGCGGCGGACGGCGGGGTTGTTGAACGGCGGGTGCAGGTGGTTGAAGCGCATCACGGCGTGGTAGCCGAGGGTGTCGATGATATCGACGACCACGCCCTGGCGACGGCGCAGGGTGGGCAGCAGGTCGGCCGTCGGCTGTTCCCACCAGTCGATCTCGCCGGATTGCAGGGCGGCGGCGGCGGTGGCGGGGTCCGGGATGGTGTGCCATTCGACGCGGTCGACATGGACCACCTTGCCGCCCGTCGAGCCGATCGGGGCTTCCTGGCGCGGGACGTAGCCGGGCCACTTCTCATAGACGTTGCGCGAGCCGGGGACGCGTTCGTTGGCGACGTATTTGAACGGGCCGGAGCCGATGATCTCGGTGACCTGCTGCGCCGGGGGGGTGTTGGCCAGGCGTTCGGGCATGATGACGGGGGCGAAGGGGTTGGGCTTGCCCAGCATGTCGGCCAGCAGGCGGAAGGGCTTCTTCAGGCGGAACTGGACGACCTTGTCCGAGGGGGCGGAGATCTCCTCGACCTGGGCCCAGACCGAGATGGCGTAGACGTCGCGGGTGGCCCAGCGCTTCAGGCTGGCGACGACGTCCCGCGCCAGGACCGGGGTGTTGTCGTGGAAGCGCAGGCCGTCGCGCAGCGTGATCTTCCAGGTGAGGCCGTTGTCCTCGATGACGTGGCCGGCGGCCATCTGCGGCTTCGGCTGGGCGGCGTCATCGACGCCATAGAGCGTGTCGTAGACCAGGTAGGCGTGGTTGCGGGTGACCAGGGCGGGGGCGAAATGGGGGTCGAGCAGGGCGAGATCGGCCTGGGGGGCGAATTTGATGACTTTCGCCGGCTGGGCGTGAACGGCGGGGGCGGCGAGGGTGGCCGCTGTCGCGGCGAGGAACGCACGGCGTTGCATTATCGGGCCTCCTGGGGTTTGGGCGATGCTAGGCAGGGGGCGCGGGGAAATGCCAGCGGGAATTTATTCCGATATCGCAACAGTTAGGGCGTGGGATGGCGCGGATCAGCCGAAGCGGCTTTTCAGGGCGCGGGCGGCGGCGCGGACATAGGACTGCAGCGGGGGAAACAGCGGCGGCAGGCGCGCGCGGGGGGTGCGCGGCGCGGGCGGCCGGGGCGGGGGCGGGGTCCGGCTTGTTGCAGCGGGTCCGGCAGGGGGATGCCGAGCAGGCGGCAGAGCGCGCCAATGCGGCGGGCCAAGGCGCGGCGGGCATGGGCCGGGGCCTGGGCGAGCAGGGCGCGGGACTCCGGCGCGTGCAGGGCGGTGTGGAATTGCGACGCCAGGCCGGCGACCTGGTGGCCGCCAGTGGCAATCAGCCAGGCCGGGCGGCGCGGGAGATAGGCCGCTTGCGGGCCGCCGGCGGATTTCGGGGCGTCTGCCGGGCGGGGCTTGCGCGGCGGCGGGAAGCGGCCGGTGGCGAGGCGGGCGAAAAACAGGGCAAGATGGCTCGCGGCGCGGCGGATGCGGTGATGCAGGGGCGTGGCGTAAGCGCCGAAGCGGGCGGGGCGGAAGAAGATCAGGTCGAGCAGCGCTGACAAGGTGAGGGCGATCCCCGCCGCGAGGGCGTGGGCCGGGTGGGCGACGGATGAGGGCGGCGGCGCGATCATGTGTAGGTATATTATCGGATGATCGGTCGCGGAGCAAGGAAAAAAGACAGAGAAAAGCCCAAGGCAAGGCTGGGCTCTGCCCCTGCGGCGCAATCGCGCCGCATCACCCGCCAGGGGCCAAGCCCCTGGACCTTGATTCTTGGCGGGTTTCCAGACTCC
>JBIPLY010000197.1:0-7444 GCA_044369385.1 Acetobacteraceae bacterium | reverse complement strand
CTCGCCTGCTGGCGGGCCAGCGTTTCGAAAGTCAGGCGTATGGACGGCTTCCCCCGCAACGCATCGATCTTCGCCTCCGGCTCGCCGGCCGATGGGCTGTTCGCGGTCGAATCCCAACCGCAGCGCAGCCTGAAGGCGGCGATCGACTGCGTCGGCATCGCGCTGCACAGCGGCGCGCGGGTGGCCATGACGCTGGCGCCGGCAGCCTGCGGCACCGGGATCGTGTTTCGCCGCCGCGACCTGGGCGTGGACATTCCGGCGCGCTTCGACCTGGTGGGCGACACACGGCTCTGCACCGTGCTGGCCCATCCCGCCATCGCCGCCGCCCGCGTCGGCACCGTCGAGCATGTGATGGCGGCGCTGTCGGGCGCGGGCATCACCAATGCCATCATTGAGGTCGACGGGCCGGAACTGCCGATCCTGGACGGCTCCGCCACCGGGCTGGCGTTCCTGATCGACTGCGCCGGCACGGTGGAGCAGGAGCACGCCGTCAACGCCATCGCCCCCACCCGCGCCGTGCGGGTCGAGGGCGCGCAGGGCGCATTTGTCGAGCTGCTGCCGCTGGCCCCCGGCGAGGCCGGGCTGCACCTGACGGCAAGCATCGATTTCCCGGCCGCGGCGATCGGGGCGCAGGCGTTCGAGATCGCGGTCACGCCGGCCAGCTTCCGCCGCGAGCTGGCCCCGGCGCGCACCTTCTGCCTGCTGGCGGAGGTGGAGGCGATGCAGGAAGCCGGGCTGGCCCGCGGCGGCAGCCTGGACAACGCCGTGGTGGTCGATGGCGACCAGGTGCTGAATCCCGCCGGCCTGCGCATGGAGCGGGAATTCGTGCGCCACAAGCTGCTGGACATGGTCGGCGACCTGGCGCTGGCCGGGGTGGTGCTGCACGCACGGGTGCGGGCGCATCGGCCGGGGCATGGGCTGAACAACGCCGTGCTGCGCGCGCTGTTTGCCAACCCGGCCAACTGGCAGCAGACGGCCGGGGACTCGCGGTTCGATGTGGCTGCCCCTCCGCTGGCCGCGCTCGGCTGAACGGGCGCGCTTCTGCCGGCGCGGATCATGCTCTATAAGCACCGCCTGCACTGCCCGGTGATTCGCCCGATGCTCCCCCCGATGCTCCCCATTGCCCGCGCCGCCCTGCTGATCCTGCTGCTGCCGCTGGCGGCATGCGAGACGATGTCATCGCTGAACCCCTTCGCCAGCAAGGAGCCGAGCCCGGACGAGATCGCCGCGCCGGAGGCGGAGGTGCTTTACAACCGCGCCGTGGACGCGCTGAACGCGCGGCGCTTCGGCACCTCGGCGGCGCAGTTCGATCAGGTGGAGCAGAACTATCCGTACTCCTCCTGGGCGGTGAACGCGCAGCTGATGCAGGGCTATGCCGAATACCTGCAAACCAAATACACCCAGTCGATCGCCACGCTTGACCGCTTCATCCAGCTGCACCCGTCGCACCGCGACATCAGCTATGCCTATTACCTGCGGGCGCTGGCGTTCTACGAGCAGATCGCCGATGTCCAGCGCGACCAGCGCGCCACCCAGGATGCGATGGGCGCGCTGCAGGAAGTGGTCAACCGCTTCCCCGACAGCGCCTATGGCCGGGACGCCCGGCTCAAGATCGACCTGGCGCGCGACCACCTGGCCGGCAAGGAGATGGAGGTGGGGCGCTACTATCTGCGCCAGAAGCTCTATCCGGCCGCGATCAACCGGTTCCAGCGCGTGGTGGAGGAATTCCAGACCACCAACCATACCGCCGAGGCACTGCACCGGCTGACCGAGATCTACCTGTTGCTCGGCCTGACCGACCAGGCGCGGCGCACCGCGGCGGTGCTGGGGCACAACTATCCCGGCAGCGAATGGTATCGCGACAGCTACGCCCATCTGGCCGGCGCCGGCGAGGTGGCCGCCGATGGCACCCCCGCGCCGCGCGAACAGCCCGGGCTGCTGCAGCGCATGTGGCGCTCCGTGTTCTGATCGCGGATCGGGCGCGCCCGTGCTGACCGCGCTGTCGATCCGCGATGTGGTGCTGATCCAGCGCCTGGACCTGTCCTTCGGGCCGGGGCTGACGGTGCTGACCGGGGAGACCGGGGCGGGCAAGTCGATCCTGTTGGACAGCCTGGGCCTGGCGCTGGGCGCGCGCTCCGAACAGGGGCTGGTGCGGGCGGAGGCGGAGCAGGCCAGTGTCGCCGCGGTGTTCGCGCCGCCGCCGGGCCACCCCGCCTTCGCGCTGTTGGCCGAGCAGGGGATGGAGGCGGAGGACGAACTGGTGTTGCGCCGGCTGGTGCTGCGCGACGGGCGCAGCCGGGCCTTTGTCAACGACCAGCCGATCAGTGCCGCGCTCCTGCGCCGGCTGGGGGCGATGCTGGTCGAGGTGCAGGGGCAGCATGACCAGATGGGCCTGGCCGATCCCGCCGGCCACGCGGCGCTGCTGGATGCGTTCGGGGTGGCGGAGAAGCTGCGCGGGGACACGGCGACGGCCTGGCGCGCGCTGCGCGAGGCGACCACGTCGCTGTCGGCCGCCCGCGCGGCGATCGCGGCGGCGGAGCGCGACCGGGAATGGCTGACCCATGCGCTGGATGAGCTGTTGCGGCTGGCCCCGGAGGAGGGCGAGGAAACGCGGCTGGCCGAGGAGCGGCAGGCGCTGCAGCAGGGCGAGCGGCGGGCGGAAGCCGTCGCGGCGGCGTTGTCGGAGCTGACGCCATCCTCCGGGCGCGGGCGGCCCAGCGGCGGGCCGGCGGCGGCGCTGCGGGCGGCTGGGCGGGCGCTGCAACGCCTGTTGCCGGCCAATGCTGTGCCGGATGCGGCCAATCCGGCGCAGGCGGCGCTGGCGGCGCTGGAAGCGGCGGAGACGGCGCTGGGCGAGGCGGAGACGCTGCTGAGCCGGCTGGCGCAGGAGGTGGAGGCCGATCCGCGCCGGCTGGAGGCGACCGAGGAGCGGCTGTTCGCCCTGCGCGCCGCCGCCCGCAAGCATTCGATTGGGGTCGGCGAGTTGCCGGGGTTGCTGGCCAGCCTGCAATCGCGCCTGGCGGCCCTGGAGACCGGGGCGGCGGAGGTGGAGGGGCTGGAGCGGCGGGTGTCCGAGACACGGACGGCCTATGTCGCGGCCTGTGCCCGGCTGAGTGAGGCGCGGCGGGGGGCGGCGGGGCGGCTCGATCGGGCGATCGCGCGCGAATTGCCGCCGCTGAAGCTGGAGCGGGCGCGCTTCCTGGCCGAGGTGGCGCCGCTGGAGGAAGCCGCCTGGGGGCTCGGCGGGGCGGACCAGGTGCGGTTCCTGATTTCGACCAATCCCGGCCAGCCGCCGGGGCCGCTGGCGCGCGTGGCTTCGGGCGGCGAGTTGTCGCGGTTGATGCTGGCGTTGAAGGTGGTGCTGGCGGGCGGGTCGACCATTCCGACGCTGGTGTTCGACGAGGTCGACAGCGGGATCGGGGGCGCGACGGCGGCGGCGGTGGGCGAGCGGCTGGCGCGGGTGGCGGAGGGGGTGCAGGTGCTGCTGGTCACCCATTCGCCGCAGGTGGCCGCGCGCGGGGCGGCGCATCTGCGGGTGGCCAAGCAGGTGGCGCGCGGGCGGGCCGAGACCCGGGTTGAGCTGCTGGCGCCGGCGGAGCGGCGGGAGGAGATCGCGCGCATGCTGGCCGGGGAGACGGTGACCGAACAGGCGCGGGCGGCGGCGGACAGTCTGTTGGGGGCGTCGTGACGTCGGGGGACGAACGGGAGGCGGCGGCGGCGTTGGCGCTTCTGGCGGCCGCGATCGCGCGGCATGACCGGCTGTATCACGAGCTGGATGCGCCGGAGGTTACCGACGCGGAGTACGACGCGCTGCGGGCGCGGCATGCGGCGATTGCGGCGCAGTTTCCGGGGCTGGTGCCGGCGGATTCGCCGACCCGGCTGGTGGGCGGCGCGCCGGCGACGGGGTTTGCCAAGGCGGCGCATGGGGCGCCGATGCTGTCGCTGGACAATGCCTTCGGGCCGGAGGATTTTTCCGAGTTCCTCGACCGGGTGCGGCGGTTTCTGGGGCTGGGCGACGAAGCCGTGGCGGTGGTGGGGGAGCCGAAGATCGATGGGCTGTCGATCTCGCTGACCTACGCGGCCGGCCGGCTGGTGCGCGCGGCCACGCGCGGCGATGGCAGCGTGGGCGAGGATGTGACGGCCAATGTCCGCACCCTGGCGGCGATCCCCCCTGCCCTGCCGGCGCCGTATCCGCAGCGCATCGAGATCCGCGGCGAAGTGTTCATGACCAAGGCCGATTTCCTGGCGCTGAACGCGGCCCAGGAGGCGGCGGGGGACAAGGTGTTCGCCAATCCGCGCAATGCCGCGGCGGGCAGCCTGCGCCAGATCGACGCGGCGGTGACGGCTTCGCGGCCGCTGTCGTTCTTCGCCTATGCGATGGGCGAGGCCAGCGAGGCGCCGGCGGCGACGCATTGGGGCTGGTTGGCGCGGCTTCGGGCCTGGGGCTTTGTGGTCAATCCGCTGTCGCGCCAACTGGGCGATACGGCGGCGGCGGCGGCGTTCCAGGCCGAGATCGGCGCCGGGCGGGCCGGGCTGCCTTATGACATCGACGGGGTGGTCTACAAGATCGACGACCTGGCGTTGCAGGCCAGGCTGGGCTTTGTCGGGCGGGCGCCGCGCTGGGCGATCGCGTGGAAGTTTCCGGCCGAGCAGGCGACGACGGTGGTGGAGGCGATCGAGGTGCAGGTGGGGCGCACCGGGGCGCTGACGCCGCTGGCGCGGCTGCGGCCGGTCAATGTCGGCGGCGTGCTGGTCAGCCGCGCGACGCTGCACAACGAGGACGAGATTCTGCGGCTGGGCGTGCGGGTGGGCGATACGGTTGTTGTGCAGCGGGCCGGGGATGTCATTCCGCAAATCGTCGAGGTGGTGGGCACGGCGCCGCGCGGCGAGCAGGCGTGGGTGCCGCTGGAGGTGTGCCCGGTCTGCGGGTCGCTGGCGCTGCGGCCGGCGGGCGAGGTGGTGCGGCGCTGCACCGGGGGGCTGACCTGTCGGGCGCAGGTGGAGGAGCGGCTGATCCATTTCGTCTCCCGCGGGGCGTTCGATATCGACGGGCTGGGCGAGAAGTCGATCCGCGAGTTCCATGCGCTGGGCTGGATCGAGAGCCCGGCCGATATCTTCCGGCTGCCGGCGCGCGAGGCGGAGATCGCCGCGCGCGAGGGGTGGGGGGCGCTGTCGGCGCGCAACCTTTCGGCGGCGATTGCGGCGCGGCGGCGGATTCCGCTGGCGCGGCTGATCTATTCGCTGGGCATACGGCGCATCGGCGAGCAGAACGCGCGGCTGCTGGCGCGGCATTACGGCAGCTATGACAACTGGGCGGCGCAGATGGCGGCGGCGGTGACCATCGGCAGCGAGGCGCGCAGCGACCTGGGCGCGATCCTGGGCATCGGCGGGGCGATTGCCGAGGAGCTCGCGGAGTTCTTTGCCGAGGCGCACAACCGGGCGGCGTTGGCGGAGTTGCGGGCGCAGCTGGATGTCGTCGAGGATGCCGTGGCCCCGGCGCGGGCCAGCGGGGAGCTTTCGGGCAAGATCGTGGTGTTCACCGGCACGCTGGTCACCATGACAAGGCCGGAGGCGAAGGCGCTGGCGGAGTCGCTGGGGGCGCGGGTGACCGACAGCGTCTCCAAGAAGACCGACCTGGTGGTGCTGGGCACCGATGCCGGATCGAAGGCGAAGAAGGCCGCCGAGCTGGGGGTTCGCACCGTCTCCGAGGCGGAATGGCGCGAAATGGCGGGGGCTGCGCCGGTTACGTAACCGGTCTGGAACCTCCGGCCCGGCACAGTGCCAAGGTGGCCGGGCTGATCCGCCGTCGCGCGGCCATGATCCTGCAGCAGGTCACGGATGGGCCGGAAATGTTGCGTATCCTCTTCGACTGCAAAAGCTGGCAGGATGGCCGGGTCATGCCCCACCAATGGACCGAATCGCCCCATGGCTTCTGAGCGCCCGCCCGCCCCGCCGCGCCCCATCGAGCTTCGCCCCATCGCGCGCAAGCCGGTGCCGCGCATCCGCGTGCTGCTGGTCGAGGACGTGCGCAGCGTGGCCGTCGGCGTGCAGTCGATGCTGTTGCAGGCCAACATGGATGTGGAGATCGCCGAGACCGGGGCCGAGGGCTGGGCGCGCAAGCTGGCGTTCAATCCCGAAATCGCGCTGATCGACCTCGGGCTGCCGGATGTGGAGGGGTTCGAGCTGGTCGAGCGCTTCGCGGCGGCCGGGGATGCGGGGATCATCCTGTTGACCGCCAATGACGAGGAGGCCGCCCGGGTGATGGCGCTGGAGACCGGGGCGGACGACTACATGGTCAAGCCGGCGCCGGCGCGCGAGCTGGTGGCGCGCATCCGCGCCCTGCATCGGCGCATGAACCGGCCACAGGCGGACCGGATGCTGCGCATCTATGTCGACGCCGCGCAGCGCAGCCTGATCGGCCCCGGGGGGGTGCGCACCGCGCTGACCGAGGCGGAGATGTCGGCGCTGGACACGCTGCTGGACGCCGGCGGGGTTTCGGTTTCGCGCGAGTGGCTGAGCCGGATCGCGCTGAAGCGGCCGCTGCATGCCGATGACCGGGCGGTGGACCAGCTGGTGATGAAGCTGCGGCGCAAGCTGGCGAGCCAGGGGGCGTCGGACCGCACCATCCTGTCGGCGCGGCGCCAGGGCTACATGATCGCCGATCCCAGCCTGTTCCGCATCATGCCGCCGGTGGCCGCGGCGAACAGCAACGGGATGGTGCCGGCGGCCGAGGTGTTCGGGGCGGAGTGACGGCGGGCGGCGTGACGCTTGGTCCATCGAAGGCAAGCATGGGGCTTCGCCCCAAACCCCACCAGTGGCCAAGCCCCTGGACCTTGTCCGATTGCAGGCTGCGCCCTTATTGTTTTGATTTAGCAATTATTATGGGCGTGAGTGGGCGCCCCCGGTTGGGGGGGTGTTTCGCCGCGGGCATGGGTGTTCCCGCGGCGGCGCGCGCGCGGGGCGAGTGCGGCGGGGCATGGGGCGGGTGCGTGGGCCTGCGCGCATGCCGCGGTTGGGCATGAAGGGTAGAATCCAGTCGGCGACCAGGCCGGCTTCGATGCAGGCGGCATGGGGGGCGCGGCCCATCGGGCGCAGGTACAGCGCGTGCGGATCGACGCCGCAGAACGCATAGCCGTCGAAGTCGGTTTCGGCGTGTGCGCGCGGGTTGTAGACGGCTTCGTGGTCGTACGGGGCTTCATCCTCGAGGAGGGACCAGGCCACTTCCTTGCGTGCGAACAGGCGCAGCAGCAGGGCGAGGATCAGGGCCACGAGGCCGGTGCCCGGGCGTACGACCGCGACCGCCGAAAGGGCGGCGCTGGTGCGCGCGAGGGGGGGAGCCGGGGCATGGGGCATTCGGAGACTATATGCCGGATGCGCCGCCGATGGAAGATTTTTTTCTTTAATGGGCGTGGAAAATTTTTCCTGGGCGCGGGATGTGGGGTGG
>JBIPLY010000019.1:0-21534 GCA_044369385.1 Acetobacteraceae bacterium | reverse complement strand
GCTTGAAGGTGCGCATGTCGCGCACGCCCTTGATGCCGTGCACGTGCGGGTTGAAGCCGTTCTCGTCGAACCACTGGATCGGCTGCGGCGCGATGTAGCTGGTGCGGGCGTCGGTGGCGTGCGGGTCCTGGGTCGCCAGGAAATCGGCGAAGATCGCCAGCAGGTAGAACACCGCCAGCAGCACCATGCTGATCATCGCCAGCTTGTGCCGGCGAAAGCGCCACCAGGTGAGCTGAAGCTGGGTGGCAACCGCGTATTTTTCGGAGTCGATCTGGGCCATGCGCCTAGTCCATCTGATGGCGGATGCGCGGGTCGACCCACATCAGCACGAGGTCGGAGATGAAGGTGCCGATCACCGTCATCACGCCGAGCAGCAGCACGATGGTGCCGGCCAGGAACATGTCTTGCGCCACCAGCGCCTTGACCAGCAGCGGGCCGACCGTGGGCAGGCCGAGCACGATCGAGACGATGATCGAGCCGGAGACGAGATAGGGGAACAGATAGGCGATGTTGCTGGCGAACGGGTTCAGCGCGGCGCGCACCGGATACTTGAGGATCGCGCGCGTCTCCGACAGCCCCTTGGCCCGCGCGGTGACGACATAGGGGCGTCGCAGCTCATCCAGCAGGTTGGCGCGCATGATGCGGATCAGCTGCGCCGTGCCGCCCAGCGCCAGGATCAGCGCCGGCAGCGGCAGGTGCTTGATCAGGTCCCAGATCTTGGCCCAGCCCCAGGGCGCCAGCGCCATCTCGGCGGAGAACAGCCCGCCGACGCTGGCGCCGAACCAGACGAAGGCGAAATACATGATCACCAGCGCCAGCAGGAAGTTCGGCACCGCGATGCCGATGAAGCCCACCAGGGTGAAGGCGTAGTCGGCGAAGCTGTACTGGCGCACCGCGGAGAAGATGCCGATCGGCAGCGCCAGGCCCCAGGTGACCAGCAGGGCGGCGAAGCTGAGCAGCAGGGTCAGCCACAGCCGGTCGCCGATCACCTCGGTCACCGGGCGGCGCCACTCCATGCTCTCGCCGAAATCGCCGGTGAGGATGCGGGCGAGCCATTTGCCGTACTGCACATAGAACGGCTCGCCCAGGCCATAGAGCTGGCGCAGGTTCTCCGCCTCGGCCGCCGAGACCTGGCTGCCGGAGGAGGAGAGCTGGGCGATGTAGGCGTCGACGAAATCACCCGGCGGGAGCTGGATGATGATGAAGGACAGGATGGATATCAGCCATACCGTCATGACGCCGAGCAGCAGGCGGCGGGTGATGAAGGCGATCATGCAGAAGGTCCGGAAGAAAGAATCTTCTTTTTGTGAACAAAAAGAAGCAAAAAAACTTTATCCACACGCACGCGAGGCGGCCGGGCGGGACGGGGGCGCCGCCCGGCCATCGCGGTCAGCTCTTGTAGTACCAGGTGGCCGGATGCGAGCTGCCCGGGGTGCGGCAATGCTGGGCGATGCAGACGCGGCTGGGGATGTTGCCCAGGCGGCGGCTGGCCAGGCGCACGCCCATCAGCGCCGGGGACTGGCCGCAGACGCCGATGTGGAACTGCTGGTCGACCATGATCTTCCAGATTTCCTGCGCCGTCTTGTTGCGCTCTGCCTCCTGCTGAGCCCCCGCGCTGCGGAACAGCTCCAGCGCGCGCACCATGTGCGGATCGGCCGGCTTCACCCCCTGGGCGCCGTTGGAGGCGAACCAGCGCGCGTGCTCGATGCCATAGGCGCCGTTGGCGATGTCCGTCGGCAGCGCCCAGGACGGGTAGAGATAGAGCAGCTCGGTGCCGCCATTGGTCCAGACCAGGATGTGGTGGTCACCGCTGCGCACGCGCTGGAACGCCAGGCCCCGCTCCTGTTCCTTCACGTCGCCGAAGATGCCGATCTTGCGCCACTGCTGGGCGATCATCTGGGCATGCGCCGGCCAGTCCATGAAGGCCTTGACCGCGGTGAGCTGGATGACCAGGCGCTGGCCGTTGTCGGTGCGCAGGCGATAGCCCTCGCTGTCCTTCCTGGTCAGGCCGAGCGCATCGAGCATGCGGTTGGCTTGCGCCACGTCCAGCACCGACCACTTCTTGCGCCATTCCGGCCCGGGGCTCTCCGGCATCGCCTCGGCCGGGGCCGTCGAGCCCGGCGTGCCGAGGCCGAGCCAGAAGGTCTCGTTGAGCTGGTCGCGGTCGATGCCGAGCGACAGCGCGCGGCGGAAATCCGCGGTGGCCAGCCACTTGCCCACTTCGGCGTCCGCGGTGTGGTGCATGTTGATGTGCAGCGTGGTGTCCGCGCCGTTATAGGCGAGGTCGAGATGCACGTCGTATTTGCCGCGGTCGCGGTTCTCCAGGATCACCGGCAGCTTGGCCAGGTCCATGTGGCGCTCCTGCAGGTCGTATTCGCCGGCCATGGCGCGCAGGTTGGCGACCTCGATGTTCTCGGCCAGCGTCATCACCACGCTGTCGATGTAGGGGAGCTGGTTGCCGTCGGTGTCGACGACGTAGTGGAACGGATTGCGCTCCATCACCCAGGTCGGCGTGTTGATCGGCCGGGTGGTCTTCCACGGGCCGAGCGTGGGCAGCTCCGGGTTGAGCTGCCAGTCCTTGCGCACATGCAGCATGCGCACCCAGTTGTCGAAGCCGGCGGCGCGGGCCTTTGCGTTGGCTTCCGCCTCGGACGAATACTTCGGCATGAACTGCTTCAGATAGTGCGCCGGGGCGTACGCGCCAAAACTGTTGCCGCCGGACTGGCGCACCGACTGTCCGCCGCCGATCAGCGTGTCGCCGGCGAGCATCGAGGGGAACAGGAAATACGGGTTCTCGAACTGGAACTGGATCGTGGTCTCGTCGATCTTGACCAGCTTGCCCTGCTTGCCGCCGGCGGCCATGTCGGCGATCGGGGAGGGGACGATGTCCTTGTTCAGGTACATGTCCTCATACCAGAAGACGAAGTCATCGGCGGTGAAGGGGGCGCCGTCGCTCCACTTCATGCCCTTGCGCAGGAACAGCGTGGTGGTCTTGCCGTCGGCGGAGAGCTCATAGGCCTTGCAGACCGCGGGCACGATCTTGCTGCCGGTCGGGTCCCAGAACAGCAGCTTGTCGCTGGCCATGATGCGGTTGCCGTTCTCGCCATCGGACGGCCCGATGAAGGCGCGGCGCCAGGTGCCGCCGTATCTGCCGGTGGATTCCAGCGGCTTCATCACCATCGGCTCGGCCGGCAGGCGCTGCGCGACCGGGGGCAGGCGGCCCTGCTGCACCAGGGCGGCGAGCTGGGGGGCTTCCTTGAAGCTGGCCGGGATGGTGGCGACCTGGCTGGGGCCTTCGAGCTTGCCGACCAGGCCGGACTGGTCGAAGGCGCTCCTGGCGGTCACGGCCTGCGCCAGCGCTTCGGCCATCGGGACGGACGCGGCGGCGAACAGGGCGCCGGTGCCGAGAAAAGTCCTGCGGGTGGTCATGGATGCTCCTCCGATAGGTCCGCAGCCTCGTGCTCTGGGCGGCGGTTGAAACAGGTTGTCCCAAGCTAGACCACGTTCGACGCCGGGCAAAGCGCAGAATGTGACCCGCCTCAGCGCCCCGCCAGCAGCCGGGCCGCCATCGCCAGCAGCAGCACGCCGTTCACGCCCAGCAGCCAGGGTGCGACGGCGCGCAGGGCGGTGTTCCAGCGCCGGCCGGCGGCCATGCCCAGCACGGCCACGACGATCAGCGCCGGCATCGTGCCCAGGCCGAAGGCGACCATCGCCACCGCGCCGAGCAGCGGGCCGAGTGCCGCGGCGGCGGCCAGCGCCGCATAGACCATGCCGCAGGGCAGGAAGCCGAGCGCCAGGCCCAGCGGCAGGCCGCCCAGGCGCCCGGCCGGCCCGGCCAGTGCGGCGACCCCGCCGCCTCCGCTGCCGGGCAAAAGGCGAAGGCCCGGCCAGGCGCGGCCCAGGGCGAGCATCAGGAACAGCGCGCCGGCCAGCGCCATCAGCGCGGCCGGCAGGAAGGCGGGCAGGGCGAGCGATCCCAGCGCGCCGGCGGCCGCGCCCAGCGCGGCGTAGGTGGTGATCCGCCCGGCGTGATACGGCAGCAGCAGGCCGGAGCGCAGCCTTGCGGCCTCGCACATCCGCCCGGCCGGCAGGCGGGCCATGCGGTCGGCGGCCTGGCCGAGCACGAAGGGGCCGCACATGCCGGCGCAATGCACCACGCTGCCGGCAAGCCCCGCCAGCAGCATGGCCGGGATCGCCCACAGCCCGCGCGCGGCCTGGTCCGGGCCGCAGAGGTCGTAGAACAGCGTCAGCAGGTCGGCCATGCGCGGCAGCTTACTTCCAATGGGGCAAGCAGTGTCCTGGCTCTTCCAGCGCCCGGCGCAACAGGCGCGCATGGCGGCGCGGGCGGCATTGATCCACGTCAATGCCGCGCCGCGGCAGGACGGGCAGCGTCGGACCATGCCGGGGGATCGCCGGCCTCACGCGACGGAGAATCGAACGCATGCATGAGCAAACAAGCGACCTTGTGGTCGGCCTGCTGGTGCTCATCCTCGGCCTGGTTGGCCTGGTGATGGCATCCGGGGCGCTGGACGACGCGATGTATGTGTTCGGCCTGTCGCTGGCGGGCTTCGCGGCGGTCTTCAACATCGGCCTGGTCAAGCGGCACTTCGACCGACAGGACGCGGGGCGCCAGGACGCGGGGCGCCAGGACGCGGTGCGCCAGGGAGGCGAGCATGTCTGACCTTGCCCTTGGCGGCGCGATGGCGGTGCCGGTGCCGGCGGCGCGCGCGGTCGAGACCTACAACATGGACGTGGTGCGCAAGTTCACCATCGCCGCCATGTTCTGGGGCGTGGTGGCGTTCCTGGTCGGCGTGGTGATCGCCGCCCAGCTCGCCTTCCCGATCATGAACCTCGGGCTGGAATGGACCGCCTTCGGGCGGCTGCGCCCGGTGCACACCTCGGCGGCGATCTTCGCCTTCGGCGGCTCGGCGCTGTTCGCCACCAGCTTCTATGTGGTGCAGCGCACCTGCCACGCGCGGCTGTTCGGCGGCGAGGCGCTGGCCAACTTCATCTTCTGGGGCTACCAGTTCTTCATCGTCATGGCCGCGCTGTCCTATGTGATGGGCTTCAGCCAGGGCCAGGAATATGCCGAGCCGGAATGGCACCTGGACATCTTCCTGACGATCATCTGGGTGGCCTATGCGATCGTGTTTATCGGCACGCTGCTGAAGCGCCGCGAGCCGCATATCTACGTCGCCAACTGGTTCTACCTGGCGTTCATCCTGACTGTGGCGGTGCTGCACCTGGGCAACGCCGCGGCCCTGCCGGTGTCGTTCTTCGAGGCGAAGAGCTACTCGGTGTATTCCGGGGTGCAGAATGCGCTGATCCAGTGGTGGTACGGGCACAACGCGGTCGGCTTCTTCCTGACCGCCGCGTTCCTGGGGATGATGTACTACTTCATTCCCAAGCAGGCCGGGCGGCCGGTGTATTCGTACCGGCTGTCGGTGGTGCATTTCTGGTCGCTGATCTTCATGTATATCTGGGCGGGTCCGCATCACCTGCACTACACCTCGCTGCCGGACTGGGCGCAGACGCTGGGCGTGGTGTTCTCGGTGATCCTGTGGATGCCGTCCTGGGGCGGCATGATCAACGGGCTGATGACGCTGTCCGGCGCCTGGGACAAGCTGCGCACCGATCCCGGGCTGCGCTTCTCGGTCACCGCGGTCGGGTTCTACGGCATGTCGACCTTCGAGGGGCCGATGATGTCGATCAAGGAGGTCAACGGCCTGGCGCACTACACCGACTGGGTGGTGGGCCATGTGCATTCCGGCGCGCTGGGCTGGGTGGCCTTCATCTGCTTCGGCGCGATCTATTACCTGGTGCCGATCCTGTGGGACCGCGCCCGGCTGTATTCGACCAGGCTGGTGGCCTGGCACTACTGGGTCGCGACCCTGGGCATCGTGCTCTACATCACCTCGATGTGGGTGGCGGGCATCATGCAGGGGCTGATGTGGCGCGCCTACGACAAGTTCGGCTTTCTCCAATACTCCTTCGCGGAGTCGGTGAACGCCATGCACCCCTACTACATCATCCGCATGATGGGCGGGGTGCTGTTCCTGGCCGGCGCGCTGGTCATGGTCTTCAACCTGATCATGACGGTGCGTTCGGCATCCACTGAGCTCAAGCCGGCAGCGGGGGCCTGACACCATGTTCATCCGTCAAGAAACGATCGAGAAGAACGCCGTCCTGCTGGCCATCCTGACGGTCATCACCGTCTCGATCGGCGGCCTGGTGGAGGTGGTGCCGCTGTTCACCATCGAGACCACGGTGGAGAAGGTGGAAGGCGTGCGGCCCTATTCGCCGCTGGAGCTGGCCGGGCGCGACATCTATGTGCGCGAGGGCTGCTACACCTGCCACAGCCAGCAGATCCGGGCGCTGAAGGACGAGGTGGAGCGCTACGGCCACTACAGCCTGGCGGCCGAGAGCATGTATGACCGGCCGTTCCAGTGGGGCAGCAAGCGCAACGGGCCGGACCTGGCGCGTGTCGGCGGCAAGTATTCCAACGACTGGCACTATGCCCACATGGCCAATCCGCAATCGATGGTGCCGGAGAGCCTGATGCCGCGCTACGCCTTCCTGGCCACGCGCGAGGTGGATGCGGTCAAGGTGGCGCGCCATGTGCGCACCAACCGGGTGCTGGGCAATCCGTATTCTGAGGAGCAGGTGGCCAATGTCGCCGCCGACCTGCTGGCCCAGGCCGATCCCGCAGCCGACCCCGAGGCGCTGCAGAAGCGCTACCCCAAGGCGGTGCAGGTGTCCGGCGACGGGCGGCGGGTGACGGAGATGGACGCGCTGGTCGCCTATCTCCAGGTGCTGGGCACCATGGTGGACTTCACCAATCCCGCCAACGAAAACCTGAAGCAGTAGGAGGGCGCGATGAGCATGACCATCCTGCACTGGCTGCTGGACCATTCGGTGGTGATCGTCGGCGGCGTGTTCCTGATGCTGGTGGCCAGCGTCTATTGGCCCGGCCGGCGCGAACGCTTCCAGCGCGACGCCATGATTCCCTTCCAGGACGACAAGTAAGGAGCACGCCCATGGCAAGCAACCATGCGCCGGGCGAACCGGATCCGGACACCCTTGATGCCGTGACGGGCCGGCACACCACCGGGCACGAATGGGACGGGCTGAAGGAGCTGAACACGCCGCTGCCGAAATGGTGGTTCTGGACCTTTGTCGCCACGGTCGTCTGGGGCATCGGCTATGCGATCATCTATCCCTCGGTGCCCTGGTTCAACACCTACTTCCCTGGCGTGATCGGCTATTCGCAGCGCGCCAATGTCGCCGCCGACGTCAAGGCGTTGCAGGCGCAGCGCGCCGGGGTGATGGGCCGGCTGCAATCCATGCCGCTGGCCGAGGTGAAGAACGACCCGGCGCTGTATGCCGTGGCGATGACCGCCGGGCGGCTGACCTTTGCCGAGAACTGCCAGTCCTGCCACGGCGCCGGCGGCGAGGGCCGGCCGGGCTTCCCGGCGCTGGCCGGCGATGCCTGGATCTGGGGCGGCGGGCTCGAGGATATCCGGACCACCGTCGTCTATGGCATCCGCAACGGCCATCCGGAGGCCCGGGTGGCGCAGATGCCGCGCTTCGGTGCCGACGAGGTGCTGAAGCCGGCGGAGATCGACCAGGTCACCGACTTCGTGATGACGCTGTACAACCCGGCCGCACCCGCCGGCCCGGGCGCGGCCAAGGGCGCCGAGGTCTATGCCGAGAACTGCGTCGCCTGCCATGGCGACAAGGGGCAGGGCATGCGCGAGGTCGGCGGGCCGGCGTTGCGCAGCAGCGTGCATCTCTATGGCGACACCAGGGCGGCCGTGCGCGCGCAGATCGTCAATCCGCGGATGGGGGTGATGCCGGCCTTCACCACCCGGCTGGATGAGGCGACGATCCGGGCGGTGACGCTGTACGTGCACGGGCTGGGCGGCGGCGAGTAGCCAGTCGGCGCCAATCGGGTCGGCACCGCGCGGCGATGCGGTGCCGGCCCTTTGGCGTTTCCTGCGACCGCATTTTTTGTGTGCGGCCGCCGGTGGTTTGCGCAAGATCAACGCGGCACCCGTGACGAAGCGGCAGGATTGCGGACGTCAAGGACAAGGCGACCATGAGCAAGATCGGCAAGCCCCCGGCGCCGCCGGACGATGAAGTGCCCGAGTCCGAGTTGCAACTCTACGCCAGCCGGGTGCGGGTCTATCCGCGTTCCGTGCATGGCATCGCGCGCAACATCAAGTGGGCGATCCTGGCGCTGTGCCTGGTGGTCTATTACGTCACGCCCTGGCTGCGCTGGGACCGCGGGCCGGATGCGCCGAACCAGGCCGTGCTGCTGGATATCGCGCATGAGCGCTTCTACATCCTGGGCCTGACCCTGTGGCCGGAGGATATCTGGCTGCTGACCGGGGCGCTGATCCTGGGCGCGGTCGGGCTGTTCCTGGTGACCTCGCTGGCCGGGCGGGTGTGGTGCGGCTATGCCTGTCCGCAGACGGTGTGGACCGACCTGTTCATGTGGGTCGAACGGCTGATCGAGGGCGACCGCAATGCGCGCATGCGACGGGACGCCGGCCCGAACAATATCGCCAAGACCTGGCGGAAGATCGCCAAGCACGCGGTGTGGGTGGGGATCGCGTTCTGGACCGGCGGCGCCTGGATCATGTACTATGCCGATGCGCCGACGGTCACCGTGCAGTTCTGGACCGGCACCGCCAGCACCGAGGTGTATTTCTTCACCGGGCTGTTCACGGTCTTCACCTATGTCCTGGCCGGCTGGGCGCGCGAGCAGGTCTGCACCTACATGTGCCCCTGGCCGCGCTTCCAGGCCTCGATGCTGGATGAGCAGAGCTTCATCGTCACCTATCAGAAATGGCGCGGCGAGCCGCGCGGCAAGGGCCGGCGCGACGCGCAGGGGCTGGTGGGCGGGCAGAAGCTGGGCGACTGCATCGATTGCAACGCCTGCGTGAATGTCTGCCCAACCGGCATCGACATCCGCGACGGGGTGCAGCTGGCCTGCATCAATTGCGGCCTGTGCGTGGATGCCTGCAACGAGGTCATGACCAAGGCCGGGCGGCCGAAATGGCTGATCCTGTGGGACACGCTGGCGCGCCAGGAGGCCCGCGCGAAGGGCACGCACGAGGGCATCCACCTGCTGCGCCCGCGCACCATCATCTATGTCACCGCCCTGTTCCTGGCCACCGCGGCGATGGGCACGGCGCTGGCGCTGCGCAACCAGGTCAGCCTGTCGGTGCTGCACGACCGCGCGCCGCTGTTCGTGAAGGTGCGCGACGGGTCGATCCGCAATGCCTATACGCTGAAGGTCGGCAACAAGACTGACGCCACGGCGATCTTCGCGCTGGATTTCTCCGGGCTGCCGGGCGCGGGGATGACGCTGGCCGATGAGGCGGAGCGCGGCGCGACGCTGTCGCTTTCGGTGCCGCGCCAATCGATCGGCACCTTCCGCGTGCTGGTCTATGGCACGCCCGCCAAGCTGGTGGACGGGTCGCTGCCGGTGACCTTCGAACTGCGCAACACCGCCACGGCGGAGACGGCGCGGGTGGGATCGGTGTTCATGGGTCCGGCGAGATAGGAAAGGATTGGTCATGTCGCAGGAAGTTGCCGTTCGGTCGGCTTGGCGCCTGTTCCCCTTCGCCATCGTCGGCGGGCTGGGGGTGGTGATCGCGGTGAACATCACCATGGCGGTGCTGGCGCATCGCAGCGCGCCGGGGCTGGCGGTGCAGGGCTCGTTCGCCACCTCCAACGCCTATGGCAACATCCAGGCGGAGGCGCGGCGCCAGGTGGGGCTGGGCTGGTCGCTGGATGTGGGCAACGAGGGCGGGCGCGTGGTGGTCGGGCTGGCCGGGCCGGGCGGGGCGGTGCTGCCGGGCGCGATGCTGCGGGCCAGCGCCAGCCGGCCGGTGGGCGATGCGCCGGCGATCGAGCTGGGCATGATCGGCGACGCGGCGGGGCGGTTCCGCAGCGACATCGTGCTGCCCGGGAAGGGGCAATGGGACGTGCTGTTCGTGGCCACCCATGACGGCCGGACCTTCCGCCACACGCGGCGGATCGTGATCCCGTGAGTGCCGCGGTGCTCGGCGAACCTGTCCGGGCGACCACGGCCCCTGCCGGCACCGCCTGTGCCCATTGTGGCGGCGCGGTGCCGGCGGGCGAGCGGTTCTGCTGCACCGGCTGTGCCGCCGCCCACGCCACGATCCAGGGTCTCGGCCTGGGCAGCTATTACGACCAGGTGGTGCGCGACACGCTGGCGCGGCGGCTGCGGCCGAATGCGGAGCCACGCACCGACCTCACCCGCCATGTCCACGCCACCGACGCGGGGATGCACGCGCTGACCCTGGCGATCGACGGGCTGCAATGCGGGGCCTGTGTCTGGTTGATCGAATCGGTGCTGGCGCGCGATCCGCGCGTGGCCGCGGCCCGGGTGAACATGACCACGCGGCGGCTGCACCTGGTCTGGGCCGGGGCGCCGGACGTCGCCGGCGCGCTGGTGGAGCGCATCGAGCGGCTGGGCTATCGGCTGGTGCCGTTCGACCCGGCCTGCCTGGCCGCGGCGCATGACGAGCGCGGGCGCGAACTGATGCGCGCGCTGGCGGTGTCCGGGTTCGCGGCGGCGAACGTGATGCTGCCGGCCGTCGCGATCTGGGTCGGGCTGTTCTCCGACATGGGGCCGGCGACGCGGGCGCTGCTGCATTGGGTGAGTGCGGCGATCGCGCTGCCGGCGATCATCTATGCGGTGCGGCCGTTCTGGCGCTCCGCCTGGGGCGCGCTGCGCCTGGGGCGCACCAACATGGACGTGCCGATCAGCATCGGGGTGACGCTGGTCACCGTCATGAGCCTGGTGCAGACGATCCAGCACGCCGAGCACGCCTATTTCGACAGCGCCGTCTCGCTGCTGTTTTTCCTGCTGATCGGCCGGGTGCTGGATCACTACGCCCGCGCCCATGCCCGCGCCGCGGCCGAGCAGCTCATCGCCCTGCAACAGAGCGACGTGGCGGTGCTCGCCGCGGACGGCACGGTCAGCCGGCAGGATGCGGCGACGGTTCTCGCCGGCAGCCTGGTGCTGGTCGCCGCCGGGGAGCGCATCGGCGTGGATGGCACGATCCTGCGCGGCGAGACGCTGCTGGACACCGCGCTGGTCACCGGCGAGAGCCTGCCGGCGGCGGCCGGGCCGGGCACGGCGGTGTTTGCCGGCACGCTGAACCTCGGCGCCGCGGTCACGCTGCGGACGACAGCGGCCGGGGCGGGCACGCTGCTGGCCGAATGCGTGCGGCTGATGGAGGCTGCCGAGGCCAAGCGGGGCCGCTTCGTGATGTTCGCCGACCGGGTGGCGCGGCGCTATGCCCCGGTGGTGCATCTGGCCGCACTGCTGACCTTCCTGTGGTGGTGGGGCGTCGCGGGGATCGCGGTTGCCGACGCGCTGCTGATCGCGGCCGCGGTGCTGATCATCACCTGCCCCTGTGCCCTCGCCCTGGCGGTGCCGGCGGTGCAGGTGATCGGCACCGGGCATCTGTTCCGCCGCGGCGTGCTGGTGAAATCGCCGACCGGGCTGGAGCGGCTGGCGGAGATCGACACGGTGGTGTTCGACAAGACCGGCACCCTGACCGACCCGGCGCTGGCGCTGGTCTCCGCCCATGACCCGGCGGTGCTGCGGGTGGCCGCCACCCTGGCCGCCAGCAGCCGGCACCCGCTGTCGCGCGCGCTGGTGGCCGCCGCCGGGCCGGTGGTGCCGGCGGATGGGGTGGAGGAGGTGGTGGGGGCCGGGTTGCGGTTGGGGGACCTGCGCCTGGGCAGTGCCGCGTTCTGCGGCGCCGAGGGCGCGGCGGCCGGGCCGGCGCTGTATTTCGCGCGCCCCGGGGCCGAGATCGTGCGGTTCGACTTTGCCGAGGCGTTGCGGCCGGCGGCGGCGGCCACGGTGGCGGCATTGCGGGCGATCGGGCTGGAGGTGCGGCTGCTGTCCGGCGACCGCGCGCCGGCGGTGGCGGCCGCGGCGGCGCAGGCCGGCGTCGTCGCGTGGTCGGCGGAACAGTCCCCGGTCGACAAGGTGGCGGCGGTCGAGGCGCTGCGGGCGCAGGGCCGGCGGGTGCTGATGGTCGGCGACGGGCTGAATGACGGGCCGTGCCTGGCGGCCGCGCATGTCTCGATTTCGCCCTCGACGGCGGCCGAAATCAGCCAGAACCAGGCCGATATCGTGTTCCAGGGCGCGTCGCTGGCGCCGGTGGCCGATGCGATCCGCACCGCGCGGCGGATGCGCCGGCTGATCGGGCAGAACATCGCGCTGTCGCTGGCCTACAACCTGCTGATGGTGCCGGTGGCGGTGGCCGGCTATGTCACGCCGTGGCTGGCGGCGCTGGCGATGTCGACCTCGTCGCTGATGGTGATGGGCAACAGCTTCCGGCTGCGGCGGAGGGGCGAATGACACCGATCCTGTGGCTGATCGCGCTCAGCGTGTTCCTGGGCGGGGGCGGGCTGGCGCTGTTCCTGTGGGCCAGCCGCAGTGGGCAGTATGAAGACATGGACGGCGCCGCGCAGCGCATCCTGTTCGATGACGAGCGCGACCGTCAGGGCCCGAAGCGGTAGACGGTGCGCGAGCGGAACACCGCGCCGGGGCGTCGCGTGGTGCTGGGGAATTCCGGGCGGTTCGGCGTGTTCGGCACGTGCTGCGTCTCCAGGCTGAGCGCGGCATGGCGCGGGCTGTCGAGGAAGTTGCCGGTATAGAGCTGGAGCGACGGCTCGGTGGTGATCGCCTCCATCGTCAGCCCGGCGCAGGACAGGCGGGCGGCCTGGGCGGCGGCGTTGAGCAGCCAGGTATGGTCGTAGCCGCCGGCGATGCCGATCTGTTCGTCCGCGGCCGCCAGCCCGTCGCCGATGCGGCGCGGGGCGCGGAAATCGAACACGGTGCCGGCGACCGGGCGGGGCGGCGCGTTCTGGATCAGGCCGGGGCCGACCGGGATGAAGCGGTCGGCGGCGATCTCCAGCACATGGTCATGCACCGTGCCGGCGCCGGCCAGGTTGAAATAGGCGTGGTTGGTCAGGTTCAGCACCGTGGGCGCGTCGGTGGTGGCGGTGTACTCGATCGCCAGCGCCATGCCGTCCTCGATCGCGAAGCGCACTGCCACGGACAACGTGCCGGGAAAGCCCTGGTCACCGTCGGGGCTGGTGTGATGCATCACCACCGCGTCGCCTTCCACGTCGGCCCGCCAGACCGCGCGGTCGAAGCCGGGGGCGCCGCCGTGGAGGCAGGCATCGCCATCGTTGGCCGTCAGACGGTGCTCGCGCCCGTCCAGCGTGAAGCGCGCGCCCTCGATCCTTCCAGCGAAGCGGCCGATGGTGGCGCCGAGATAGGCGCGGTCGGCCTCCCACCCCGCCATGTCGCCGCGCGACAGCAGCACCTGGCGCGGGCCGGTCGGCGTCGGCACGGTGATGGCGGCCAGGCGGGCGCCATAGGTGATCGCATCGACCACGATGCCGTCGCCGCCCAGGCGGATGCGGTGCACGGCGCGGCCGTCGGCGGTCTGCCCATAGGGGGTCATGGCGGTGCTCCTGCTGCGCTGCGGATCAGGCCGGCATCGCGCGCGCTTGACAAGGTGCCGCCGGATGCCTCGCAATGTCGACAATCATCGCAACGAAACCGGGACGAACGACCATGGCCGAAGCCGCGCCGCGCAAGCTGGATGTTCTGATCGTGGGGGCCGGCTATGCCGGGCTGTATCTGCTGCATCGCATGCGCAAGGCGGGGCTTTCGGCGCACGTGTTCGAGGCGGCGGACGGGGTGGGCGGCACCTGGTACTGGAACCGCTATCCCGGCGCGCGCTGCGATGTGGAGACGATGCAGTATTCCTTCGGCTGGGACGAGGCGCTGCAACAGGAATGGAAGTGGAGCGAGCGCTTCGCCGCCCAGCCGGAACTGCTGCAATACGCCAACCACATCGCCGACCGCTACGACCTGCGCCGCGACATCACCTTCAAGACCCGCATTACCGGCGCCGAATTCGACACGGCCAGCGGGGACTGGCGGGTCGGCACCGAGCATGGTGCGACCATCGCCGCACGCTATGTGGTGATGGCCACCGGCTGCCTGTCCACCGCGCGCATCCCGGACTTCCCCGGCCTGGCCGATTTCAAGGGCCGCACCTTCCACACCGGCTGGTGGCCGCACACGCCGATCGACTTCACCGGCCGCCGCGTGGCCGTGGTCGGCACCGGCTCGTCGGCGATCCAGTCGATCCCGGTGATCGCCGAACAGGCCGCGCACCTGACCGTGTTCCAGCGCACGCCGAATTTCTCGATCCCGACGCGCAACAAGCCGATGGACGACGAATACGAGCAGTCCTGGAAGGTCGGCTACGCCCAGAAGCGTATCGACGCGCGGCGCACCCGCACCGGCATCCTGAACCGGCAATCGCCGCAGCTTGCCATGGAGACCCCGCCGGCGGAGCGGCAGAAGGTCTACGAGGCGCGGTGGGAATCCGGTGGCACCAGCTTCATGGGCAGCTTCGCCGACCTGATCACCAGCCAGGAGGCCAACGACTCGGCGGCCGATTTCGTGCGCGCCAAGATCCGCGAGATGGTGAAGGACCCCAAGGTGGCCGAGCTGCTGTGCCCGACCAACCATCCGATCGGCACCAAGCGCATCTGCGTCGACAGCCACTATTACGAGACCTACAACCGGGCGAACGTCACGCTGGTCGACGTGAAGAACGCGCCGATCACCCATCTGACCGAAACCGGCCTGGCCTGGGGCGCGGGCAATGTGGCGGAGTTCGATGACATCGTGTTCGCCACCGGCTTCGATGCGATGACCGGCACCATGACGCGCATCGACATCAAGGGCCGCGGCGGGGTGACGCTGGCCGACAAGTGGCAGGGCGGGCCGCAGACCTATCTCGGCCTGATGACCGCGGGGTTCCCCAACCTGTTCATGATCACCGGCCCGGGCAGCCCGTCGGTGCTGTCGAACATGATGGTGTCGATCGAGCAGCACGTGGAGTGGATCACCGATTGCCTGGAGCACCTGAAGGCCCGCGGCATGGCGACGATCGAGGCCGACGCCAAGGCCGAGACCGACTGGGTGGCGCACGGCAACCACGTGGCGCACAAGACGCTCTATCCGCAGGCCAATTCCTGGTACATGGGCGCCAACATCCCGGGCAAGCCGCGGGTGTTCATGCCGTATATCGGCGGGGTTGACGCCTATGCCGACAAATGCGCCGCGGTGGTGGCGAACGGCTACGACGGCTTCGTGATCACGGTCCCGGGCAAGGTCGCCCAAGCCGCGGAATAGCGCGGCCGATCCTGCGGGAGGCACGCCGATGGAGTTGTCCGACGCCGCCTGGCGCGCCGTGATCGCGGCCCTGCACACCAGCGGCCGCAAGGCGGGGCTGGCCATCACCGGCGGCGGCAGCGGCGCCATCGCCGAACTGCTGCGGGTGCCCGGCGGCTCGCGCCTGCTGGTCGAGGCGCAGGTGCCGTATGACGAACAGGCGCTGGCGGCCTATGTCGGCTTCCGGCCGGAGCAGTTCTGCAGCGCCGAGACTGCCGCCGCCCTTGCCGGCACCGCCCTGGCCCGTACAGCGTCCCTGCTGCCGGCGGGCAGCGACGTGGTGGGCCTGGGTGCCACCGCCGCCTTGGTCAGCGATCGGCCGCGCCGCGGCGAGCACCGGCTGCACATCGCCGCCGCCACGCCCGGCGGCGTCGCCCATTGCACCGCATCCCTCGCCAAGGGGCGCCGCGACCGCGCCGGGGAGGAGGACCTTGCCGCGCGCATGATCGTGCTGTGGCTGGCCCGGGCCTGTGGGGTGGCGGCACCGTCGCCGGCGGCGCTGCTGGACCCCGACGAAAGCTTCACCATCGGCATCCCGCCCCCCGGCGACCCGATCGACCGGCTGCTGGCCGGCGAACACGCCCGCGTCACTGCCCTGCCGGACGGGCAGCTCAGCATTGCCGCCGCACCGCCGCCGGTGGTCCTGCCCGGCTCCTTCAACCCGCTGCACCACGGCCATGTCGCGCTGGCCCGGGCCGTGGCGGACATGCGCCAGCAGCCGGTGTCCTACGAAATCTCGGTGACCAACGTCGACAAGCCGGCCCTGGCCGCGCCGGTGGTGCGCGGCCGGCTGGCGCAATTCGCCTGGCAGGCGCCGGTGGAGCTGACCGCCGCGCCGACCTTCCTGGAGAAGTCACGGCTGTTCCCGCGCGCCGCCTTCGTCATCGGCGTCGATACCGCCGAGCGGCTGGTGGCGCCGCGCTACTACGGCCATGACGAAGGCCGCATGCACGGGGCGCTGGAAGCGATGGGCAGCGCCGGCCATGAGTTCCTGGTGGCGGTCCGCGCCGACAGCGCCGGGCTGCGGACCCTGCGCGACGTGAAGCTGCCGTCGCGCTATGCCGAGCTGTTCCGGGAGATTCCTGAGGGGCAATTCAGGGCGGATGTGTCGTCCACGGAATTAAGGCAAAGGAAGAAAGCGGTTCTTTTTTGAAAAAAAGAACCAAAAAACTTTTATCCGTTGGCATCCGGCCTCCCCGGGAGAGATGGGTGCCAATGGATGAAGTTTTTTTGCTTCTTTTTGTTCACAAAAAGAAGACTCTTCCTTGCCTACGCCGGCGCAAACTCCTCCGCCCGCCAGCAGCTTACCAGGTGCCCTTCATCGATGGCGGCCAAGGCAGGCGCCGCGCTGCGGCAGTGGTCGGTGGCATGCGGGCAGCGCGGGTTGAAGGTGCAGCCGGGCGGCGGGTTCAGCGGGCTGGGGATTTCACCGCGGGCCTTCTCGCGCGCCAGGCCGCGGGTCAGCGGGTCGGGGATCGCGGCGATCAGGGCGCGGGTATAGGGGTGGCGCGGCGCCTCGAATATCTCGCGCCAGCCGCCGGTTTCCACGATGCGGCCCAGGTACATCACCGCCACCCGGTCGCTCATGTGTTCGACCACGCCGAGATCGTGGGAGATCATCAGGTATGACAGGCCCATCTCCGCCTGCAATTCCAGCAGCAGGTTGATGATCTGCGCCCGGATCGAGACGTCGAGTGCCGAGACCGGCTCGTCGCAGATCACCAGCTTGGGCTTGAGGATCAGGGCGCGGGCGATGCCGATGCGCTGGCGCTGGCCGCCGGAGAACTCGTGCGGATACAGGTCGGCCTGGTCGGGGCGCAGGCCCACCTGCTTGAGCATGTCGGCCACCCGGTCGGCGACCTCGCCCGCATTGCTGACGCCGTGCAGGCGCAGCGGGTCGGCCAGGGTGCGGCGCACCGTCTGGCGCGGGTTGAGCGAGGCGTAGGGGTCCTGGAACACCATCTGCACCGTGCGCGCCACCGCCAGGCGATCGGTGTCCGCGCCCA
This sequence comes from Acetobacteraceae bacterium, assembly GCA_044369385.1. Lineage (GTDB taxonomy): Bacteria > Pseudomonadota > Alphaproteobacteria > Acetobacterales > Acetobacteraceae > CAMDGX01. The sequence continues at coordinate 4,209 of JBIPLY010000019.1, read as the reverse complement.
CCGCCTGGCCGTCCAGCACCACCCGGCCGCTGGTGGGGTCCACCAGGCCGAGGATCGACAGCGCCAGGGTGGACTTGCCGCAGCCGGATTCGCCGACCAGGCCCAGGCTCTCGCCCGGCTTGATCGCCAGGCTGACGCCATCGACCGCGCGCAGCATCTGCGGCTTGCTGAACAGCCCGCCGCCGATGGGGAAGTGGACGGCGAGGTTCTCGATAGACAGCAGGTTGGGGGCCAGCAGGTTGGCGTCAGCCATGGTGGTGGCACCTCACGAGGCTGCCTTCGCCCAACGGCGCCAGCTCCGGCACGGTGGTCTCGCAGATCTCGGTCTTGCGCGCGCAGCGCGGGTTGAAGCGGCAGCCGCCGGGATAGGCGGTGATGCCCGGCACCACGCCGGCGATCTCGGTCAGCCGCCGGCGGCCGTGGCGCGCGCGCATGCCCAGGCGGGGCAGGGAGGCCACCAGGCCCTGCGTATAGGGGTGCTGCGGGCTGTTGAAGATGCGCTCGCTGTCCTGCTGTTCGACGATGCGCCCGGCATACATCACGCAGACCCGGCTGCAGATATCGGTGACCAGGCCCAGATCGTGGCTGATCATCAGGATCGCGGTGCCGCGCGCGGCGCACAGCTCTTTCATCAGGTCGACGATCTCGGCCTGCACGGTGACGTCCAGCGCCGTGGTCGGCTCGTCGGCGATCAGCAGGTCGGGCTCGCAGGCGAGCGCGATGGCGATCATCACCCGCTGGCGCATGCCGCCGGAGAGCTGGTGCGGGTAGTCCTTGGCGCGGCGCGCCGGGGCCGGCACCTTGACCTGGGTCAGGGCATCGACGGCCTTCCGTTCGGCCTCGGCCCAGCCGGCGCCCTGGTGCAGCACGAACATCTCGGCGATCTGCCGGCCGACCGGCTTCAGCGGGTTCAGCGCCGTCATCGGCTCCTGGAAGATCATCGCGATGCGCTTGCCGCGCAGGGCGCGCAGCTGCGCGGCGGGCAGGTTCTGGATCTCCTGCCCGGTCAGCAGGATGCGGCCGCCGGCCAGGCCCAGCGGCGATTTCAGCAGGCCCATGATCGACAGCGCGGTGATCGACTTGCCGCAGCCGGATTCGCCGACCAGGCCCACGGTCTCGCCGCGCGCGATCTCGAAGCTGACGCCCTCCACCGCCGGGAACTGGCCGGCATCGGTGGACAGCGCGATGTGCAGGTTCTCGACCTGCAGCAGGGGCTGGTTGGGTGTCATCGGCGGCTCCGCGACTGCGGGTCGATCACATCGCGCAGCCCGTCGCCCAGCAGGTTGAGCCCCAGCACGGTCAGGAAGATCGCCAGCCCGGGGAACAGGCTCAGCCAGGGTGCGGTGGTGATCGTCTCGCGCGCGTCGGACAGCATCGAGCCCCAGGACGGCGAGGGCGGCCGCACCCCGAGCCCCAGGAACGACAGCGCCGCCTCGGCCAGGATGGTGCCGCCCATGCCCAGCGTGGCGATGACGATGATCGGCCCCAGCGTGTTGGGCAGGATCTGGGTGAACATGATGCGGAAATCGCCATAGCCCAGCACGCGCGCGGCCTGGACATAGCCCTGGCTCTTGACCGCCAGCGTCTGCGCCCGGCTGATCCGGCAGGTAAAGGACCAGTTGGTCAGCCCCAGCGCGATCAGCAGCGAGGTCAGCCCCGGCCCCAGGATCGCCATGATGGCGAGCGCGAAGATCAGCGACGGGATCGCCAGCATCAGGTTGGTGAGCCCGTTGACGAAGTCGTCCCACCAGCCGCCCCAATACCCTGCCGTGACGCCCAGCGTGGTGCCGATCGCCGTGTTGATCAGCTGTGAGACCACGCCAACGGTCAGCGAGATCTGCGCGCCGTGCATCACCCGGCTCCAGATGTCGCGGCCCTGCTGATCCGTGCCGAACCAGAATTCCGCGCTGGGCGGCAGTTCCGCGTTCAGCAGATTGGCGTCCATGATCGGATCGGTGTGCGCCAGCCACGGGCCGAACACGCCGACGAATAGCGCCAGCACCGTCAGTCCGCCGCCGATGGCGAGGTTGGCCCGAATCTTCATCGTCAGGTGTACCGGATGCGCGGGTCGATCAGCTTGTAGGCGATGTCGACCGCGGTGTTGATCACCAGGAAGAACAGGGTGATGACCAGGATGCAGCCCTGAACGGCGGGGATATCGCGCTGGAACACACTGTCGACCAGCAGGGAGCCGATGCCAGGCCAGGCGAACAGCTTCTCGACCACCACCGCCTGGCCCAGCAGCGAGCCGAACTGCAGGCCGATCGTGGTCAGCACCAGCACCAGCGCGTTGCGCAGCACGTGCCAGATTACCACGCGGAACTCGCTCATGCCCTTGGACCGCGCGGTGCGGACGAAATCGGCGTTCAAGATGTCGAGCACAGCGGCGCGTGTGGTGCGCGCAAGCAGCGCCATCGGGCTGACGCCCAGCGCGATCGCCGGCAGGGTCAGGTGCCACAGGCCGCCATCGCCATAGCCGAAGCTGGGAAACCAGCCGAGCGTGAGCGCGAACAGATACATCAACAGGATGCCGAGCCAGAACTTCGGCAACGACAGGCCGGAGACCGCAATCACCATCAGCCCGAGATCGGCCAGGCTGCCCGGCCGCAATGCCGCAACGAAGCCGATCGGCAGGCCCAGCGCGATGGCAAAGCCCATGGCCGCGAAGGTCAGGTTCAGCGACGGCCAGATGCGCGCGTTGATCATGTCGGCCACCGGCTGACGCGAGCGGAACGACAGGCCGAGATCGAAGGTGGCGAGCTGGCCGAGATACTTGCCGAAGCGAACGTGCAGCGGATCGTCCAGCCCCAGCTCGGCGCGCATGCGGGCCACCACGGCCATATCCAGGCCCAGGCCCTCGTCCTGCTGGCCGGTGGCGAAGCTGCCGGGGATGACGCTGAACAGGATGAAGATGAGCAGGGCGATGGCGACCAGCATGGGCACCATCTGCAGCACGCGGCGGATCACGAAACCGGTCATTTGAAAGCCTTCAGCCCCTCCCCCGCGCAGCGGCGGCGAGGGAGGGGGAGGTGGTCAGGCCGCGAGGTGGATCACTTCGCGGGGGAGGTGGCGTCGACCCAGATGAACTCGGGGTATTGGTGCACCAGCTCGGTCGGGTTGCCCAGCAGGCCGTGAACCCAGGGCTGATAGGCCAGCGCCGCCTTGTTGTAGTTGAAGAACCACACCGGGGCGGCGTCGTACAGATGCCGGTTGGCCTGCTTCAGCAGCGCCAGCTTCTTGGCCGGGTCGTCCGTGGTGCCGGCCTCGTCCAGCAGCTTGTCGTAGTCGGCGTTCTTGTAGCCGGTGACGTTGCACGAGGTGCGCGGCGTGGCGGAGTGGTAGCAGCGCAGGGTCTGCAGCGGGTCCGGACCGGTCTGGCTGGAGCCGATATAGGCCTGGAACTCGCCCTTCAGCGCGATGTCGGTCAGCACGGCGACCTCCACCACCTTGGTCTTCACCTTGATGCCAACCTGGGCCAGCATCGGGATCACCGCCTCGACGATCGGCAGGCCCCAGCTTTCGTTCTGGCTGGTGGTCCACTCGAACTCGAAGCCGTTCGGGTAGCCGGCCTCGGCCAGCAGCGCCTTCGCCTTGGCGGGGTCATAGGCGTACGGCTTCATGTCCGGGTCGTAGCCGGGCACGGTGATCGGCAGCCAGGAGGTGGCGACATAGGCCTTGTTGCGGGCCAGCCGCTCCACGATGATCTTGGTGTTGATGGCGTGGTTGATCGCCTGGCGCACGCGCACGTCGTCGAACGGCTTCTTCTCGTGGTGCATGACCATCGAGCGGGTGAAGACCTCCGCCACTTCCAGGATGTTCTTCTTCAGGTTGGCGTCGTTGTTGTACGCCACATACTGCACCGGCCCGAGGATCGAGGTGTCGACCTCCTTGTTGCGGAACGCGATGTCGCGCGCCGAGGCCTCGGCCATGATCGGGAATTCCACCCGGTCCAGATACGGCATGCCGGGCTTGTAGAACTTGTCCCAGCGCTCGGCCACCAGGCGCGAGCCGGGGATGTGCTCCTTGAACTTGAACGGCCCGAGGCCCACGGGGTTGGTCGCCCATGTCGGCTTCTCCACCTCTTCCTTCGGCAGGATCGAGGTGGTCATGTTGTAGAACAGGAAGCCGGGCTCGACCTTCTGGGTGAAGGTGATCTGCACCTCGTGCTCACCCAGCTTCTTGATGCCGGAGATCTCCTTGGCCTCGCCC
>JBIPLY010000196.1:0-7523 GCA_044369385.1 Acetobacteraceae bacterium | reverse complement strand
GACCCCCGTCCGTTTCCGCCTGCGGCGGGGAGGGGCCATCACAGCGGTTCGGAGCGCCCGGATGGCCCCTCCCCGCCGCAGGCGGAATGAATAAGGTCCAGGGGCTTGGCCCCTGGTGGGGTCTGGGGCAAAGCCCCAGCCTTCCTTCCTCAAAGCCGCCGCAGCATCTCCGCCCGGGCCGCGCGCCATTCGGTGTCGGACATTTCGGTGGCGAGTTTGGCGCGGGGGGCTTGGGCCGGCGGTGCCGAGGCGGGCGAGGATGTGGAGGCGCCGCCGAACAGCCAGGGTTTGGCGCGGCGGGCTTCGGCCATCAGGGTTTCGGCGCCGACCACTTCGTCCTGTTCGTTCAGCGACAGGGCGGAGGTATCGAGCAGCTTGAGCCCGTCCAGGTCGACCATGCCCGCGCGCACGGCGTGGGCCTTGAGTTCGGCGCGCACCAGGCGCTCGCGCAGGCTGGATTCCAGCGAGGCGATGCGGGATTCCAGTTCGGCTTGCAGGGCAGCGGCCGGGTCTTGGGGGTCGTCGTTCATGCGTCCTCCTGCCGGGCGTGCGCGCGTTCGGCACCGATGCGGGCCAGTTCGGCGTGCACGTCCTCGATGTCGTAGATGTCCGCGATGGTCTTGATCGCGGTCTCGCGGGATAGCTGCCCGCCCTCGACCAGGGTGCGCAGCGTGACCGCGTCACGCCCGCGATCCTCGCTGGTCGGCGCGTACCAGCGCGGCCAGATCAGCCCCAGCCGGGTCGCCGCCGGGATCGGGTCGACCACCTGCCCCAGGATGCGCAGCGGATAGAGATTGGACGCCCGCACCACCATGCGGGCGAGGGCCAGCAGCGCATCGCCGTAGGACACGCGCAGGTTGTCGGCCAGCCACACCAGGCCCTGGTTCATCATCTCCATCGCCCGGCCCGATTGCGCGGCGGAGAGCCGGTCGGGGCTGGCGCGATTGCCATGCACCCCTTCCAGCGCCAGTTCGCGCAGCGTGCGGACATAGTCGATGACGGCCGCGGCCGCGGTGCCGTTGATCTCCAGCAGCCGCGCGTCGCCCTTCTCGCTGACCACCAGCGCATTGCCGCCGCCGCGCACGATCTCGCCCTCGACGCCGGCGGGCTCGCGGATCAGCAGCGTGGGATCGGAGGAGTATTTCAGCCCCCGCCCGGCCTGGCTGAGCTGGTAGTCGATCTCGATCGTGGTCTCAACGGCGGCGCGAAACGTGCTGGCGCCATCGACGGAGTCGGTGCCGTCCGGCCCGCCGGGCAGGTTCTTCACCCAGACCATCGGCACGAAGCCCAACCCGTGGCGCACGCTGCGCACCGTGTCACGCTCGTCCGGCAGCGCGCCGCCGGCCACCGCCACCGGCAGGAACCAGGTCTCCTCCTCGCGATCCCATTCGCGCTGGAACCAGTATTCCGCACTCGCATCGATCCCGCGATACCCGCGCGCCAGCAGTTCCCGGCCGGGCACCTTGTAGCGCTCGACGACGCGCACCAGCTCGTCCGGCGCCTCGGCATCCCATTCCGGCATCAGGAACGGCGTCTCCAGCACGCGGAAGAACACGCGCCCCTTCAGCACCCGGAACAGGATCGCCACGGAGCCGATGGACCCGCGCAGGGCGGCTTCCATCATCACCTGGTTCAGCGCGGTCTCGCGCGCCAGGTCGGCGAAGACGGCGCGCACCCGGCGGTCGGCGCAGTCGATGGTGGGGAAATGCCCCTCGCTGAACACCAGCGAGATCGAATCGTCCACCACGATGCGCGCCAGCGGATAGCGCACGCTGGGCCGGCGATGGCGCAGCGGGATGTATTCGCCCCCGGCGCCGCGCTCCTCGTGGAACTCGAACGGCAACACGTCATACAGCGTGCCGTCCAACACCCGCTTCAGAATGCTCAGCCTTCGGGTGCGCTCCGGGTAATGCGGATCGCCGGGCACATGGGCGCAGAGGGTCGAGAACATCAGACACTCCCAAGAAAGAAAGATGTTCTTTTTTGAAAAAAAGAACCAAAAACTTTTATCCGTTCAGGAAAGATAAGAAAGAAAGCAAGCGGCCACAGAGACACAGAAACACAAAGACGAATAGAAGGGAGAAGCCCCCCCTTCTCCCTTGCCTTGCTTCTTTGTGTCTTTGTGCCTTTGTGGCCGCTTTCTTGCTTCCTTATCCCCGCCCCCTACCGCCCCATGATCCCCACCCGCGCCTGCCTTGCCGGCCGCCCCGCCTGCGCCAGCATCGAGAACGCCCGCGACAAGGCATCCACCTGGTCGTCCTTGCGCCCATGCGGAAAGTCCCGCAGCTCGCCCAGGAACGCGTCGTTCCACCCCGCCCGCAGCAGCCGCAGCCGCCCGGCCTCGACCATCGCCGCCACCGGCATCGCCCGCACCAGCTTCGCCCCGGTCTCCGGCGAAGACAGCACCGAGAACCCGCCAAGCTGCGAAGACAGCCACGCCACCTGCTGCTTGCCCGCCTGCCCGGGATCCTGCGGCAGCCCGATGGCAACCTCCCGCCCGTCGCGCGATGCGGTGCGCAGGATGGCATCGACCACCGCATGCGGCCCGCCGCGAAAGCGCAGCACATCCACCACCACCAGCGCCCCATCCGGGCAGGCGGCCAGCTTCAGCCCCACCGTCCAATCGGGATCGGAGCCCGAGGTTGCCTCGCTGGCGGCCAGGTCCCAGGCCCGCACCATCCGCGCCCCCTCCGGCAGCATCTCGGCCATGCCGACGCGCGCCACGGGAAACAGCGAACCTTCGGCCGGCGTCGGCGATTGCTGGTACAGCGCCTGCCACACCCGGCTGCCCACCGCCGCCCGCTTGCGCGACAGCGTCGCTGCGTCCTCCCATTCCGGCCACAGCGCCTCGCCAGGCCGCCGCTTCAGCGGATCGCCGGCTTCGGCCAGCGCCGGCAGCCGCAGCTGGTGCCAGTCATCGCCCGCTTCCATCAGCCGCCCGCCCAGATCGTCCTCATGCCAGCGCGTCATCACCAGCACGATGCGCCCGCCCGGCTTCAGCCGCGTGGTCAGCTCGGAGCGGTACCAGTTCCACAGATGGTTGCGCGACAGCTCCGATTCCGATTCGGCATGGCTCTTGATGGGATCGTCGATCACCACCAGGTCCGCCCGCCGCCCGGTCACCGGCCCATGAATTCCGGTGGCGAAATACTCGCCCCCCGCACTGGTGCGGAACCGATGCGCCGCCCGGCTGTCCCCGGACAGCCCGTAGCCCAGCACCTCGGCCTCCTCGGCGATCAGGTTGCGCAGCCGGCGCCCGAAATGGTCGGCCAGCTCGGCGGTGTGGCTGGCGGCGATCACCGAGCTGGTCGGATGCCGCGCCAGCCACCAGGCCGGGAAGATCATCGAGGCATAGGTGCTCTTCGCACTGCCCGGCGGCATCAGCACCATCAGCCGGTCGATCGCGCCCTCGCCGATCAGCGCCAGGCGATCGAGCAGCGCGCGGTGGTGTCGCGCGGGCGTGTAGTCCATCGGGCGCAGCACATGCTCGGCCCAGCCGTGCAGCGCCGGCGCCATTGCCGGCAGCGCCAGCGCGCCCTGGTCCTTGGGCGCCACGCGCCGTGCCCGTGCCGCCATGCCGCCCCCCCTTGAACTGGATGCAGAAACGCAAAACGGCCCGCGGTTCGGGGGAGGAGCCCCCCGACACACAGACCGTCGATCATGGCGGAAGCTATACGCCGAACCGGGGCGGATGGGAAGGAAAAAATGCGCCCAAGCGAAAAAAAACTTAGCCACCCCCGAATGTGGCGGAAATCGGGCACGCTGCGCCGTTAAAAATCCTACAGGAACCACCCCCCGAATTTCATTGTGCAATGCAGCATTGCAGCCGCCAAAAATGCTTGCAAATCAATTGCGTAACCCACCAATCCAAAGACGAATTATTTACTCCGTTTCAGTCATGACCGCCACCCCCGCCAGCATCATCCGGCCCAATGAAAGGATTAGGGGTTGATCTCGCAGGCAATGATCGGCTCTATGACCGCCGCTGGCCCATCCTATACGGCCAGCCCCAACGGACCGGGATCATGATTGGGGGGCGGACGTTCCGCCTGCTGTCGGCCCTGGTCACGAGGAAGGAGAACACGATGATCACCACCGCCAGCAAGGCATTCGCCCCCTGGGCGAGGCCGGCAGCCCTGGTGTTGCTGCTGCTTGCCGCGCCCACCGCCGTGCATGCCTCCGAAGGCCAGGACTCCGCCCTGATCGCGGCGCCCGCCATGCCCACCGCCCCCACGGCCCAACCCGCAACGGCCCAGCCCGCAACGGCCCAGCCCGCAACGGCCCAACCCGCGTTGGCCGCCCCCGCGCGCCCGCCGGTCCGCGCCGCCGGCGCCGTCCCCGCCCCGACCCCGCTGCCGCGCGGCCCGGTCTGGACCGACGCGTCGGGCGTCTGGCGCCAGGACGGCGTCGCCTCCTGGTATGGCGGCCGCCGCTGGCAGGGCAAGCGCACCGCCTCCGGCATCCGCTACAACGAGAACCACCTGGTCGCCGCCCACGCCTCGCTGCCGATGGGCAGCCGGATCCGCGTGACCGTGGCCGACACCGGCCGCACCGTGGTCGTCACCATCGTCGACCGCCCCGGCACCCGCACCCGCATCATCGACCTCTCGCGCGCCGCGGCGAACGAGCTCGGCATCCTGCAGCGCGGGATCGCCCGGGTCAGCCTGGCGCCGGCCTGATCGCCAGGGTCAGCCTGGCGCCGGCCTAGCCCCCGCCGGGCTGGCCGAACCGGCCCCGCACCTGTTACCAAGGCGGCCATACCAAACCGGGGCCGCATCTTCCTCATGGACCGCACCAGCCTGCTGCTCGGCGACGCCACGCCCGCGACTCGCATCATCGAGATCGGCCCCAGCCACGCCCCGATCGCGCCCAAGCGCGCCGGCTGGAACGCCTTCGTCGTGGATCACGCCGACCAGGCGGAGCTGCGCGCCAAATACACCCCGCTGGGCGTGGACATCGACGCGATCGAGGTGGTCGACGCGGTCTGGGCCGGCGGCCGCCTGGACCAGACCGTGGCCCCCGCCCATCACGGAAGCTTCGACCGCCTGATCGCCAGCCACGTGATCGAGCACATCCCGGACCTGGTCACCTTCCTGGTGTCCTGCCAGACCCTGCTGGCCCCCGAAGGCGTGCTGGCCCTGGCCGTGCCGGACAAGCGCTACTGCTTCGACATGCTCAAGCCGATCAGCACCACCGGCGACATCATGGCGGCCTACGACCCCGCCGGCGCCGGCCGCCATTTCCGCCGCACCGTCTTCAACCAGGTCGCCTATTCCGTGCATGCCGGTTTCCCGGAGGCCGACAACCAGGGCGCCTGGGGCCAGCACGCCATCACCGGCCTCGCCCTGGTCAACCCGCTCTCGGACGCCTTCATCGAGGCGGCGAAGATCACCGAGGCCCCCGACAGCGCCTATACCGACGCCCATGCCTGGCAGTTCACCCCCGGCGCCTTCCAGCTCGCCATGCTGGAGCTGGCCGAGGCCGGGCTGATCGACTGGCACGTGGCCGATTGCACCCCGGCGCTCGGCTGCGAGTTCATCGCCACCCTGCGCCGCGGCCGGCGCCAATGGGCGGCGGCCGAGCGCGACGCCCATCGCCTGGGCCTGCTGCTGGCGATGCAGGTCGAAAGCCGCGAGATGATCGATTTCCTGGCCCTCGGCGGGCTGATCCAGCTCTCCGGCCAGCCGCGCGATCCCGCCCTGGCGCGCGGCCTGGTGGAGCTGCGCGCGCTGATCGGCGCGCAGCAGACGCGGCTCGATGAAATCGGCGCGGCGCTGGCCCCGCCCGCCGACACCCCGCCCCCGCCGGGCTCGCTGGCCGACGTGTCCGTCCGGCTGGACCACCTGCAGCAGCAGCTCGCCAGCATCACCGCCGCGGACGGCACCCAGGCCTCGATCATGGGCGCCCTGGCCGCGATGGGCACGCAGCAGGGCGTGCAGCAATCGATGCTGGACTCCGTCGGCCACCTGATCGACGCGCAGATGCGCCAGATCTCCAGCCTGACCGCGGCGGACGGCACCCAGGCCTCGATCATGGGCAGCCTGAGCCTGATCGCCACCCGCCAGCAGCACCAGCATCAGGCGATCAACGACGCCGCGATGCAGACCATCGGCGCCCTGCGCGCCCTGGAATCCCTGGCCACCCGCGTGGACGACCAGCGCCAGCGGCTGGAAGCGCAGCAGCGCACCCTGGACGAGGTTCATCAGGTCAGCCAGCGCCTGAACGCCCTGCTCGCCCCGCTGCGCTGGCTGAAACGCCGGCTGACCGGGCGCAAGCCGGCGTAGGGCGGGGCAAGCCGGTCAGGCAGCTTCGCGGTTCTCGACCTCCCAGGCGCTGAAGGTCGCCTGCCCCGCGCGCTTCACCCGCACCCGATCGACCACGATGGCCGGCACCACGAAGCCGGGTTCCTCCCGCCAGGGGTCCAGCACCACCAGCCGCGCGATCGCCCCGTCGCGGTAATCGGCCCCGGGTGCGCGGTCGCGCAGCGCATCGCAGACCACCAGGCGGAACACCTTTTCGGCATAGCCGCCCATGGCCTGCCTGTCGTTCTCCCATCGGCTGATGGTCTCCGGCGACGTCTTCTCGCCCATCCGCTCCGCCAGCTCGGCCGCACTCCACCCTGCGATGCGCCGGATGACGCGCAGTTCCCTGGCCTGCAAGCGCAGCGGCATCAGGCACCGCGCCAGCGCTGCCACCGCCGACAGCTCGTCGATGCCGGGGACCTCCACGCTGACGTCACCGTCCGCATCCGTGATCTCCCGCGCCGCATTCGCCACCACCACCCGCAACCCGATCAGGTCGGACACATCGTGCTGCGCCAGCAGTCGTTCCCGGTCCATCGTCATACCTCACTTCCTCAGTCAGCCAATACCGGCATCCACTGCGATGCCAGGTTCGTACGCTACAAGACTATAACCGTCACGATCTTGATCACGATGTAAGTTTCATGCACCACCACGACGATCCGCAACATCCGTTCATCGACATCCCTGCCTTCGACATGCCAGATCACATCCTTCTTTGTCTCGACCCAGGTCACGCGACCTTTGCTGAGAACCCGGCTGACATCCAACGCGACAACGTCGCGCTCCGCCATCTGTTCGCGGGCATGGGTCGTGAAGCGCAGCGAAAGCCGCGGATTGGCCATCAACCGCGCGATGACGGCCGTCTCGGCTGGCAGTGCCCTTTGGGCGCCTCCGGGTTTCCTCAAATACCGACCTCCATCCCAGCGCCAAGGCGCGATGGGATTGCATATTTGCAAACTTGACAAAATGTCAAGTCCGTCCCCCCCCCAGCGCCCGCACCAGGATGCGCACCCCATCGCCGTGCCAGCGCTGCACCGCCTTGTGGTCCGCCCCCAGCAGCAGCCCCAGCCGGCGCCAGGCGAACAGGTGCCGCCCGGTCACCGGGCTGACCAGCATCCGGCTGGCCAGGATGCGCCGCACCACATACTTGTCGTCCGGGATCAGCCGCAGCCAGCCCAGCGCCTCGTCCATCCGGCTGATCGCCGCGGCGTCCGGCGC
>JBIPLY010000578.1:0-7558 GCA_044369385.1 Acetobacteraceae bacterium | reverse complement strand
CGTATGGCTTTTTTGATTCCTTAACATTGCCCTACCACGAATTGTGGTGGGATGTAGATCCTGAAGAAGCATGGTCAGCAGAGGATTAGTTTGATTTTAATTAGTAAAAGGCGATCGCACTCCATAAAAGAATGCGATCGCTTTTCAACTAATTAACAGAAACTAAATAACCTTCATGCAAATTAACACCTTGGATAGTCCAAGTGAAGGAATTTACCGAGACTGGAATGGGTATAGACAAAACCACAGGAAGAAATTCCGTAGTAGTTTCTCCTGAATTGGGGATTTTCAGGATAGTTATTGTTAAGGGTTTCCCTGGTGCGATCGCATTAACATTTCGCAAATCCAGAGTAATCTTAGCTTTCAATGGGCTAACCCCCGATGTCATGTATCCAACAAGGACTTGACCATTTTTACTAGCTAATACAGGTACTCGGACGTTATTGGATTGGGATTTAATTCGTTGTCCAACACCATCGGCATAATATTTGTACGCCCACCAAACAGCAAATCGACTTGAGTTGGTAGGGGACACCAATCCATCTAGGGCATTGTTAAAGCAATTATTTAACCCTCCCTGAAGCGGTTCCCAACAAGCCTTAACAGAACCGTTCGACAATTCCACTTCCGAGAGGTAGCCAATCACATCGCCAGGTTGGTATTGAGCTAGTGGGCCGACCGTCTCATTGGTGTACAACTTCTGAATTTTCAGGGGTTGATACAGGGGATTGTTCAGGAAGTTTTGTCGGGCGTAGGTGATGCGATCGCTAATTTGAGCAATGTCATAATCATTCAATTCGTGCCATGACAAGAAATTAACTTCCAATCCTTGTGCCAAACAATAATCCAGAAAGGCTTTCAAATCGGAAGCTGAGAATTTAGCAAAACTAGGGCCGCCAATTACTGCACTGGAACCTAATTCTTGACGCAATACTTGGTAAGCCCGTTTATAGGTTTCAAAGAACTGCTCCCTAGTTCCTCCCCAGAATGGGTTACTTAAATCGGGTTCGTTCCAGACATCCCACAAAATAGACTTATCTTTGTTCTGTTGGGCTAATTGCCGAACATGATCCTCCCATTTGGTGTAATTCTCGTAGGGCCATCCTCTCGGCGCACCATAACCCCAGGTATCGCTCAGGATTAATTGGAATTGAGCGCCCGATGCAATGATTCGAGGGTACAAATCCAATTGAGAAGTACGCCATAATTTCGGCTGCAAGGGTTTTATGATACTGTCAGGGGGTTGGGTTGCATTAATTCCGTATAGGAACCCACTTTGAGACGTTACTGGAGTCGTAGACTGATTAAAGTCAACTACCACCGTCGCAGATTCCGTTGTTTGAGACAGCGATGGTTGAACTAAAACCAGGAGAAATATTGAGAAGGCGATCGCGCTGATACCTAATAATTTTTTTCGCATTTTACTAGAATTTAACTTTTTCTATTTTAATTAAATGTAGCTTGGGGTAATATGGGTATGTTGATTTTAAAAAGAACATGATTCAATTTGTGGAATTGGAAGATGGAAGCAACGCCTTGATAATTGACATCAAGGACAATATATTTACCTACAGGAATCCAGATCGAAAAATACTAAGAGATCTTTTAAAGAGTAATGCAAAGGGCATTAGGAACAGGTGTATTTATTCGGAGGATGTTGAACGATCTACACCCACCGCACCTACTGTTAAGATAGCTACGCTGTCTAATAATCTTAAAGTTCACGCCCCTGGACTATGGAGAACTAGCTTAGTATCGGCAGGATTGATGTGCAAAGAGCCTAGTTGCCTGGGAATGTTAGGGGTAAGCAATAAGTCGGGATTCTGCCAAAAGTGCATTGAGAAAACGCCTGCGCGACGAAACAGACCGAATTATTATCAGCGACTCCAACAAGAAAGCCTACAGGAACATCTGAAATCCAATACGGGCAACAGTGAGTTATTAAATAAGTTAACCCCGGATTGCGTTAACCAAATAATTAAGTTGTTTGGGGAAGACAAGGTAGATATTGCCATTCAATTAGCGATACTACCAAGCCCTGTCTACAAACAGGAAATTAAAATGAATATTCTGGTAATGGACAAGATAGTTCAAATTATTACCGATCTCCACTTTAACAAGAAGGAGATTTCTTGGAATCCTGTGGCAATCAAGGATTCTTGGTTGTCGCTGTCAGGAACGGCCCAGGTTTGGCTTGATAATGCTGGGTTAAGCGATTGGAAGCAAAGACAGATAATAGATAGGATTAAGCAAATCTATTTACCGCAGGATTTCACTCCGTAGGTACGGAGTATTTTGTTGGGGCGCGATCGCATTTTTGATGCCTGCGATCGCTTTTTCAGTAAGTTACAATGGTTGCAAAACAAATCAATTTATTTTTATGATTCATGTCAGTTCGGGATTATTGACCTATATAGAAATCGCAGAACTCCAATCTTTGAATCAGTTTTATGTGGCGGAAGATGGTTTGGGATTGGGGTTTGGATTATGCCCTGAAGATAAAGGTATTGACAGACTCGCTCAATCTGCGTATCACAGCTATGGGGCAGTTACCGATTACTTGAACTACCAGGGATTACCGATGCCCGAATGGAAGGAATTACCGGATACGATTAGAAGTGCTTGGCGGAATGCAATTTTGAGTGTTTTAATTAATTGTGGTTATGATCCAATTGTTTCAATTGTTGACACAAGTTTGGTTCCAACAAATAAAGATTTTAAACCACAAGGATTGATTTGAGAGTTTTGGTTGTGCGATCGCATTCTTGACTTATGGGGTTAATTGGGGTAAGATAGTTTTGTTAAATTAAACAAGGAGAATAAAATGGGTCTTCGACATCAGAATCTCGTTATCGAGAACGGAGTGATCATTGGATGGACTTACTCACAGAAACTCCCTGGCTATGAAGTCAAACAAAATCATGGATCTGATAGAGTAAATATCGGTAATCTTCCTCAAATAAAATCAAATTCAAACTTTCTTGAGTTTGTCAAACAAAACGATATTCACTTAGGGGAAAAAGAAAGTTAAGGGCTATTTCTTTTAATTAATCAAAAGAATCCACAAGAAAATGGTGTTCATTTTCTTGACGAGGATGGTTTCTTAACGAAAAACAACTATTAAATAAAACACCCCTAACAAATTCATTTTTGTTAGGGGTGTTTTAATATAGCTACTGATATTGAGCGAAATCTTGATTGGATCATAAAAAGCACCTCTCAACTATTTTCTTGAGAGGTGCTTTTTTGTGTGCGATCGCTTTCTTATTAAACCATTTAATTTGTGATAGAATCTTTAAGTTGTTTACCAAGTAATAGTAATGGACTATCCAGACATTGATTTTTCAAAGAAAACCGAAATCCACAACGTTATCGAGCAAAATGTGGATCTCTCAAAACCTTTAGATCCGAAGCTGATCAAGTATCCTGAGCATATTAAATACTTTCTTTTAATATCTCAGGACGATGCAATAGAAAATGGCATTTATGGTTTTGAGAATGATTACTTGGTAAGATTCAAGGCAGAAGATTAAAGTCTAAATAAAAAAAACACCTCCAGCAAAAGTGAATTTGCTAGGGGTGTTTTTTGTTGTTAAGCGATCGCTAACGATTTGAGATCAGAGCCACGCCAAGTCTGGATTTGATTCCGCATCATCTACTTCCTTTTGAATTAGAAAGCTATAGAATTTTTCATTTTCTTTTACGTCAAAAATTGGGATGATTCTTTGTTCACACCAAACAGAAAAACGTTCTCTAATTGCTTCTACTGTTTCCCCTAGCAATAGGGATTCAAAAACAATCCAACAATCGGAAATTTTTCCTGTAGACTGAAGCTTTTCGACCTTATCAACAACCTGTAATACATTCTCAGAACAAAAAACAACTGTTTTTATGTCGCCATCTTTGGTTTCAACGGAATAGTAGTCTTCCCTTAGATTTAGCGGTGCGAGTTCGTTGACATAGCAATAGTCTTTGATCTGCATTTGTTGAGCAAATTTTTCGATATTTCCCATGATTTACCTAACTCCTAATTTTTGATTACTTCTTTAATTTATAGCACAAGAAGGTACTTACGCGATCGCACTCAAAACCTGAAGCATAATAGCCCTGGCGACTTGGTAACAAACACCGTTACCAATCACCTCAGCATCAATCGAAGCACTCTGACGAATCTCGCCCCGTTGGGGGAACTTAAAATCTTTTAATCCCATTAATCGCGCTAGGCATAGGGCATCCAAAGGGAATACCTTAACGCCTTTAATTAATTCATCGAATGATTCTGAGTCGTTAAATATAACGCAATCGTGTTTGTGCCATTGGCGATCGCATCCTCTACCAAACGAACGAATTGTATGGGAAGGGGTATTTGGATTAATGGCGTAAAGTTTTCCGCTAGAGGTTCCGACCCTTTCTATTAAAGCTACCCTTGCCCGATGGGAACTTGCTCCGTCTGCAATCACAGTGAATGATGGTTCGCATCCTGACCTGACTGTGATAGGGCGACCGGAATTTTTTGAATCTAATAGCGAGACTTTGTGTAATCCTTGTTTTGTTTCAAAATGCGATCGCCAACGACTAACTTGCCAATCAGCTAAACCCTTGAATTTCTTGTCAAACACGGGAAATATGGGATTGTTTCCATATTTATCTCTGGACTGACACCATTGACCCTGAATCCAATTACCTTCTGTGTCTAAACGGGGGACGTAATAGGGGAGAGTTGGTATTAGGTCTGCGATCGCGTTATACCAACCTTCCCAGGGCAACAACCCGCTTTCGGGGTCTTTGCTGTGAGTTGGCTGGGGCTTTTTAATTTCCCCTATTCGGGAAGCGACCAAAAACAATCGAATCCGAGTTTGGGGGGAACCATAATCGGCGGCATTCAGTTTCCAGGGTTCATCTTTGGCATCCAGGGAAACCCAATATCCCAATTCCTGCAATCCCTTAACTAATCGTTTAAAGGATTCAAATTTACGATAACCCCAAACATTTTCGCAGACACTCACTAGAGGAGTGCGATCGCGGTGTAATTTTAATACTGCATTAATAGCCGTTAAATCTTCCTTTTGCTCTGCCTTATTAGGATTAGCGTCGGAAGCATTATCACATACTGGCGAATACCATAAAAAATCTAATTCGGGAGGGTTCACCAGTTCTTCTACGGGATGAACCCTTAGATGTTGACTGCCATGATTTAATGCGTAAATTTCAGCAATTTCAGGGTCATATTCAACGGCTAAATTTAATTTGAGATCAAGGTCACGGAGGACACAATCAACTGTCCCCGTACCAGAGAATAATGTGCCTGTTTTGATTTTTTGCATTTTAAACACATTCTTTTGAATAGCTATGCCAAATTGAATAATAGGGAGAAGATCCATGTCTCCACACCATTTGTTGAAGCACCATTTTTCCTGAGTCATCTCCCGATATACTACCATCGTTATTTCTGGCATATTTACTGAGAACCCATTTCCATTCTACTGTCATGGATTTTAGTTTCCATGAAACGCTATCTGTACCTTTTTTCTCCATTCTTTTTATCGCTTCTTTTGGATCGTAACAAGCGTTCATAAATTTAACTCCTTTTTGTTGCTTGAGTAATTATTTAATAATGGGGTAGTTCGGGGTTATTGTCAAGGGGTAGCCTAAAGACAAAGAAATCCCCTCTTAGATTTAATCTCTAAGAGGGGATTTCTTCATTTGCGTTGTTGTTTTTTTGTTCTTTTGTTTAGTAACAATAGAAAAACCACAAACTCCACTAGCGATTTAGTGGAGTTATACGAAAAGTCCTGCCATAAAATGCAAGTTATTTTTTTTCACGACTATTTTTCCTGTCTTGTTTATATACTACAATTATATTACAAAATGATTAAAGAATCAACTATTTAGATGTAATTAATGTTAATTAAAAAGCGATCGCACTCCTTCATGAAATGCGATCGCTAAAAATGAATAAAAATTAAACGGGGTAGTTTTTATTCATAAAATCAGAAAAGGCTATGTCTTTATCTTCCCAGGTTGGAGTCCCGTTAAAAAACACTTGAACATATCCAGGTGTAGACCATGCTGATTTTTTAGCAGCATTCCAGATTCGACTTATACTACGAAATATTGCAAAAATCAACTATCTAATTCTTGAATTAATTTCTCAATCAAACTTTCAATTCTCGCAACCTTTTCAGGATCATTCCACGCTTGAGACTTCTTGGTTTTCTTGAGAACATCATCCAATTGTTTCCGCACAGGTAACACAGGATTAAGACTTTTAATCTTCTCCAGAATTTCTCGGTGTGATGCCCCCGCGATCGCATCTTCCAACAATTTCTCCCTAATTACAGAATCCTTAACACCCGCGATCGCTCTTGCGGTAGTGTAGGCAATTAATCCTTTTTCTATAGATGCTAGAATAATGGGGTCTAGGGTTAGTAGTGGCAGTCGATTTTTATAGAAAGATTGGTAAGTCATTCCGACTAACTCAAAAACCAGGCCTATTTTTTCCTCCAAGTCATCCTGTTCACGGGTGGCTTTTTTGCTATTATGGAGTTTGTGAAGATGGGCTGTTATAATTTTGCGATCGCATCCCAACCTTAGACTCAACAAATCAAGAATTGCGTGAGTTTCTTCAACTGGATTTAGATCCTCGCGCAACAGGTTAGATGCGATCGCAATTTCTCTAAACTGATTATCATCAACATCAATTACCACACAATTAATTTGCTGTAACTGCATATTCTGACAAGCCTTTAACCTGCGACCTCCGGTTACAAGTTCATATCTCCCCTCTGGTTTGCGCCGCACCAACAAAGGTTCCGCTAGTTGGTTGCCCATTGCTTTGATTGAGATTTCCAGTTGGGTGATTTTACTGGGGTCAAAATAAGTACGGGGTTGAAAAGAGGATTCATCTATCAAATCCAGGGAAATCCACTCAATCGCTGAATTGGTGGTTTTCACGAAGTCACTTAATTTACCCATAAGTCACCTCTGAGAATAAGCTATCAAATTCCTTGATACTGTCCTTAATTCTTTGGTCAAATACCGTTGTTCCTTCTCCGGCGCACCTTGCGATCGCCTGACGGTTAGAAATGTGCTGTTTCAAGTAGGGAAAGCCTAAATTATTGAGAACTTCCAAGGATTCCCGATACAGAGTTGTATTGGTACTGGCTCGACTCAGGAATAAATAGGCTTTTGGGAGTCCTTGTCGTAGGGATTGAAGCGATCGCACAACCCGCAACATCTCATTGGAAGCTCTCAAATCTAATCCGGTGGGTTGACACGGGATTAGGATTAAGTCAGCGCACATCAGAATTGACTTACAAACTTCACTATTCCCCGCAGGGCCGTCAACAACTATCCAATCCCATTCCCGACTCAATTTAGGCAGAAATTCTAACAAGTCATTGGAGTCGGGCATTTCCCTGATATTAAACCCCAAGGATTTCCCCCACTCCCTCGCGCTCCCCTGTTTGTCGCAGTCAACGAGTAGAACTTTCTGCGATCGCTGACTCAACCAACGAACCCAATGGATTGAGGTTGTTGTTTTCCCTACACCGCCCTT
>JBIPLY010000195.1:0-7563 GCA_044369385.1 Acetobacteraceae bacterium | reverse complement strand
CCGGGCGCTACACCTTCTCCGTCTCGCCTCCGGCATCCACCCAGCCCTTGAACCCGCCCAGGTTGCGCACGTCGCTGTATCCCATATCCTTCAGCGTCTTGCCCGCCAGCGCCGAGCGCCCGCCGGAGGCGCAATAGACGATCACGGTGCGGTCCCGGCGGAACTCCGGGTCATGGGTGGGCATGCCGGAATCGGCCTTGAACTCCAGCAGCCCGCGCTGGGCATGCACCGCGCCCTTCACCTTGCCGCTGGCCAGCACCTCGGTGCCGTCGCGCACATCCACCACCAGCGCGCCGGCGGCGATCAGGGCGCGGGCCTCGTCGGCGGAGATCTTCGGCACCGCGGCATTGGCGGCGTCGAGCAGGTCCTTGGCGGTCACAGGCATCGGAACTCTCCGAAAAAGGGTGAAAACTCAGCGCCGCACGCGCAGCGGCGAGCCGGCGGCAAAGAACCGCGCATCGATCTGGTCGAGGTCGGCCACCCCCACCGGATCGGCCCGGCGCGGCTGCGTGGCCAGCCCCGGCGCCCGATCGCGGCGCCACAGTGTCAGCAGCCGGCCCAGCTCGTCCAGCGGGGCGGCATGGTCGTCGGCGCGGATGCACAGGTCGGGAAAATCCTCGGTGGTGAACAGCCGCATCGCCGCCGATTGCTGGCCGCGCGCATCGCCGCCCGCCGCCTGCCCGGCCTGCATCCCCGCGAGCAACCGCTCCGGCAGCGCCAACGCATGCCCGGCCATGAACGCCCGCAGCGTATCGCCCACCACCGCCGCCCCCGCCAGCATGTTGCCGGCGACACTCACCCCCGCCGCCGCCCGCTCGCCGCACCACATCACGCAATTCCCGCCGGTCCAGGCCGCGGTCCGCCCGAACCGGTCCACCGCATGCACCTGCCGCAGCCCCCGCCCCTCGTCGCCCGCGATCGCCCCCTTGATCGCCTGTTCCGGCGACAGCCCCCGCGCCATCCCGTCCAACACCGCCGGCCCCAGGTAGCGATTGGTGAAACTCTGCGAGGCGACCGCCCCCACCCCCGGGCGGATATGCGGCACGCTGGCGCCAACGGCGAAGTTGCAGGTCGCCACCGCGACCGCAAACGCGCCGGTCGCCTCATCATGCGCCACGATCGACCAGGTCATTTGCCCCCCGCATATGGAATCCTTGACAGCATCGCCGCTGCGCCGAACCCTGTCCACCCGAACGGAGCAATCGATGGCAGGGTCACCGACATGCCGCCCGCCGGCCGCTGCTCACCGTGCCCGGCGGCCACGAGACGGCGGTGTGGCGCGCGCTGCTGCCGCCGGCCCTGGCCTATGCGTTCCGCCACGCCACGCCCTGAGCCTGGGCGAGCTCCTCGGGCGTGTTGAGATTGGCAAACGGATCGGGCAATTCCGGGAAATCGACCGCCGCCATCCCCTGGCGCTCCATCCAGCCCATCACCCGCCGCTCGCCCCCCGCCAGCGCCGCGCCCAGCGCCAACGCCTGCCCGACCCGCCACAGCGACACCACCGGATGCACCCGCCCCAGCGAGGCGGCACAGGCCAGCGCCGCCGCCCCCCGCCCGGCCCGCAGCCGCGCCAGCAGGTCCGGCGGCAGGAACGGCGTGTCGGTCGGCACCACCAGCAGGTCGGACACGTCAGTCCGATGCGCCCGCACCCAGAGCAGCCCGGCCAGCACCCCGGCCAGCGGCCCGGGATGCCCGGCCATCGTATCGGCCACCACCGGCAGCCCGAAGCCGGCCAGCCGCGCCGGATCGCCATTGGCGCTGATCACCACCCCATCGACCTGCGGCGCCACGCGGGCGATGACATGGGCCAGCAACGGCCGCCCATCCAGCAGGCGCAGCGCCTTGTCCCCGCCCATCCGCCGTCCCTGCCCGCCGGCCAGCACCACGGCCACCGTTGGCATCGATGCCGGATCGGACGTATGCTGCGCTGCAACAGAGGAGGTCATGGCCATGAGCATGCGGCGCCGCCCGAACCGTGTCACCCCATGACCCCGCGCGTTCACATCACCGGCGCCTCCGGCTGCGGCGTCTCCACCCTTGGCGCCCTGCTCGCCGCCCGGCTGCGCGTGCCGTGGCACGACACCGACAGCTATTTCTGGCACCGCACCCAGCCCGCCTTCACCACCCCGCGCCCGATGCCGGAACGGCTGGACCGGCTGGCCGCGGCGCTGGATGACCAGGTCGGCTGGGTACTGTCCGGCTCGCTGGACGGCTGGGGCGACGGGCTGATCCCGCGCATCGGCCAGGAGATCTTCCTGCGCGTGCCCACCGCGATCCGCATGGCGCGCCTGCGCGCGCGCGAGGCCGCGAGGTTCGGCGCGCGCATCGCCCCGGGCGGCGACATGCATGCCGGCAGCGAGGAATTCCTCGCCTGGGCCGAGAGCTACGATGCCGGCGGGATGGACCAGCGCAGCCTGGCCCGCCACGGCGCCTGGCTTTCCGCCCTGCCCTGCCCGGTGCTGCGGCTGGATGGCACGCTGCCCACCGAAACAATGGCGGAACGCGTTCTTGCCGCGCTGAGCTGACGCAAGCCGCGCCTGCGCCCGACGCTATTGTCACGCTTTGTCGCATCTGCGACCACACGCCTGCCAACCCAGGAGTCCTGCCCATGCACCGCCGCAACCTCGTCCGCACCGCCGGCGTCGCCGCCGCGGCCGCCAGCCTCGCAGCACCCGCCATTGCCCAGACGGCCCCCGAAGTGCGCTGGCGCCTGACCTCCAGCTTCCCCAAGAGCCTGGACACGCTCTACGGCGGCGCCGAATTCTTCGCCCAGCGCGTCGCCGCCCTGACCGACGGGAAGTTCCAGATCCGCACCTTCGCCGCCGGCGAGATCGTGCCGGGGCTCCAGGCGCTGGACGCCACCCAGAACGGCACCGTGGAATGCGCCCAGACCGCGCCGTATTACTATGTCGGCAAGGACCCCACCTTCGCCTTCGACAGCGCCGTGCCCTTCGGCCTGAACACGCGCCAGCACAATGCCTGGGTCCGCCAGGGCGGCGGGCTGGAGCTGATGCGCGAATTCTACAAGGACTACAACATCACCTCCTTCCTGATGGGCCACACCGGGGCGCAGATGGGCGGCTGGTTCCGCAAGGAGATCAAGTCGCCGGACGACCTCAAGGGCCTGAAGATGCGCATCGCGGGCTTCGCGGGCCAGGTGATGGCGCGCCTGGGCGTGGTGCCGCAGCAGCTCGCTGGCGGCGACATCTACCCGGCGCTGGAAAAGGGCGTGATCGACGCCACCGAATGGGTCGGCCCCTATGACGACCAGAAGCTGGGCTTCAACAAGGTGGCACCGTTCTACTACTACCCCGGCTGGTTCGAGGGCGGCACCGGCCTGTCGCTGTTCGTCAACCTGCCCGCCTACAACGCCCTGCCGGAGCAGTTCAAGCAGGCGATCCAGTCCGCCAGCGTGGAGACCGCCGACTGGTCGCTGACCAAATACGACGTGCAGAACCCCCGCGCCCTGCGCGAGCTGGTCGCCGCCGGCACGAAGCTGATGCCCTTCCCGGCCAGCGTGATGGAAGCCTGCTTCAACGCCACCCAGGAAGTCTTCGCCGAAGTCGCCGCCGCCAATCCGCGCTTCAAGAAGGTCAACGACCACTACAGCGCCTTCCGCCGCGAGGAAGTGCTGTGGTTCCGCGTGGCGGAGAATACGTTCGACAACTTCATGGCCCGCCAGTCCGCCGCCGGACGGCTCTAGGAAGGAAGCGCGTTCTTTTTTGAAAAAAAGAACCAAAAAACTTTTCCCCCTTTGCACCCGGCTCCCCCAGGAGAGCCGGGTGCAAAGGGGGAAAAATTTTTTTGCTTCTTTTTGTTCACAAAAAAGAAGACTTTTCCTACTCCGCCGGCGCCCGCGGCAACAGCACATGGCAGCCGGGATCGGCGGGGTCCACGCGCGCCCAGACCTTCTTGCCCAGCAGATCGCGCACATCGCGCAACCGCCGGATCGGGGCGGCGCGGAACAGGTGCTCGGCCCCGTCCGGCCCGGTGGCCGTGGCGGTGACGATCCAGCGATACGGAACCCCGATCGCCACCCCGGTCGGGTCATGCCCGCGTTCGATCTCGCTGACCGTGGCCACCCACCAGGCGCCGTCGCGCGCCAGGCGCGCATAGCGGCGGCGCTGCCGATACAGCGCGCGCACGAACCCCGCCCCGGTCACCACCACCGCCGCCGCCAGCGCCAGCAGCACCAGCGACTCCAGATCACTGCGCGTGGTCCAGTGCACCCAGGCCACCGCCAGGGCCGCCAGCCAGGCCAGCAGCATCGCCACGGTCAGCAGCACGGCCAGCATGTCGCCCAGGCGCGGCCAGTCGTTTGCCGAGAACCGCGGCGGCGAAACCGGCGGCGGCGCGCTCATCCGCGGCGCTTGCTGGCCAGGAAATGCGCCATCCGCGCGCCCGGCTCCGGGTTTTCCCACGCCTCGGCGAAGGCGTCGATCCCGGCCGCGATCGCGCCGGCCATGCCGCGCTCCTCCCAGTCCCGGATCAGCCGCTTCTGCAACCGGATCGCATTGCCCGCCCCGGCCAGGATGTCGGCCAGCACCCGATCCACCGCGGCATCCAGCTCGGCCGCCGGCACTACCTCCTCCACCATGCCCCAGGCCAGCGCCTTTGCCGCGTCGAAAGTCTCCCCGGTCATCAGGATGCGTCGCGTCCGGCCCCAGCCGATCAGCGCCGGCAGCAAGGCGGCCTCGATCACGCTGGGGATGCCCACCCGCACCTCCGGCATGCCCATCACCGCGTCGTCGGCGGCAATGCGCATGTCGCAGGCCGCCGCCACCTCCAGCCCGCCGCCCAGGCAATAGCCGCGCATCCGCGCGATCACCGGCACCGGCAGGTCACGGATGGCGCCACAGACATTGTGCAGCTGGGTGATGAAGGCCCGCGCCGTGACGGGGTTCAGCCCGGCCATCTCGCGGATATCGGCCCCGCCGATCATCGCCCGCTCGCCGGCACCGCGCAGCACCACGGCGCGCAGCCCCGGCTCGCCGGCCAGGCCGCGGAATGCGGCCTCCAACTCCGCCGACAAGGCGGTGTTCAGCACGTTCAGCTTGGCGGCGTTGTCGATCACCACTGTGGCCACCCGTCCCTCGGCGCGATCCTCGAAGCGTGTCACGATCCCGGCCATGCGGCGTCTTCCCTTCAACTGGACATTGACCTCGTCCATCCCAACTATGCGCTATCACAGGAGATCACGATGGCCCAACAGGTGGCGACTCTCGGCGGCGGCTGCTTCTGGTGCCTGGAAGCGGTCTATCTCGGCCTCAACGGCGTCAGCGCCGTGATGAGCGGCTATGCCGGCGGCCATGTCGACAACCCCAGCTACGAGGCGGTCTGCGCCAAAACCACCGGCCATGCCGAGGTGGTCCAGGTCACCTACGACGATGCCGTGGTCAGCTACGACGACCTGCTGCGCGTCTTCTTCACCATCCACGACCCCACCACCCCGGACCGCCAGGGCCACGATGTCGGCCCGCAATACCGCTCGATCATCCTGACCCACAACGATGCCCAGGACGAAGCCGCCCGGCGCATGATCGCCGAGATCAACGCGGCCGGGATCTGGGACGCCCCCGCCGTCACCCAGGTCGAGAAACTGGAAAAATTCTGGCCCGCCGAGCCGGAGCACCACGACTACTTCGCCCGCAACCCCTGGTCCGGCTATTGCCGCGCCGTGGTGGCGCCGAAGGTGATGAAGTTCCGCAAGAGCTTCGCCGATCGGCTGAAGCCCGCGGCGGCATGATGGTTTGGTGACGAATGCGCCGCCCCCCTTGAGCGGGCGGCGCCGGGGCGCCATCCATCAGCGTGTCGTACCGGGAGTCCCGCCATGCTCAAGCGCCTCGCCCTTGCCGCATCGCTGCTGTTCGCGGCCCCGGCGGCCGCCCAGCCGTTCAGCTTCGTGGCCCTCGGCGACATGCCCTATACCCTGCCGGGCGACTACGCGAAGTTCGATCGCCTGATCGCCGCGATCAACGCGGCCAAGCCGGCGTTCTCGATCCATATCGGCGACATCAAGTCCGGCTCCACCCTGTGCTCGGATGCGAACTTCCAGAAGGTGCTGGACCAGTTCGCCACCTTCGACCAGCCGCTGGTCTACACCCCCGGCGACAACGAATGGACGGATTGCCACCGTGCCAACAACGGCGCGATGGACCCGCTGGAGCGCCTGGCCAAGCTGCGTGCGATGTTCTTCGCCAATCCCGAAGCCTCGCTCGGCCGGCAGACGCTGGCGCTGGAATCGCAGGCGCGCGCCATGGCCGACCGCTTCGCCCCCTTCGTGGAGAACCAGCGCTGGAGCCATAACGGGGTGATGTTCGCCACCGCCCATGTCGTCGGCTCCAACAACAATTTCGAGCCGCGCCCGGGGGCGGCCGAGGAGTATGCGCGGCGCAATGCGGCCAATGTCGCCTGGATCGACGACACCTTCGCCCGCGCCCGCGCGGCCGGCAGCAAGGCGGTGGTGCTGTCCTGGCAGGCGCAGACGCTGGACATCACCACCCCGTACGGCGTGATGCCGGGCGCCTCGGGCTTTCTCGACACGATCAGCGCCGTGGCCCGCGGCGCGCGCGACTTTCCCGGCCCGGTGCTGGTGATCCACGGCGACGAGCACGAATTCCAGGTCGGCGTGTTCAAGGATGCGCGCCTGAAGCCGATCCCCAACGTCGTCCGGCTGGAGGTGTTCGGCGCCAGCCATGTCCAGGCGGTGCGCGTGCTGGTCGACCCCGACAGCCCCGGCGTGTTCGGCTTCGTGCCGCTGATGGTGCGCGAGAACGGCCGCTACTGATCGGCGACCCCGACGGCGCCCGCGGCCGCCAGTGCCGCGATTGCCGCTTCGTCATGGCCGAGCCGGCGCAGGATCTCCGCGCTGTGCTCGCCCAGGCGCGGAGCCGGCGTGCGGATCGCGCCGGGCGTGGCCGACAGGCGCGGCACCACGGCATGCATCGCCACATGGCCGAGATCGGCATCCGGCAGTTCCACCAGGATTTCCCGCTCCGCCACATGGGCATCGTCGATGAGCTGGTCGATATCATAGACCGGGGCGGCGGTGATCTCGGCGGCGGCGAAGATCGCCAGCACCTCGGCGCAATCGCGCGCGGCGATGAAGGCGACGATCGGCGCCTCGCACGCCTCCGCGTTGGCCACCCGCGCGGTGTTGGTGGCAAAGCGGGGGTCCGCGATCATGTCTTCCCGCCCGATGGTGCGGAACAGCCGCTCGGCCATCGCCTGGATCGAGGCGGAGATCGAGATGTAGCGCCCGTCCTTGCTCCGGAACACGTTGCGCGGCGAGGTGGTGTTGCTGCGGCTGCCGGTGCGCGGCGGGATGTCGCCGGAGACCTGGAACATCGCCGCCTGCGGGCCGAGGATCGAGACCATGGGATCGAGCAGCGGCAGGTCGATCACCTGCCCTGCCCTGCCCGCCTCCACCTCGCGCCGCGCCACCATCACGGCAAAGGCGCCGTACAGCCCGGCCCCCATGTCGGCCAGCGCCAGCGGCGGCAGCACCGGCGCGCGGTCGGCAAACCCGTTCATCGCCGCGAAGCCGCTCATCCCCTCCACCAG
>JBIPLY010000194.1:0-7571 GCA_044369385.1 Acetobacteraceae bacterium | reverse complement strand
GCACGCCCGCGACCCCGCCGCGATCGCCGCGGCGATTGACGCCCTGGGCCGTCCGCTGGACATCGCCGAGGCACAACTCGCCCGGCACCGCCATCTGGCCGGGCCGGATTTCAGCCTGGCCGATATCCAGCTCGGCCACGTCCTGTTCCGTTATTTCGACATCGCCATCGCGCGCCCGGCCCGCCCGACGCTGGAGCGCTACTACCGGTCGCTCACCGAACGACCGGCATTCCGCGAACACGTCATGGTGTCCTACGAGGAACTGCGCGTGGCCTGACCGCGCCGGCGCAGCCCGTCACGCATCCTGGCCGACGTCTCAGCCGACGTCGGCGGCCACCTTCATCGACACGATCTTGTCGGGGTTGGACACCATCCCGCTGCCGCCGCTGCCGCGCTTGATGGCGTCGATGTGCTCCATGCCCTCGGTCACCTGGCCCCAGATGGTGTACTGGCCGTCCAGGTGCGGGGCCGGGGCGAACATGATGTAGAACTGGCTGTTGGCGCTGTTCGGGTCCGCGGTGCGCGCCGCCCCCACCGTGCCGCGCACGAAGCCGCGCAGCCGGGTGAATTCGGCCGGCAGGTTGCCGAGGTCCGAGCCGCCGGTGCCGGTCCCGGTCGGGTCGCCACCCTGGGCCATGAACCCTTCGATCACCCGATGGAAGACGATGCCGTCATAGAACCCGGCGCGCGCCAGGGTCTTGGCGCGCTCGACATGGCGCGGCGCCAGGTCGGGCAGCAATTCGATGACCACGCGGCCATCCTTCAGTTCCATGTACAGGGTGTTTTCCAGGTCGGCCATCGTCGGTATCCCTTGTTGCTTAGCTTTTCAGAGCGTGATCGACGCAGGCAGAGGAGCAGGGGCGGCGCGTCGATCAGCGCGGATCATGTTCCGCGGATCATGTTCCGCGGATCATGTTCCAGCGTCGGCGGCGACCTGCATGCGCACGATGCGGTCGGGCGTGCGCGGCGGCTCGCCGCGGGCGATGCGGTCCACGAATTCCATGCCGGAGACCACCTGGCCCCAGATGGTGTACTGCCCGTCCAGGAAGGAGCCCGGCGCGAACATGATGAAGAACTGGCTGTCCGCGCTGTCCGGGCTCTGCGAACGCGCCGCGCCCACCGTGCCGCGCAGGAAGCGCCGCGTGCGGGTGAACTCGGCCGGCACATTGCCCAGCTTGCTGCCGCCGCGCCCGGTGCCGGTGGGATCGCCGGTCTGGGCCATGAAGCCCTCGATCACGCGGTGGAAGATGATCCCGTCATAGAACTTGTCGCGGGCCAGGCGCTTGACCCGCTCCACATGCTTGGGCGCGATGTCCGGCAAAAGCTGGATCACCACCCGCCCGTCCTTGAGGTCCAGGAACAGCGTGTTCTCCGGATCGGGCTTCGGCTGTGCATTGGCCGTTTGGGACAACACGGGTGCGGCGGCCACGGTGGCAGTCGCCACCACCGCGGCGTGGGTCAACAGGGAACGGCGATGCATGTCGATCTCTCCGGGTTCAGCCGCGCGCCCGCACTTTTGCCATGGTGCGCTCGAAGGTCAGGGGCGAGACGAAGGATTTGATGTCGCCGCCCAGCAATGCAATCTCCTTGACGAAGCGCGAGGAGATGAACTGATGGTGCTCGCTGGCCATCAGGAAGGTGGTCTCGATGTCCGGGCGCATGCGATAGTTCATGCCCGCCATCTGGAATTCGAAGTCGAAATCGGACACCGCGCGCAGCCCGCGCACGATCATCCGCGCGCCGACATCGCGGGCGAAATCCACCAGCAACCCTGTGAAGGCGCGCACCTCCAGCCGGGCGCCGGTTCGCTCGGCGATCGCGGCGCATTCGCGGGTGACCAGGTCGACACGCTCGTCAAGCTCGAACAGCGGCCCCTTGCCGATGTTGATGGCAACGCCGACCACCAGCCGATCCACCAGCCGCGCGCCGCGGGCGATGACATCGAGATGCCCGTTGTGGATCGGATCGAACGTGCCCGGGTACAACCCGATGCGCTCACCCATTGCCGCCGTCTCCTTCCTCGCCCGCGGCCCCGCCGCTGTCGGGCGATTCGCCAATGTCGACAATATCCGGGGCAATTGCGTTCTCGGCAACCTCCTCGGCCGCGCCGTCATCGATCACCGGGAAGATCGCGGTCACCCGCTCCCCGGCATCCACCCGGAACAGCGTGACGCCCATCGCCGTGCGCCCCGTGATGCGCACCTGATCCACCGGCAGGCGGATCAGCCGCCCGGCATCGGTGACCAGCATCGCATCGTCGCCGGCCCGCGACGGCAGCGTGCCGGCCACCGCGCGCCCGGTGCGTGGGGTCAGGGTGATGCCGGTGATCCCCAGCCCGCCGCGGCCCGAGGCGCGGTATTCGAAGGCCGAAGACCGTTTGCCGAAGCCGCCATCGGTGACGGTCAACAGGAACTCTTCCGCGGCCTCCAGCTCGGCGATCCGCTCGGCGGACAGCGTGACCTGCTCGGCGCCCTCCTCCGGCTCGGCCGGCGGCTCCGCCTCCTCGTCGCCGCCGCGGCGCTTGGCGTTGGCCAGGCGCAGATAGGCCTCGCGCTCCCCCGGCGTCGCCTCGACATGGCGCAGCACCGACAGGCTGATGACGCTGTCGGGGTTCTTGCCTTCCGCCAGCCGGATGCCGCGCACGCCCGACGAATCCCGCCCGGCGAACACCCGCAGCTGGTCGTCGGTGGCCTGGAAGCGGATCGCGCGCCCCAGCCGGGTCGCCAGCAGCACGTCGTCGCCCTCGCGCAGCGTCGCCACGCCGATCAGCTCGTCGCCCTCGTCCAGCTTCATCGCGATCAGGCCGGAGGAGCGGACATTGCGGAAATCCGACAGCCGGTTGCGCCGCACATTGCCCCGCCTGGTGGCGAACACCAGGTGCAGGTTCTCCCACAGCGCCTCGTCCTGCGGCAGCGGCAGCACCGTGGTGATGCTGTCCTGGCCGAGATCGGGCAGCAGGTTGACCAGCGCCTTGCCCTTCCCGGTCGGCCCACCCTCCGGCAGCTTCCAGACCTTCTCGCGATAGGCCTTGCCGCCCGAGGAGAAGAACAGCACCCATTGGTGCGTGTGCCCGTTGAAGCTGCGCGTCACGATATCGTCGCCGCGCGTCCCCGCCGCCGATCGCCCGCGCCCGCCGCGGTTCTGCTGGCGGAAGGTCTCCAGCGGCGTGCGCTTGATGTAGCCGTCGCGGGTGATGGTCACCACCATCTGCCCGGGCTCGATCAGGCTCTCGTCGTCCTGGTCGGAATCGGTGTCCACCAGGTTGGACATGCGCGGGCTGGCGATCTCGGCGCGCACGGCAATCAGCTCGGCCTTCAGCACCTCCATGCGCCGCGGCCGGCTGCCGATGATCTCCAGCAGATAGGCGATCCGCCCGGCGACCTCGCCCATCTCGTCGTTGATCTTCTCGCGCTCCAGCCCGGTCAGCCGCTGCAGCCGCAGCTCCAGGATGCCGCGCGCCTGCTCCTCGGTCAGCCGCACCGTGCGTGCGCCGAGCACCCCGGCCAGCTCGTTGCGCTCGTCCTCGATCAGCTCCAGCAGCGAGATCACCGACTCCGCCGGCCAATCCCGCCCCATCAGCGCCTCGCGCGCCGCCGCCGCATCGGGGCTGGCCCGGATCAGCGCGATCACCGCGTCGATATTGGCCACCGCGATCGCCAGCCCGACCAGCAGATGCGCCCGCTCGCGCGCCTTGGACAGGTCGTGGCGCGCCCGGCGCAGGATCACCTCCTCGCGGAAGCGGATGAAGCACCCCATCGCGTCGCGCAGCCCCATCAGCCGCGGCCGCCCGCCATCCAGCGCCAGCATGTTCACCCCGAAGCTGGTCTGCAGCTGGGTGAAGCGAAACAGGTGGTTCAGCACCACTTCGGGCGTCGCATCCTTGCGCAGCTCGATGACGATGCGCATGCCGGAGCGGTCGCTCTCGTCGCGCATGTCGCCGATGCCCTCGATCTGCTTGGCGCGCACCAGCTCGGCGATCTTCTCCAGCAGGGTGGACTTGTTCACCTGATAGGGGATTTCGGTGACGATGATCGATTGCCGCCCGCCGCGCAGCTCTTCGAACTCGGTGCGCGCGCGCAGGATGATGCTGCCGCGCCCGGTCTCGAACGCGCTGCGGATGCCCGCGCGGCCCAGGATCAGCCCGCCGGTCGGAAAATCCGGCCCCGGCACGATCTTCATGACCTCGTCCAGCGAGATCTCGGGATCGTCGACCATCGCCAGCGTCGCATCGATGATCTCGCCGGGGTTGTGCGTGGGAATATTGGTCGCCATGCCGACGGCAATGCCGCCCGCCCCGTTGATCAGCAGGTTGGGATAGGCGGCGGGCAACACCCGCGGCTCTTTGTCCGATTCGTCGTAGGTCGGCTGGAAATCCACCGTGTCGCGGTCGATATCGGCCAGCAGATACATCGCCGCCCGGCTCAGCCGCGCCTCGGTGTAGCGCATCGCCGCCGGCGGATCGCCATCCACGGAGCCGAAATTGCCCTGCCCATCCACCAGGCGCACGCGCATCGAGAAGGGCTGCGCCATGCGCACCAGCGCGTCATAGATCGCGCTGTCGCCGTGCGGATGGAAATTGCCCATCACCTCGCCGACCATCTTGGCCGACTTGCGATACGGCCGGTCCGGCGTGTAGCCGCCCTCCTGCATCGCGTACAGGATCCGTCGATGCACCGGCTTCAGCCCGTCGCGCACATCCGGCAGCGCCCGGCTGACGATGACCGACATCGCGTAGTCGAGGTAGGAGCGCCGCATCTCCTCTTCCAGCATCACCGGCTGGCGGTCCTCTGGCGGATCCGCGGGGGGCGTGCCTTCGGTCGTGTCGCTCACGTATGGCTCATGGGGTGCTGGAACTCATCTGTGGGGAGGGGGGGCAAGCACACGAAATCGCGCGAGTCGTCGTGCTGCCGCGCCATCCATCCCCCGTTGCCGTGTCTGCCGACGCAATCGCGGCCCGATCCAGGCGTTTCGCCGAACCGGGCCGCGTGCTGCTTCTTTATATACTACGCGCGCGCGGGAGACCAGCGCACGCGGCCGGCTCGCCCGGATCAGAACGGGATATCGTCGTCCAGGTCGCTGCTGCGCTTGGGCGTGCTCTCCCACGACGGCCCGCGCGCCGCCGGCCGATCCCCGCCCGCCGCCGGCCGGGCCGGGGCCCGCTCGCGTGGCGTATAGCTGCCGCCCCCGCCGCCGCCTTCGCCCGCGCCCGCCTCGTCGTTGCGCCCATCCAACAGCACCAGCTCGCCGCGGAACGCCTTCAGCACCACCTCGGTGATCTCTTTCTCCGCGCCGTCCTTGTCGGTGTATTTGCGCGTCTCCAGCGCCCCCTCGACATAGACCTTGCGTCCCTTCTTCAGGAACCGCTCCGCGACCTCGCCGATCCGGTCATTGTAGATCACGATCCGGTGCCACTGGGTCTTCTCCTTGCGCTCGCCGGACGCACGGTCGGTCCAGGTCTCGCTGGTGGCGATCGAGAAGCTCACCACCTTGCCGCCGTTCTGCAGGGTGCGCGATTCCGGGTCCCGCCCGAGATTGCCCACCAGGATCACCTTGTTCACGCCCGCCATCTGCCCTGTCCTTCCCGTCCGATCCGCTTCATACCACTCCCGGCCGGGCTTCCCAACCCGGGCTTCCCAAGCGGCCCCCCAACCCCATATAACCGTGAACACATAGCGAACGCATGCGCCGCTGCAACCCCCCTTTCGCGGGACCGACGACCATGGACGCCACCACTCCCCCACCCCGCGCGGCGACCAAGCCGGGCCTGATCGATGGCCCCGCCATCCGCGTGCGCGGCGCGCGCGAGCACAACCTCAAGAACATCGACATCGACATCCCGCGCGACAGCCTCACGGTCATCACCGGACTGTCCGGCTCGGGCAAATCCAGCCTGGCCTTCGACACCATCTACGCGGAGGGCCAGCGGCGCTATGTCGAGAGCCTGAGCGCCTATGCGCGGCAGTTTCTGGAGCTGATGGGCAAGCCGGATGTCGACTCGATCGAGGGCCTGTCCCCGGCCATCTCCATCGAACAGAAGACCACCAGCCGCAACCCGCGCTCCACCGTCGGCACGGTGACGGAAATCCACGACTACATGCGCCTGCTCTGGGCCCGCGTCGGCGTGCCCTATTCGCCGGCCACCGGCCTGCCGATCGAGGCCCAGACCGTCTCCCAGATGGTCGACCGCGTCATGGCGATGCCCGAGGGCACCCGCCTGCTCCTGCTGGCCCCCGTCGTGCGCGACCGCAAGGGCGAGTACCGCAAGGAGCTCGCCGAGCTGCAACGCCGCGGCTTCACCCGCGTGAAGGTTGACGGCACACTCTACGAAATCGCCGATGTCCCCGCCCTGAACCGCAAGATCAAGCACGAGATCGAAGCCGTGGTCGACCGCCTCGTCGTGCGCGACGGCATCGCCGGGCGCACCGCGGACAGCTTCGAAACCGCGCTCGCACTGTCCGACGGCATCGTCTATGCGGAAAACGCCGACACCGGCGAACGCACCGTCTTCTCCAGCAAATTCGCCTGCCCGGTCAGCGGCTTCTCGATCGAGGAGATCGAGCCCCGCCTGTTCTCCTTCAACTCCCCGCACGGCGCCTGCCCGGCCTGCGACGGCCTCGGCGTCGAGACCTTCTTCGACCCCGCCCTGGTGGTTCCGGACGAGCGCAAATCCCTCGCCGAAGGGGCGGTCGCCCCCTGGGCCGGCAGCCAGTCGCCCTATTACGACCAGACCCTGCAAAGCCTGGCCCGGCACTACAAGGCCAGCACCCGCATGCCCTGGGAGGATCTGCCCGAGCGCATCCGCAACGCCATCCTGCGCGGCACCGGCGATGAGCCGGTCGAGTTCACCTACAAGGACGGCGTGCGCGAATACGCGGTCAAAAAACCCTTCGAAGGCGTGCTGCACAACCTGCAACGCCGCTGGCAGGAGACCGACTCCGCCTGGGTCCGCGAGGAGATGTCGCGCTACCAGGCCGAAAAACCCTGTGCCGTCTGCGCCGGCGCCCGCCTGAAGCCCGAGGCCCTCGCGGTCAAGGTCGCCGGCTTCCACATCGCCGAGGCCTCCGAGCTCTCGATCCGCGCCGCCCGCGACTGGTTCGGCCAGGTCCTGCCCACCCTCACCCCGCAGCGCGCCGAAATCGCGCGGCGCATCCTGCGCGAGATCGAGGACCGTCTCCAGTTCCTCAACGACGTCGGCCTGGACTACCTCACTTTGGCCCGCGGCTCCGCCACGCTCTCCGGCGGCGAAAGCCAGCGCATCCGCCTGGCCTCGCAGATCGGCTCCGGCCTCACCGGCGTGCTCTACGTGCTCGACGAGCCCTCGATCGGCCTGCACCAGCGCGACAACGAACGCCTGCTCGGCACGCTGCGCCGCCTGAAGTCCCTCGGCAACACCGTCCTGGTGGTCGAACACGACGAAGACGCCATGCGCGCCGCGGACCACCTGATCGACATGGGCCCCGCCGCCGGCGTCAATGGCGGCCGCGTGATCGCCCAGGGCACCGCCGAGGAAGTCGCCGCCCACCCGGATTCGCTCACCGGCGCCTATCTCTCCGGCCGCAAATCCATCCCGG
>JBIPLY010000639.1:0-2619 GCA_044369385.1 Acetobacteraceae bacterium | reverse complement strand
ATCGTAATTTCCGCGCCGTCCACGATCTGGATTTTGCCAATCCCGACGTATTCACCGGCACTGGCGGCAACCAAAGCACCCGGCTCAAACTGGCTTGTCGCGGCGTTCCATTTGAGAACCTGGCCGTCAGTGATGCCTTCCGCTGCAACGTCAGTGAGTTCACTTAGGGCTAGGGATACTTCTGAGGGAGAAGCTAGCTCAAATCGCCCGCTAGCGGAACTCCATCGAAGGATTTCGCCATCGGCTGCACCAGCCAAATCGCCGATCGCTTTGACCGCTTCAAAGCGATCGGCGATTGATCGGTAGATAAAAATTGCGCCATCCGAGATCGTATCAAGGTTCGCGACATCGACCCCGCCAATCTGAGCAGCATTAGACGCGGCGGCAAGATTGGCATTGGTTGCGGCGATGAGGCTGTCTAGCGCCGCCTGATTGGCTGTTAGTTGATCTTGAATTGACATGATGATTAAGCGTAAATACCTTTAGCAGCGAGAGCCGTGGTAATGCGGGTGTGGTTGGCCGCGTGAGTGAAATGCAGGGTCAGATTGGATAGATCTTTCTCTTCAGTGAGCAAGGCGCTTGCCACTT
Source organism: Acetobacteraceae bacterium (assembly GCA_044369385.1). Classification (GTDB taxonomy): domain Bacteria; phylum Pseudomonadota; class Alphaproteobacteria; order Acetobacterales; family Acetobacteraceae; genus CAMDGX01. The sequence goes on along the minus strand of JBIPLY010000639.1, from coordinate 2,031 downwards.
CATTATCGGCGATGAGCTGACCCGAGGAGCCGACCCGAATAAAATCGCCCTCGCTTGCGTCTCCGAAATCAAGAGAGCCTTCGACAGACCCCACCGCGTCATCTAGTGAGTCTAGCCGATCTTCAATGGCTCCATTTTCGCTTGCAAAAACACCCATCAACGAACGGCGATCAAACACGCTGATCACATACCCCCCGGCTGTTTGCACGTCAGCAAGATAGAGCGCCCCCGCTGGCAGGGCTGCGCCATAGCCCACCCCCAAGGCCGAGACGAAAACCTTTAGCGTGGCATTATCTGGGATGGCAACGGAGGCTGGCGTAGCTGTCGCCACTGTGCCAATCTCAAGCAACGACCCGTCGGACAACTGAACAAAGCCAGGGCTGATCGCGACGACGCGCCCCACCGTGGCTGCCACTTTCAATTGATCTGCGTATTTTGCAAATCGGTCGGACAAACTTCCGGGCGAGGTGTCAAGATCATCGTCTGACCACTGACGCCAATCGGTTTTGGATGGATTGAGTAGGCGATCGCTCACGGCATTGAGCCATGAAGAAGTTACTTGAACCGATGATGTGTAAGATCGGTTGAGATCTGAGGGATCGGCCATGTTTTGCGCTGCCTTGCTTTATGAAGAGTCTTCCTCATTATGGGCGGGATTCAGTCATCGTTTAGACCTGTCAGGAAACGAATTGGCAAATTTAGGCTGCCACTAACAAGTCTGCATAAGTAAACCCAAACCAGCATTCTCGTAAAATATGATCAAGATGATCCGCTAATGTTGCATCAGGAATTGGTAAACCTTCAGGGTCAGTTGGATCGTTGATAGTCACACTTGATGGTGTTGAGTGAAGAGCATGATCCGCCCCTAACTGCGCTACAATCCCTTTCATCATGTTTTTGATATCCGACATTACAGCGATACCATCGAAGGCTAGAGAGGTCGTCAGGGCTGTGTAAAGTAGGCTCGCTAACCCTGGTGTGTGTGTTGAAATGTGTGCCCATAGTTCTGACCCGCTTGCCATTTTGTGAAACTTAGGGCGATCAGGTAAAACTAGCATATCCCAAGATTTAGGACGCTCTCCCGCCATCAATCTTTTAACGATTGACTCGTCAGCAGACCAAGCGGTGTAGGCTTCGTTTTCTGGATTTGAGTCGGTGACGATATCACCGCAACGCCAAAATACTTTATTCATTAGAAAGAGTTCCCCATATTAATAAATCACCCATTTCAAAGCGATTGTTTCCAGACGAGTTTACAGACGTTTGCTGAAAACGCAAGAAAGTCCAAAGCGTTGATCCTGGAACTGAGCTTGCAACCCAAGCACGATCACCAGATGTATTTGTAACTGTTATCAAGCTTGTGAAGGTAACACCATTTTGAGATCCAGAAATAGTGATATTTCGGAACATCTCTCCCGTATTATTACTATGCTGCATTGCAACATAAGTCGGTTGTATTTTGTAACCCGTGAATCTTAAAGTGAAGAATCCATTGGCAGAGAGATCGGTTAGAAAACCTCCTGGAACTCCCGTGCTTGTGTCTTGCGCTCGATCAAACAACCAAACAGGAGTTGTCGTACCGTCATATAGGCCGCTAGTTGTTGCTGTTATTTTCCCTGATGTAAATGGATTAGAGAATCCTGTAGTACCAAAATTTGTACCAATTGCCCATCCAATATCGGTATCTGCAATTGCTTTGTTTGGGGCAGTATCCGCTCCTACAACATTTGTCAAAGTCCCTCCGGGGTATGTATAAATTCCACCGCTTGCGACCCCATCACGATTCCAATACGCCCAAGCATTTGCGTTAGTCGTAGCGTCAATACATAAATACTTTCGATCATTACTGGTTGCGTAAATCTGCGCTCCCAACGTTGCATTTGTTGTAGAAGTAGGGGGATTTGCTTGTACCGCGACAGCCATCTCAAGATCAGGAATTCGGGCGGGATCTAATATTCCGGTCGTGATTTTGGATGCATCTAAATCAGGAATTCGGGCGGGATCTAATATTCCGGTCGTGATTTTGGATGC
>JBIPLY010000619.1:0-65707 GCA_044369385.1 Acetobacteraceae bacterium | reverse complement strand
CTTGTACCGCGACAGCCATCTCAAGATCAGGAATTCGGGCGGGATCTAATATTCCGGTCGTGATTTTGGATGCATCTAAATCAGGAATTCGGGCGGGATCTAATATTCCGGTCGTGATTTTGGATGCGCCTAGGCTGGGGATATCATCTGCAACGATGGATCGGAGTCCCACTGCGCCTGCTACTCCCGGTGGGCTTGCGAGGAATTGATTAGGGGATTGCCCACCGGCAAAGGAGATAGCAAGCGACCCTGATCCGGTCACGGGACTACTGGAGACGGTGAACACCTCCGGTGCGGTTAACCCCACACTCATCACACCGAGATTTGTCGTCTGCGCGGCGAGGTTGCCAAACGAATCGATCCGAATGAAATCGCCAGCAGTTGCACCGGCAAAATCCAACGTCTCTTCAACCCCAGCCAATCCACTTGCGAGCGTGTCGATAGCGTCGCTAATAGATGCAATCTGGCCGCCAATTAAACTATCTGCTACCAACTCGCCTGCAACGCCAATCCGAACGAAGTCACCGCCGCTTGCGTCGCTAAAATTAAAAGTTGATTGAATGTTGGTAATTGCGCTGTCGATGGTATCGATCGACTGATTGATCGTCGTGATTGCACCATCAAGCGTATCGGAAACCGCTTCCAAGCTATCGAGCCGATCACCGATCATGCCTTCGCTATCGCCAAAAACAGAGAACAACGATCGCCGATCTTCCAGGCTAACTAAAATCCCGCCCGCTGTTTGAGCGGCTGCCAGCAACAACGCGCCCGATGGCAACGTCTCGCCAAAGCCTAAGCCATTTGCAGATACATACACAAAAAGGTTGCTGTCATCGGCCAGCGTCAATGACGCTGGCACTGAGGCTACTATGTTGCCCACCTCAAGCGTCGTTCCATCGGATAACCCCACACGACCGGGGAAAACGGATACGCTCAACCCTATACCGGCCTGCACGCGAAGTTGATCTGAAATCTTGGCAACACGGTCGGACAAGCTCCCAGGGGAAACATCTAGATCCGCGTCTGTCCATCGTCGCCAGTCCGATCCGTCTCCATTAAGCAAGCGCGAGTTGATCGCGTTGAGCCAAGCCGAGGTGACGCGAACTGATGAATTATAAGAGCGATCCAGATCTGAGGGAGATGACATACGCCTTACGTTTCGCTTTAGTATCCCCATCCTATCTCAAGCCTCAAATCCCTGTAGACCTGTCTCCAGTTAGTTTCTAGATCCACTTGCGTTATTTGCGTTATTTGTGTATAGTGGCTACATCAGGTCGGAACGACGACCCACGCAAGGACTTTTTTAGATGAAAACCACAATCGTCAAAACACCCGGCTCTGCCAGCAAAGCCGCCGCTGCTCGAATCCTCAACGTCAAGCCTAGCCAGATTAAAGAAGTGCGAGTGCTAGAGTCCAAGAACGTCGTGTTAGTCGTTGGGAAAGGCTGGGCGACGTTTGTGAGCTTTAACGCATTTTCCTTGGATTTCGTCGCTCTGCGTGTTCGGGGTGCGGAATCGGTTAAGGTTTGGCCGATGGCTGAATACGATCTGAATTGCCTTGGTCTTTACGACGCAAAGACTGAGGGTTCTGACCAGTGGCACATTGTCACGCATCGCAGTTATGACGGGATGCCGTCGCGATGCTCTTGTGAAGACTGGGTGCGCCATTCGGAGGCCAATAACAGCCATCGATGCAAGCACATCATCGCGGTGGACAACTGGATTCGGAATCTGTCCCAATCCCGCGTGTTTGCTCACGCCTAGCCTGCCAAGCTTTTTGCACACCAAACCGAGACACCGTCATGATTATTGATTACTACGAACCCGACGTGATTGAAGTTACCGATACCGAAAACGAGTTGTTGGATTTGATTCAGGACGCGCAAACCTGCTACCACGATGCGTCAGGGCTATGGGGTGAAGATACCAAGACGAACGATTTGCGCGATCGCCTCAATGCTCTCAATGGCATCATCGCCCGGATTAAGCCAGGAATCGACGACACTGAGTACATCCCCGGATTTGTCTCGCGAGTCGAGATTCAAGGCAACCTCAAGTGTTGGCTAGATCTGCTGGGACAAGAGCAGGTGGAGGCCGTTAATGAGCTTCAGGAGCGTGGCGAATCACTCGCCTAGCGACTAAACATCCAATCAATTAATCTCACAGCCGCACCATTGTACGTGCGGCTGTTTTGGTTTGCGCCACCTCCTGACAAAAACGAATCAATATCGCTAGTCACGTTGTCAATGACTCCGTTGACTGACGCGATCGCATCCAGCGCGGGCGAAACGTACCCCTTCAAGCTAGGTGGCAACACATCAGCGATTTGGTTTGCCACACCCGACACTCGGGACAAAATACCTTTGGCTTGGCTCGACACCGTCCGCACTGTGTTACCCACACTTGAAAGCACCGGTAACGCAGGCGTGATCGCCTCCAACACCGACGGTACATCAAGAGGGATTTCGGAATTGATCGGCAGTTCTGCGAACAAATCCAAATCGTTTTGTTCCGCGATGACTCGCCAATCGATACCGGCGATCGCGGCGATGTCGTGGATTGTTCTGCCGGGTTCTGGGAAAAGTTGAGTCATGGTTTTTGATTGGGATTGACAAAATGGCGACAGGCTGGATCGCTAAAGCGCAAACAATCACGCAATGGTGAACGCAACCGATCGCGCAACAAAAACGCAGGACAAGCGCAACTCGTTCGCGGCGATCGCGCAATCAGATCGCAAGATGAGCGCAGCCAAAACGCACCCAAAGCGCAAACGAGATCGCGGGGAAAGCGCAACCCGGATCTCAAGATATGCCCAAAAGTAGGCGAGATTTGCGGCGAACTTAGCGGTTTGACTCTGGGCATCTTCCGATGTGTGGCGAAACGGCTGTAACGTTTGTAGCGTGAATCTTTGAGCGATTTTGGAAGCGTGCCACGTGATGCCTTTCCCCCTATAAAAGAAGATTACATGGTGCACGTGGCAGAAAGTTAGGCCATGCCCGCTGACCATTGGCGGTACTCCCGATCTAATTCGGCCATCACCTGTTTTGCGATTTGGCGAGGATCAACCTGGCCGGTTTGAGCAACATTCAGGTTGATGGTCGGTGCAAACGTAGCGAAGGCGATCTGGTTTTCGCGTTGCGCGATCGCGATCGGTCGGGCGCGTTGACTTAGAAGGCTACCGTATTGGGCGCGGTTCAGAATTAGCTCTGAAGTGTTGGCCACGGTTAGCGCTGATCCAGCAGGCATAGCACGCGCCTCTCTTTGAGCTGCTGACAGCAATCCGGCGACACTTTGAGGGATATTACCTTGAGCGCTGTTTCCGACGCTTCCACCCCGCGAGAACGAGGGTATTCGTAGGTTAGCGAATGGGTTGGGGATTGATGATAGTGCCGACTGGATTTGAGACTTCACGCCGTCAAAGGCGTTTGTAATGGCGTCGCGAATTTCGGCAACTTTGGCGATCGCGCCTTCCCGCAGTCCGTCGAACGTTGCGCGTATTCCCTCGAAAGCATTTACGACCGTTGTAGTTATCTCAGAAGCCTTGGCGATCGCTGATGATTGCAGCGCCGCAAACGCCGCCACAATCCCAGCAAAGACCGCAGTGATCGATGCGCCTAGACTTGTGACCCAGCTTGCTACTCCGGCAACAAACGCCGAAAACGCCACGCCCCAGGAGGTAAGCTGAAATTGGATGTTAAGTCCAATCATCTGAATTGAGCTGGTGAGGTTCGACCAAAAGCCATTCCAGATATCAGAGAACGCTCCAAGGTAAGCGCTAGATATGGCTCCAATCGTTTGCAATGGCTTTTGGAATAATGCCTCTACGATATCGGCGCTATTCTCGACCTCGATACCAATCTTGGCCGAGAGTTTGGCTGAGTCTGCCTTCGGTAGTTCAGCCCGTGATAGTACCTCTGAAATCCCATCCCAGTTTTTGTAAACAAGATAACCAGCCGCCGCCAAAGCTGCTGCGCCCAGGAGTAGCGGGGCGAACGTAATAGCCGCTTGTGCCGCAAATTTGACAAGGCTCAAAGTTCCTGATGCTACAAACTTTGCAATTGATATTGCCCCCTGTGCCGCAAACGAAGCAAGGCTTATTGTGGAAGTAGCAACAAAGCGGGCTATCGCGAGGACGCCATTGATCGCAAACTTGCCTAGCGCTATTGCACCTTGCACCGCAAATTTCCCAAGGCTTACGAGAGATTGAGCGACAAACTTTCCAATCTCTACTAGCCCGGTAAGCACGAATTCTGCGATCGCCAAGGCGGAATCAACCACAAACCACCCGATCGCCGCCGCGCCTTTGGCGGCAAACTGAACTAATGCGATAGCCCCCTGAGTAGCGAAGCGGCTAATCCCAAGGATTCCCTGCACGACAAAAGTTCCCAGTTGAGCTAACGCACTAACCACGAAGCTTGCGACGGAGGCTACCCCCCGAAGCGCGAATTGGGCAAGGCTAACGATAGACGAAGCGGCAAACCGCGCGATCGCGGCGACGCCCTGTGCCGCAAACTGAATTAGCGAAGTCGTCGCTTTGATTGCAAACTGGGCGATCGCGGTTGTTGCTTTGATCGCAAATCCCAAGACGTGAGCCGCCCCCGTCACAGTGAACCTTAAAATCGCCGCGATCGCCCCCGCTGAAAACTGAGCAAACATTGTCAGCCCTACGGCTAGTGTGCCAGTCAATGACGTGACAACACCTACCAGCGCCGCTCCAAACCCACCGGACAGAAACACACCTAGCGCGGCAAACGCACCTTGCACCGTACCAATGGCGAAAACGACGGGGCCGATCGCAGCGGCGATCGCCAAAATCGAAACAATGACTTTGGCGAGACCGGGGTTTGTTTGCCCAAATTCTGACATCGCGATCAACGCTTGGCGCAAACCTTTTGCTAGGGGGAGGACGGCTTCTGCTAGGAGCCGACCGAACACGACCAAAACGTCTAGCGCGGCGCTTTTGAGTTTCTGGAATTCAGCTTGGCTTGTGCCGCCCATAATTTCTAGGCTTTTTTGCATCGTTGCACCGCCACCCGAGATCGACTCTTCCATCAGGCCAAACGCTTTCGAGAATTGCTCGATGCCAACGCCGCCGCGTGCCATCTCGTCGGAAAACCCAGTCCCGAAAATCTCCGTCAGCAATGGGATAGCTTTTGAGCCCATGCCTGAAATTTTCTGAAGGAATCCAATATAAGCCTCTGGCCCCTTACCGTCCAAAAACTGCTTTTGTAAATCCTCTGCGGAATAGCCCATCTCTTCCAATGCGGCGACCGCGTCTTCCGTCAACGCCGGGGCATTTGCTAGTCGTTGCATGGAGCTGTTTACCGCGCGGCTAGCCACGTCCGCCTCCATCCCTAACGCAGTGAAGCCCGCAGCCAACGCCGCCGTTTGGTTTTCGTCAAAGCCTAATGGTTGTGTGATACCTGCCATCCGAGAAACAGCTTCGAGGATTTTTGCCTCCGAAGTCGCCATATTGTCGGCCATATTGTTGACCGCATCCCCAAACGTCTCCATTCGAGCGAAATCAAGCTCGCCTGTTGCCGCGTTAAGGATCTTAAATTGGTTGGCAACTTTGGCTGTTTGGCCGGTCACGTCCTGAGCTGAAATATCAAACGCCGTCGCCATTGTTGCGGTTAGGCGAGTGAAGCGCTCTAGCTCGGTACTCGCAATCCCCATCTTTGCCCCCTCAGTCGCGATCGCTAGTAGGTCATTAGCGGCTACTGGGAGGTCGCTAGACGCGATCTCCCGGAACTTTTGACCCATCGTGTCTAGGTCAGCCCCGGTTAACCCTGTGGCCTTAGAGAGCGATGCTAGCGAATGTTCGTAATCCGCAAAAGCTTTAACCGCCAACGCGCCCGCCCCAACTAACGGCGCGGTCAGCCCTAACGTCAGGCTTGCACCAACATCTCGCATCCTTGCGCCCGATCGCTGTGCCGCGTCTGCCATCTCGTCGAACGTCTTGCCCACCCCGCTAGCAGCCCGCCCCGCACGAGCGCCCATTTGTTCGGCGGCTGCGCTCACGCGACCGAACGCTTCGCTCACCCGTCGCAAAGGTGCGGACGCTCGATCTATTGCCTCAAGAATAAAGCTCTGAGTTTCAGCCACACGGATCACCGATCAAGGTTGGTGATTACATCTTCACTCGCTTCGCTGGGTTGATCTGACCTGTCGCGAGAGTCGGCCAATCGAGATCCACATGCACCATGTAATTCTTTTATATAAGGGTAATGAGGTCACGTGGCAGGCATAGAAAACGGCTGTGACGCTTTGGGTGATTACGTCACAGCCGTTTTTGAATTTGTGGCCACGAATCAATCGATGATCAGTGGACTCCACTCACAACTAGGGTGAACGCTGTCCAGTTTTGCCTTCACTTGCGAGACAAAATTAAGGATAATTTGCGGATCACTGAGTCCAGCGATGACGCGATCGCGCAATTCGTTTACTTGAACTTCGTCGTCCGTGATGACTCCTGACAATTCTAGAAAGATGGGCTTTAGCTGTCCCTCGATGTAACACTGAGCGACCGCGTGGCGAGCAAATTCGAGGTTGGATAGCGATCGCCCGGTCGTGACGGAAAACGGCAAAGCCTCACGCGACAGCTTGGCAAATATTACTGATTCGACTTCGCTCATACATCCCCTTGATCAAACCGAGGGTCTTCGCCGAACAAATAGGTCAGATCTGCTAGAGCATCAGCGCACCGATTTAAGTTCACGTCGCTTGCACACGAGTCGGGAACGCATAGCGTCATCACTGAGTAAATGGTTTGCACCCGTCGCTGTTGCCACGAGCTAGGCAGTTGAGAAACCTCGCGATAGGACGAGACGATCGCGCTTCGCAAGATTGGCAAATGACGCTGACATTGCGTTACGCCTCCTGCCTCCTGAACGCTTGCCAATAATTCGGCATACTCAACCATCACCGGAACTTTCAGGGCGTGATGTCGAACGCGATGCAATTCCACATCAGAGGCGCTTTGCCGTGGCTCGCCTACCATGTCGCACCCCGCGATCGCCAGTAGCGCCAAACTCGTCACCCCAACCAAAAGTCTTCTCATGCTTTACCTGTTTTTGTGTTCTTGTCTTACCCCATTATATTTGCCACATGCACCATGTAATTCTTTTATATAGGGGTAAAGGGTTCACGTGGCACACCCTCGAAATCGCTCAAGCATTTACGCAGCAAACGTCCTGGCCGATCCTCTGGGATTTTCAGCACAACTGGCGCGACCCCTAAAAATCACCCCGAATTTCAATCAAAACCATTTGTGTTGTTTGTGTATAATTAAGGGAAACAATGCGAGGTTTTGAAATGGCGCGAGACGAAAGTTACACCCCGACGTGGGTGGTCAATGCGGTAAAGGAAGTGGTAGGCGATATCGCGCTTGACCCCACTGGAAACGGGCAGGGTTTGATCGCCTATAGCGAAATCACTCAGGAACAAAACACATTCACAACAGACTGGACTCCGTATCTAAGCGAGTCAGATACAGTGTTCATGAACCCGCCATATAGCAAAGGGTCAACCTTTGTCGATGAGCTTTGGAAGTATTTGGACTTGGGCGTCGTTGACGTGGCTATCACGCTAACCCTGCCCGGACTGCTGCACAATAAATCGTCAGCGTGGATGTTTTCCTCTGCTTATTGCCATGCAATTGCGTTCCCGTGCGGGCGTATCAATTACGAAAACAATGGAGACTCAAACCCGCGTGACGCCCTGTTTGCGCTTTGGTGCGGGAGTGATTGCGACTGGGGTGCTGAAGCCACGGGGTTGTTTGCTTACACATTTTCTCGCCTCAAATCCCCAACCGGCAGCGGTTCACGGGTGAACGGTTGCCTGGTCGCGTACCCTCACGAAACGTCGTCGCCTGATCATCAACATCGTCAACTTGGATTGCTGGATTAATTATGCTTACTGCTGAAACCGTACTAACTGCGCTTGACCCGTGGCTGTCAGAACGACCAATCCCCATTGAGTTAGAGGACGGCACAGCCGACGGCGGTATATCGTCAGGCGCGTTTGCCGCTAATATCGTGCAAGCCGCTATCCTCAATACGGGGAACCCTAACCCTATTTTGATGATTGCGGACTTGCTCTCAGGCAACGACAGCGCGATCGCCCAGGAACTTGTGATTCAAGCCTCGGAAGATGTGGACAAGCTCCTGATCCTCAGAACCGATATTGAGGCGGCGTTGTCGAAGCGTTTTAAGGAAATGCTCGCAGAAAGTCAGAGTTAGCGATCGCCCTCAGCCCATTCAGCGAAGACCCCGCCCTAGCCCGGTGGGGTTTGTTTTTTGAAATATGGGGAATCTTCTGCCCAAGCTAGATAGGGTTTTACCCTGCTGGAAGTCGTGGTAAAATTATGAAGTATTTGATCGCCTAGCCAGATGTTGACAGCATCCGGCATTACCAAGGCGATCGTCATGCGTGTACCAACCACGCAATCAATATGAGTTTATCAGTTTTTCGCGAGTATTTCGACAGCGGCAAACCCATCACCATTCGTTCTGATGGGTACTGGAACGCAACAGAAATGTGTCAGCGTCATGGTCGATTGTTTGCTGACTTTCTTCGATTGAAATCCACAAAGGCTTACCTAGAGGCACTTTCGCCCGTTATGGGAATTCCCATAACGGAATTGATCCAGCAAGTTCAAGGTGGTACGCCGCAACTGCAAGGTACATGGGTTCATCCGCGAGTCGCCTTAAAACTGGCTGCGTGGCTTAATGCTGCGTTCGAGGTTTGGGTTTACTCCATGATCGAGAAACTGCTAACCCAAGGCAAAGTCGAACTACAGGAAGAGTTGTCTTCACTCAAGCACGCGCTCAATCAATCCGAGTACAATCGCGACGAACTGCGCCGGGATATGCTTTGGCATCGCCAAAACTCATGGGACGCGGCAATGGATGACGTGACTCCATACGATTGATCCTAGCGCCGTTGTTTCCGAATTCCTTACCCTAGTCAGCCCATGAAATACTTAATCGCCCTGTTCGCCCTAACCGCCCTAGTCGCGCTCCACACGCTCTTTTTAGCGGTCGTTTCCACCAGTACCGAAGAACCCACGCCTGAAGAGAAATGCGAGTGGCTAGGCGTTTGTGAATAGCCTCTAAATCTCAACACAAGAAAACGGGCGGCTCATCCCTTAGCCGCCCGTTTTTGTTCTTCTACCGCGTCGTTGTGGATGCCCAAAAGCTGCAACCATTTCGACACAGGCATCGATTCATATTCTCGCAATCCGCAAAAGCTACCGCCGTTCATAGCGTAGGTTGCGCGAGCGAAAAACAGCTCGTCAAAGTTACTCGGAATCTGCGTCAAGAAACGTCGCGACGACCTTTGAGATCGCCGTGATTTGCCATGCCGGAATACGATTCAGAATGCCCTTGATGTCGTACTCAGTGGGGGCGTTCGGGTTGACCTCGCCAAAATCAGGGAAGTTCCCCTCAAAGCGAGTGGCGAGGCGGGCGATCACAAATTGGGTTTTGTCGATCGCGCTGCCGTCGCCATTTGCCATCTCAAAGAAGTCTTTCCCGGTTAGCTCCCGGAACCAAATCTTATGCAGCAAATTGGGGCGAGTGCGCGATCGGTCGTCTAGCTTAAATTCGACAAGGTGCGACCAATCAGCTAATTCGCAATGGCGGTATCGTTTCTCGTCTGCGATCACCGTGGCGATCGGGATTTCGGTTACGCATGAAAGAGCGCCGTTCATGGCGACGTTCTCAGGCGCAACAGCAGTCGGTAAAGGTTGAATGGGCATCTTGTGTTATCGGGTGAGATTAGCGGGGAAACTGGATACGCTCAACGGTCAAGTCCAATCCCAGCATAGCGATGTTCGATGACTTTTTGTCGATATTTGGGAGGGTCAGCTTTGTCGGTCGGCAACCTTGCAGGACGATGGGTTCACCGTCAAGCTCGGGTGCTTCGTTGCAGTACCGGACGGGCTGAACCGTGACGGTGACCGGAGGGACATCACCTTCGCACCAGACATCGTACCAAGACATCACCGCGCGATCGGCAACATGATCGTACGCTTTGGTTAGCGTACAGTTTGCTACTTTGCGCGGGCCAGGTAGATTCTTGAGTGTGCGATTCAGGCCGTCGCTGTAGGTGTCTCCCGAGTCGGCCTCGTCTTCCAATCCTTCGCAGGTTTGCCAGTATTCGGCATAGCCCGGAATACCGGAGATCGTCACAACGAACATGGATTCGGTTCGTGCGTTTTGGGGTCTAGGCATGGTGGCTACAGGTTAGAACGACTGGTATCGAGAGATGCTGCAACGGCCTGAACTTGCCCGATCGCGGTGCGGATCAGGTTGATTCCCAGTTTTTCCAGCGTGGGCGAAATCGCAACATATACGTCAGCATTGACCGCGCCATTCTGGATATCAAAATCGGGATTATTCGATGCGGAGACATTCACGAGATATGCCGCTGATGGGTTTGCGCCATACAGCCCGCCCGCTTGCCAGAGACGATAAAGCAGATTCTCGATCGTCTGACGGATGCGAAGGAAAAGCGCACCACGTCCGTCGATCGCGCTGAATACAACCGAGTTCCACAACGCGGGACGACGTAGCGTGCCGATGATTGTATTGGCGATGATCCGGCCATTTAGCCAGAGGAAACGCGGGTCGGTTGCGCGGGTGCGGGAACCGTAGATCACCGTACCGATCGTCGGCAGGGTGCGGGCAACGTTGAGCGATTCGTAATGAGCCGAGAACTCGTTAAACGTGACGCGACGGGTGAGACCGGCGACCGGGACGGGGTACTGACCACCAGCAGGCGGCTCGATGAAGCCTTGCTCACGCCACCGACGAAACGCGGTAGCAGCAACCGCCGCCGATTGCGGAACATTGCCTCCGGACAAGGTGACGAAGTACGGATAAAACGGCAAGGTGCTATGACCTTGGGGTGAGGCATAACCAGCCGATTCACTCGCAGCCGTCGCGATGTCCGTATCGCCTGCGTCGATTAGCGCACACCAATCGAAACCTTCCTCGGCACAATGAGCTTCCATCGCGATTCGGAGTGCTGTGCGATCGCTCGCTTCTAGCGTGGCGAACGCTTCAGGGGCAGCTAGGAATCCTTGGCTATGCTCATCTCGATCAAAAGCGTTCTCGATTGTCCAGAGATAATCGGCTAGCGAAGGCGCTGAGGCTGTTGCGTCAACAGTGGCGGTGATCTCCGTGTTGCCGGTGGCCGTAATGGTGACGGTTCCCGGTGCGGACGGGTCAACCCATCGCAGGGAGAAGTCGGTAGCGGTTGCGCCGTAAGCAACAACCAACCCGTTGATCGAACTGCCTTCGTCGTTGATCGCTGCTACAAGCTGAGTGATGAACGACGACACGCTTGCATGGTGAACAGTGTTCACGTTATAGGTGAACACAACGCCAGACACCGTAATAGTGACAACGCCACCGTTATGGATTTCAGTCGGTGTCACCGTGATCGTCTGACCAACGGGAACGCGGACAAACTGAACGATCGCCGCTGCGAAGATATCGAAGATCAGCCCGATCGATAGCCCGGTCGTTGAGGCACTGCCAACACCAAAGCGAGCTTGAGCGTCGTCAAGGCTGACGACCTGAGTTGGGGTTGCGAACAAATCCGGGTCGGCTTCGTCGATCGGGCCAGCGCCGCTACCGAGAAGATAGAGCCGGTCTTGTCGTGCAAATTCGGAGGGAATTAAACCGCTAGCGCCTTCACTGACGTAGACACCGGGCGGCTTGCCAAATGTAATAGAGACTGCCATGAGGTTCTACTTAAAGAGACATTGGGACGTGTCGGAATTTCCAGCCGCGCAAACGATTTGGCCGTAGCGATCGGTCGCCTTCGGAGCGCCACAAGTACGGCAAAGCGGCTGACCTAGTCGGATCAGGAGTTCCGTAGGGTATTGTGACTGCGAGGCAACCGGCTTGATTTCGCAAGCGGGCTCGGAGTTTGGGATTGGCTCGGGTTCGAGAACTAGCGGATCTTCTGTTGGCTCCGTCGATTCTGACGCAAGGATCAGTTCGATCGCTTCCGTCTTGTTGACGTACTCAAGGTCAAGCATTAACGCTAGTTCCCGAACCTCGTTAGCGCTCATATTGGCTAGTTCGGTTCGGGTGTAAGTCATGGCCTATGCGACGGGTAGGTCGGTGGTATGGACGCGGTAAACGCCTACTTGCTCAGATGCGCGGCTCGTAGTGCCTTCGGTTTCCGCGATCGGGGTGCGGATGGGGTCAACGTCGATACCGGCAACACCGCACGCAGAACGCCAGATGTAGGAACGCTCGCTATTGAAGCGGTGGTAGTCGTCTTCAACAATCTCGAACGGCATGGCATCAACTTTGCCAACCGGAGCGCCACCAAAGGCCAACGCTGATCGGGTGAGTTTCGCGCCAGCGCCGGTCGTTTCAGTTTGAACTGCAATATCGCCAGCCGTGCCGGAATCAGCAACGCCAACCGCGTTAGACGAGAAGATGTGGAAACCAGCGAACGAACCGGAGTAACCCGACAGCGTGTACTGGTTCGGTAGGCTCATCGACGGCATGAGCATCTCGCTCAGAGCTTTGATGTCTACGTCATCCTTCGGTGCGCGGCTTTCTTGGATCGAAAGCTTCAGTTGCGCCAACTGCTTCGGAGACACCCAGAGGATGTACTTACCATCAGCGGTGTACGGAGGCACGCCCTCCTCTGCCATGCGAGCGCACAGATTGACCAGGAACTCGTAAGTGAATGTGCCACCGGCGGTCACGCTGCCCGGTGCATCCACAACCGCGCCGTCATTGCTGTACAGCTTACGAGTGGAGCTAAAGTAAATCTCACGAATCACCATGTCTTCCCAATCACGGTAGTTGTGATTGAGGTTTTCGTTCACTGCCGACAACAGCTCGGTCAGCGACGAGGCAAACACGAATTCGGAAACGGCGATCGGGGCTACGTTCTCCGTACCCATCATCCACATCTCGATCGGGATGATGACGCTAGATGATTCGATCGGCTGACGGTTTGTGTTGACCGCGCCGCGATAGGTCGCCTTCCATGCCGAGGCGGTTGTAGCAGCGGTCGTGCGATGGATACGTGGAATCGTTACCGTTTGGCCGGGGGCGGCGTCAGGTCGCGAGTACGGCTTGACGAACTGGTGAAAGATTCGTTGCGGGTTAAACGTTTCACGCAGCTCAGACGAGATGAACTCGCGATAAAGGTGAGGAACGTCAACCGGGGCGGTAATGTCATGCTTGCGAGCACCGCCGGTCAGCAAGCCGTCACGAGCCATCATCTTCTCCATTCCCAAGCGGAGGGCGTGGCGATCGGTCGTGCTGACAAATTCACGAAGCTGGGCGGTATCACGAGTGGAATAGGTGCGGTTCGAGAGGCGATCAGGAACCATCACCGTTCGAGAGTTCTCAAACAGGTTTTTGAAATCGCGAGCCAAACCGTCGGCATGGTAGGCCGGGACTGAATCGGTTTTGATCACGGGGCCGTGACCATCAGGAACGAACCCATGTCCAAGCGCACCGATCGGCACGCCTTGACCGTGCGACATGGCCTCAAACACGCGACCGAGTTGCATTGCGTTTTTCTCAGCTTTTGCCGCGCGTTTCTCGGCTTCGGTAACAGCGTGAGACAGCGACTCAGCGGCTTTGATCGCCTCCTGTTTTTCGCGCTCGATTCGTTCTTTCTCAGCATCCATCTGGGCTTTGTGCGATGCCAACGCTTGCGAGGCTTTGAGGTTCACCATCGCTTGCAGGTTCTCAGCGCTGACGACGATCTCGTCATCATTAGCGGTATCGAGGCCGCTAGGCGCGTCGTGCTTCAGTGGTTCAGTTGTCGCACCCGGATCGACCGCTTCGGCCTGGGGTGCTGTCGGTTCTTTTGCCATTACGGTATCCGAATGCGTTAAAGGTTGGGGGGAAGCAGGAGCTTCGACAGACATGGCACTGAGCCGAGCTTCGGCCACAGCGCTTGAATCGGCGATCGGGGTTTCCGCGCTTTTCGCCGCGTCTGCGTAGAGCGATCGAAGCTCACTCAATACGTTACGTGCTGTCATCTACTCACGTTGAAATGTTTGATATCTATATATTGACGCAATCGCCTGGAATGCTTTGACCTGTCATCACAACTCAACTACGGCAACGTCCAGCACTTATTTCAGCACTCCCGACGCGCATTAACGTACAATGTGTTTGTTGTGTATATTTCGCCCTTTTGGGGTTAAGCAGGATGGCTCGAAAGCGTTGGACAGCCGATGAGGTGGATAAAATATACGACCTTGTGTGCTACCACGGCACGCAGGAGGCCGTGAGATTGTTTCTGCAATGGCAAAAGAAAAACCCCGATCGCGATGGGCACGATCGGACGCTCACTCAGGTAGTCTCAAAAGCTGAGGATGTCCGTGTTGTGTGTCCGCAGATTGATCGGTTTTCCGTCGCTCAGTGGTCGCGAATTCTTGGGGTAAGCCGAAACCAGGCTTACCACGCATTGCAGCGCTACACATCCCGAGCAGAGCTGGGCTATGACAAGGGCGTTTCAACAACAGCAGTTCGCAGAGTGGCGAAGCGAAATCCTTTTCTGCTGTGCGGAGCAGACCGAGAAGCTGTCGCAGCTTTTTTGGGCGAAAATTACGTGCAATACGTCTTAGATCAGTCCCCTCGCAGAACTCCCGTAAAGAACTTGGACACAGGAAAAGTGTACCCAACCATTGCGGAGGCGGCCAAAGATGTTTATGTTCATAAATCAACATTAGCGAGAAGCTTTCGGTATGGCTACAAATGTGCGGGTTATCGTTGGCAGAAAATATCCTAAGCAACAAGTCTGGCAGGTACACACTCATTCCCCAGAAGTTTAATGATTGAATCAATGCATCCCAATCTCATTTTCAACCCAGACGGAAACGACGATACAATTCACCGAACAATCTGGTTTGGTGAAACAACAAACCTAATGCAGCTCAACGATGTTCGATACAATTGGGCGGTCGGGCTGTACAAGCAAATGCGTCAGAACTTTTGGATTCCCGAAAAGCTTGACCTAACCTCGGACGTGACGGATTACGTCAATCTGACGCCGAAAGAACGCCGTGCATTTGACGGGATTCTTAGCTACCTAACGTTTCTCGATTCAGTTCAAACTTGCAACATTCCTCATCTTAAAAGTAGCGTTACTGCTCCCGAAGTTTCGCTGTGTATGGCAGAACAAATCAGCCAAGAGGGGATGCATAATCAGTCATATCAGTACATGATTGAAACGATCGTTCCTTCCGATCGCCGATCAAATGTTTACGACTTTTGGCGGACAGATACGGTATTGCGCGATCGATGCAAGTTTATTGCGGGGATGTACCAAGCGTACATTGACAGCCCAACGCAAGAGAATTACTTTACTGCTTTGGTAGCGGACTACTTGCTAGAAGGCTTGTACTTCTACAATGGATTTTGCTTTTACTACAACCTGGCAAGTCGTCAGCTTATGCCAGGGAGTGCCGACATTTTTAAGATGATCAATCGTGACGAATTGAGTCACGTTCGGCTGTATCAGAAAATGCTCCCGGAGGCGATGCAAACATTCACTCATTCGGTTGATCGCGTTTACGAAATGTTTGATGCTGCGGTGCAACACGAATGCTTGTGGTCGAACCACATTATCGGAGACGACATTCTCGGTATCACATCAGAAAGCACGGAACAATACACCAAGTACTTAGCAAACCAACGGCTACGGGCGATCGGGCTACAGCCGCTTTACGCTGATGAGGTGTTCACCAAAAACCCGTATTCTCATCTCGAAAAATTCGCAGACACGAAGGCCGACGGGTCAACCAAAGCGAACTTTTTTGAGGCACAAGTTACCAGCTACATGATGAGCAGCAGCGTCACAGGATGGGACGAAATTTAATGACAAGCCAATTAGAACAGCTACAGGCGATCGCGGATCAGCTCGCAGCGGACAAACCCGATCATATGCCCTTCATTATTGAAAAACGCGGGAAAGCATTCTGGGCAATACCTGAGGAACCGCGCTATTTTCACGACGAAGGCGATTGTCTTGGGAATGATCCGGAGGTAGCCGAGCGCGTGCTACAGGCGATGTACTAGCATGACACAAGACGAATTTCTCGACCTAATCTTCACGGAAGAAAGCGGCGAAATACTTGATAAACTTTCATCCCTCGGGATGAACGTATCGCTTGAGGAATCGGGGACACTGATGATAAGAAGTCAGGCGGGAATGAACGTCGGAATGCATTGGGAAGGACTCGACTACCCAACACGACGAACTCAGCTAGGTTTTGCCCTGTTTGGCATCCCAAGCTTTCTGGCTAAACGATACCCTGATTTAGACAAAGCGATTGAAAAGCGTTGGACGATTGAGCGAAAAAACTTAGAAGCCAGACAAAAGGAAATCAAACAGCGCCAAAGCAAAGCAAAACGCCAAGCTGATGAAGCGCTAAAACGCACCGCAGGACAAAAAGAACAGCTCTCATTGTTTAACCTATAACCACCAAAAAGCCCGTCGTAATTGGCGGGCTTTTTGGTGCTGTTCAATCCGGTTTCATCAACGATCGAACTGCGGTCATCAGCGTGGCGTTTTGAATGACCAGTGACTTGCAAATTTCTCGCAGGGCTTCCGGGTCGGCATTCTCAATTTGGCGTTTTTGCTGTTCGACCATGAGCTGAGTTTCAATGCTCAACGTTAGGTCAAGTTTTGGGAGTATCATTTCATGCCTGCCAGTGGTGATCAAAGATATGGATTCCGCCCGGTTGATGAGCAAGAATTGCGATCGCCTCGGCCAAGCGGTTGAAGTTGTTAGCGATACGTCCCGACGGTGTGCTTTTAGATTTGTACATCAGCTCGCTATCTGCCGCCATGATAATCGGCAATACTTCATCTTGCACTCGGCTGATTTCGCTCGGCGTGGGTGGGTAACCGCGATCGCAAAAACGCTGAATGTAAAGCGGCACACTCACGCTTAACGCAGTCGTCATCAGATCAGTCGCCATTATTTTCGGTGATTTGAATGAGCAAGTCGATGTAGTGGCGAGCCTTTTTGAGATCTTCGATCGGCGTCCCTTTGTGCTGAAATCGGTCTAGGTATTTCCATACATTAAATCGGCACGCGGCGATCGTTGCATCAGCGCCGTAGTGATTCAGGAAGGTCTCGAACGGTGTTGAGCGTGAGTGTTGGTAATGTCCAGGCGTTTCCATACTGTCTCCCTACACGGCAAACCCCGAACGAATTCGGGGCGGGTTCCGGCGATCCTGTGACTTGGGGTCGAGCGATCGGGGTTCTCTTTGAGATGCGTCAATCATACGTGATACTGACAAAAATGCCTAAAAGTCGAAACGCCCCTGAAACGTCAAAACCTGAGAGCAAGTGTCTCGGGCAACGCAGGAGCGAGTCGAATTTTATAACTTAGCCTCTCTGTCTTTTCTTTCCGGGAACGTCAGAGAGGCGAACCACACACGAATGTTTGTTCGTGCCTTTGTATTCCAGTCTACCCCTAATCCGGCTGCGTGTCGAGTAGCTGAGGATTATTGAGATCGCTCTGCGGTTCGTACGGGTTGATCACCGTCTTTGGAAACTGTAGCTGATATTTCCATTGCTCACGCGGTACTCCGTGTAGCGCCAACTCAAGATCGATCGCCTGCCGGATGCCCTGCGAAAAACACATTCGCAAATTTGAGATAAAGCGGGCGAATTGGTGGGCGGGTTGGGTCGCAAGATCCTGCGCTCCTGCTTGCATCATTCCCATCAAGTACGGAGGCACGTGCGACTTGAGGATGATTCGTCGTTGCAAAATCTCCATCGTCGATTGCAGCGCCTCAAGGTCTGGGTCGGACGTGTTTACCCGCCCAACCGTCGCGCCGTAATCGAGGTAGATATGAGCGACCGCACCCGTCCGTAAGCTGGCCTGGTGCGCTTTTTGGTACTCTTCACGGTAAAACGATCCAGAACCCTCTGGCATCGTGTGAACCATCGGATTCAGGCCGACCGCTCTAGC
Source organism: Acetobacteraceae bacterium (assembly GCA_044369385.1). Classification (GTDB taxonomy): domain Bacteria; phylum Pseudomonadota; class Alphaproteobacteria; order Acetobacterales; family Acetobacteraceae; genus CAMDGX01. The sequence goes on along the minus strand of JBIPLY010000619.1, from coordinate 47,724 downwards.
GCCTCGAATCAAGTCTGTTTTCACTTCTTTTAGATCTGCCCAATCTTGGATCGATTCGTGGAAGAGCGATCGCCCATAAAGCTTGCGTTGACGGAACCGCCAATGAATGCAGGCAAGCGGGTGGTAGAATTCCGCGTCGGTGTCGTGCGTATAAGCTCGCTGCTCAAAGCCCTGCAAGTTCCCGTGCTTATCCTCAATCCGGAACATCTCCCACGGTGGCCGAAACGATAGGCCGCGCAATCGGTAGCCCGTCTCGTTTGGTGCAACCTCTAATAATGGCGTCGCAAAGGCGTTACCACCCTCTAGCAGGTCAAACAGTGCTTGCTGTGACTTAAGGCCACCCACAGCGTCATTCATGACCCGATCCAGGATTGCTTGGATGTTGCTGTATCCCTCGTCAGCGGTAGCGGTGAAGCCGACCTCATCACCAGTCGGATCGGTCAAGGTTGCGTGGACGATTGTATCGATCGCCGCTGCCGCCTCGGGACAATTGCGGCACAAGTCCATCACGGCGATCGCGTAGTCCGGCGACCGCACCGGAATGTCGTCAATTTCGTTATCGTAATCCCGCCCGGACGGAACCGTCGTATCGTGCCAACGTTCCTTCCGCGCAGGTCGCTGTGTTCCGGGCGGATCAATATTGCTCGGTTTTGCGCCCCGAATTCGATTCGCGATTTTCTTGAATAGGTTCGCCCACGATCGGGAAATCGGCACGGTCTTAGTCCTTTTGATCCGGAGTGGTTTTCTGCCATGACACGTATATACCTTTATATAAGGGTAAGTGGTTCACGTGGCACAAAGCTAAAATGGCTGCGCTGCTTACGCCTCAAGCTGTCTAACGTTTTTTGGGCTCACGTCCGACGGTTCTGGGCGATCGCTTAATTTTGGCGGCTGATTGTAGTTTAGGTTAGCGGCGATCGCCCTCGCGACAGGTCATCACGTCACCGTCAAAACGATGATAATTTGGTGGAACCATGAGAGCTTGTCGCCATGCCCACCTTGCAGCCATTCCCCGAAAGTCGAGTTAGTGAAGATGACGAAACTTCTGACGCAGTTAGTCAGGAGGCGTTGGCGCTCATCAATCAATACCGCCCGATTAATGCTGAACCGTACGGAGCAAGTGACGTCGCGATCGTGCCGATTCTGGTGGCGGATACTCTGCTTAATCACAACGCCGAACGATGGGATAGAACCGAAATTGAGAAAATGGCAAAGCTCGTAGTCGGCAATCGATTCATGATTGATCACGAGTGGGAAGTCGAAGCGATTCACGGAATCATCTTTCACGCGATCGCGATTCAAATCGACCCGACGCCGTACCTTGACTTGGCGGGCTATGGCGAACAAAACCGCGCGATCGTCCGTGCCGAGGGCGGGGCGTGGGGATGCCTCGCGAGTGCGTTTCTTCCCTCGAATTCGCCACTACTTGAGGCGATGCGCTACGGAGTCCAAAAGGTTAGCTTGGGCGGGTTCCGCATTGAACATCTTGAATGCCCTGAGTGTGGCACGTCGTATCACGCCCAAGGCTGCGCCGAGAAAGGCCACGTGCCGTTTCACCCGTCAATGAAAGATTCGTCCGTCCGAGAGATGTGGAATGAGGCCGGGTTCTCAATTCAGCCTTACTCAACTTACCGGGGGCTGTACGCAAGCTCAGAAGTTAGCCTAGTGTGGGCAGGCATGTTACCGGCGGCATCGATCATCACTGAGCAGATGATCTCAACGCTCAAAATCCCAACTATGCCGATGGGGTGATTTGCGTTATACATGCACGATAGGTTATTCAGGAGAAGCCCATTACTTATCCTGACCCCATGAAGCTGATCCGAGTCGCAAGCCCAACCCTAAAAGTTTTCGCAAGAGCAACACTCTTAAAGTACGGAGACTTGAGCCGAACTCAGGCGTTAGGTCTTGCGTTTGAAGAGTGGATCGAAGATTTTGAACGAGGCAAATTAACAGACCCCGGCACGGGACTGTTTGCGCCAGTCCTAACGATTCCCCACAAAACCAAATCGACAACGGCGCTGCTACCCGACGATATTGCCAAGTTGTTTGACGAAACGCCCATTGAGGCGATGGTTTCCGCGCATGTTCCCGCCCCGCGATGGACGTGTCGAAACGATGCGCTACTACGGTTTGCTTTCAGATCGTGCGAGACTATCGGCGGAATGCCTATCAAGAAATGGGCAACACTTCAAATGCGCTCCGCTGTTACAACCTACTCCCTACGAGACCTTCAAAGCCACACGGCAAAAGCTATCCAGCAGTCAGCTTAAGTAGTTGCGTTATTTGCGTCGTTTGTGTATAGTGGTATCACAGCCGAAATAAATCGGCACTACTAATGCAAGAACTTAAGCAAGATGACTGACGCAAGCACGAATGCGATTGAGCAAAGCGCAAACATTTTTGACCGACTCAGTTCGGTAATGTCCAAGGTTTACGCCCCCAGCAAAAAGAACCTCCCCATTGGGATTGATGATTTAAGCGATTTGGATGCTGACGCGATCGGTCAAGCATTCGGCCTACTGGCCGGTGATACCGACATGGAGATCAACGTTGAGCATTTGTTTAACGTTGTCACCGACGACTGCGGTTTGGTTGAGAAAATCCTGGCTGCTGGTTTAGGGTTGGGCAAAGATGGTCAGCCCGCCGTCGTGTCGGGTGGTAACGAGTTTCCTGCGACGTGTACGCCCGCTGGTGTTGTTGTGGGAGATGTTACGTTCTCGATCATCGTTGATTCCGAAACAAAGACTACGACGCTGGGTGATGTTGAGTACGAGTTTTACCCTGCCAAGGCCGAGTCGTTTGTCGTGATCAATGGTGAGTCAGTCTCCCTGGAGATTCCAGTTCTCGTGAACTCACGCGAACCTCACACGAAACCGATGCTTGCCAGTGCGTTAAAGTCGAACGAACTGGCCGTCAAGTTCTTGCGTGCTCCAATGTCGTTCGGAAACACGTATAACGCTGCGGAATTGGGGCTAGGAACGTTTCCGCTTGTCGGAATGAAGTTCATCATGTGCAACGGCAAGAATGGCAAATACCCACGCGCGATCGGCATTCTCTCAACCGGAGACCAAGTCTGGATGGATGGCACGCTCGAAACTCAAGTTTTGCGCCGTCGCTGGCAACCCGTAAACGGTCGTGAAGCGCTAGCCGTTCGTACCGACGATGGCTGGAAACTCAAAGATCGATCGCGTCCAGTTTATCTCAATATCCTTGGCTTGGAAGAGTACGAAAGTCGTACGGATAAGTCTATCCGCACAAAAGTTAAAGGCAATATCAGCGAGAACCCTTTGCCTAACTTCGATGGGTTTTCAATGCTTCCTGATCAAAAGCAACCTGTCACGGTCAAGGCGATCGCGTCTGCCAGTGTCGAGTCTGCTCCTGTTTCCGTTGAAGCAATCACAGCCGTTGTGCCGGAAGTGGTAGAGCAGTCCCTACCGTTCTAGCCTAGCCTTCACGCAACAATGACCATTGCCAGGGTTGATCTAATTGTCAATCCTGGCCTCTTTTTAGGGAGACAGCACAATGACCGACATGACGCACACTATCACCGTTGACGCCACCGCAGCCGAAAGCAAAATCACGCTGACACCGGATCAGCAGGTAGTCTTTGATCGCTTTCGTGACTGGTGGGACGATGACACCACCAAGGGACAACGCGCAGCGTTACAGGGTTACGCCGGAACTGGTAAGACCACATGCTCGATGCAGATGATTGAGTATGCTGCTACCAACTTCAAGGCGTATTCAATCCCCATCCTTGACCCTCACACGGGCGAGAAACGTGCGGAGGAACGAAACGAGATCCGAATCTTGCTAGCAGCGCCAACCCACGCAGCATTAGACGTTTTGCGAGATACCGCAAGTCAAGCGGGCGTCTCGCGTTATTGCACATTCCGCACCATCCAGGCGGCGTGCGCGTTCAAAATCGAAATCGATGACAACGGTGACGAGCGCTGCGAACGCGACCCCGAAACCGTGCCAGATATCGGGTTGTTTGACTTGGTGATCTCAGATGAAAGCGGGATGCTCAACCGTCAGATCGTTCGTTTTTTGGAAGAGCAAGCCCTACCACACACTCGCATCTTATTCATGGGCGATCCGGCACAGCCCGCGCCGGTTGGCGAGATTGAACCATCGGCATTCGCTTCGCCTTCAATCTCATGGTCATACACGCTAACCGAAGTTGTCCGCTACTCAGGCGCGGCATTGGCGATCGCCACTCATATTCGCAGTGATTTACGAAACGCGCAAACGAATGCGGCCACTTTGTCGGTGATGTTCCGTGGTGACGATACGCTCAAATTTGTTCGCAGCGAAGACATCCTCGACACGATGCGCGATGCCTTCCTAAGCGCCACACACCCACGCGCGGCTCGCGTTGTGGCGTGGACAAACGCGACAGTGAAGCGAACCAACGAATTCGTCCGCACAAAGCTTCTAGGCTTCACCGAGCCTTACTGTGTGGGGGAAATCCTACTCGCCAACAAACCCATTCGTCGCTGGGACAGCCTGATCAATCAAGCCTATTTTGCCGCGCAAAACGGTACGATGTTTCGCGTGATAAATCGTCGGGTTGGCGAACAGCGATGGAACCCACAAACGATCGCCCTTATCGAAGACGCGCGTATCAAAGAATGGATGGCCTGGAACAAAGTCTTTTACATCACCGGACGTAAGTCGAACGGAGAGGAGGTCGTCTTGACCCAGTTGCCTGACGATTTAATGGCCTGGTACTACCGCTCAATCAAAGAAATCACCGACGTGATCAAGGGCATCAAAAACAAGCAAGATCGCCGGTTCGCCTGGTCAGATTTGTACCGCTTCAAAGACATGCATGACCCGATCTCTTATGGGTACGCATCAACCACACACAAGGCCACCGGCCAAACTTTTGACAAGGTTTTTGTCATTGACGATGATTTTCAAGGGGCAAAACTCCCTACCCGAAACCGACTACGCTACACGGCGATCACCCGCGCTCGTGAAACGGCCTACATCATCAGCCGCTCGATTTGATTCTCATTGATTCTCAAAAAGTGACACTTTTAAACGTTGACAAAATCGTCAGCGTTTTTTTGTTTGAGTTTGAGAATATCAGGGTAAGATGGGGGAACCCTGGTTGAGGCGAGTGGGATGAACCCATCAAAATCACGAACAAATTCACAAAAACAAAATGACCCACCGGAGGAAACGGCGGGTCATTTCAGAAGTAAGAGTGTGAAGGACAACCAAGATCAACCGGGGAAGGTTGTGTTACGTCGGGGAATCGCGTTACAGGAGGTTATCTAATGTCTAATATTCTATCAGATCGACTGGTTGAGCTGCAACCCTACGTCTCGGAGTCTCACCCACGGGGGCTGAAGCACGCATACCACTGCCCGTTGTGCGATGGCAAGCTAACCGTTGGGCAAGGCGGTTTCATGTGTTGGGACTGTGAGGACACAACTGGCATCACTCGCGTTCTGCTCAAAGATGAAAACGCACTATCTCCTGAAGAGATTGAGCAACGCAAACGCGACTGGGCGGAATCGCGACGCCAGAACCGAGAAAAAGTACTGGAAACAGAATCCGCGCGTCAGGCGATCGCCCTGCCGACTTCAGAACGCGATTCGCTTTACCGTGACATCATTGCCAATCTGCAATTGTCGCAAGCGCATCGCGACGAAATGAAGCGTCGTGGTATTTCCTGGGAAATCGCATTTCAGGCTGGGTTCCGCACCGTGGCTCAATGGCAAAAGGTGCGCCCGACAAATCCGAATTTGCCCGGAGTCTCGATCGACGGTGATTGCCTAATCACTCCCGGCTCGGGCTACATCCTGCCCAAGCTCTCCGCACGAGGTCAAATCCTCGCGTTCGAGATTGCGATGAACGACAAGCGCGGGGGCAAGTACAAGCACCTTTCCAGCACCACGAAGAAACGCCCGAACGCACCGACACCGCACCTCAAGGAAACAGGTGAGCAACCGCTGACGGTGTGCTGGCCTGCTGACCGATCGCGCGTCAAGCGTATTGGTCTAATCGAAGGCACAGGGAAACCGTTTTACTCAGCCCATCTCGATGGTGAGACAGTGTTCGTCGGCTGCTTCGGTGGCCAGTTCTTCAACAGCCCTGCATGGCTGATGAGCGAGATTGAAGAGATCCGCAAAATGGCGGGGCAAAAGCTACCAGTCGTGTTTTACCCAGACGCGGGTTCGCTCGTTAACTCGGGGGTTGCCAAGCGGGACTGGAAGACGCTGACGATTCTGGATGCAGCATCGGAAGAGGTCACGATCGCCGATTGGGGTCACGGGTATGACAAATCTCGCTTTGATTATGACGATCTCCTGAATCAGACCCCGGCGGCCAAAAGCTCAATCAAGTTCGTTGACGTAGACACGTGGTTCGCCAACTGCGTGTTGGATGCTGATGACGTTGAATCGCGTCGGGAACCAGGGCAAACCCGACGCGATGTTCGCAAGCGAATTCTCACAGAAAAGGTCAAGCGCGAAATGCGGCGACTAGACGGGCTTGATGATATCCCTACAACCGAGCACGAACTCCGCTACCTTTCGTCAAGTGCGATCGCCCTACCGCGTCAAAAGGGCGTTACCGTAGTCAAGTCTCCGATGGGGACAGGCAAGACAGAATTGCTTGCTCAGTGGTTACGAGAAGACTCAACACTGCGAGTGCTAGTCATCGGATACCGCAACGCTCTTGGCCGCCAAACGGTTGAGCGTCTATCAGAGTTTGGCTCGACTGTTTTAGCTGATGCCAGTTTGGATCAGATGCGAAACTCTCGCGTCATGTTCCTCTGCGCTGATTCCCTAAAAAAATTGGAAATGCCGTGGTGGGACGGTAGCAGTCACGAAAACACAATCGTCTTCATTGACGAATGCGAGTCGGTGTTCCCCCACGCACTGCTGGGCGGAACCATCAACGCCAATGACCGTTGCGAAATCCTTGGATTGATGGGCGAGCTGTTTCGAGGCAATCGTCACATCATTCTTGCTGATGCAGCCGCGTCATCAAAATCAGTCCGCACCGTGCGTGCGATCGCCTCTCAGGAGTTCAAGGCTCACGCGCACGTCAATAAATACGACACCGCGATCGCTTATCCCGTCACCTGGTTTGATGGGTCAATCGGCTCGAACGGGAAAGCAACTCGTACCGGCTGTGACGAGGCACTGCAAACGCACTTACTCTCTGCCGCTGCTGATCGCAAAAAATGCCTGATTCAATCGTCATCACGGATCTGGCTGCATTCAATTGAGGAGCTTTTAGTCAAGTCGTTTGGCGCGAAAACTTTACGCATCGACTCCAAAGTATTGAGTGGCGATCACGGGAAAGAGCTACAGGAACTTGCCCAAAAGTTCATCCAAGATCCTGACGCTTTCATCCTGGCTCACGACTACGATTTCTATTTGTGCTCGCCCTCGGTTGAGTCGGGATTGTCGATCACCGTTCCCTACTTTGATCGGGTGTACGCCCTATTCCAGGGCGGCGAGACAACCCACCAAGCCGCGCTACAGATGCTCGGTCGCTACCGCGTGCCGGTTGAGCGCTTCATCGCTGTCAACGCGATCGGCGGCCAAACCTACGCGGCTCACAGCCCGTTTGTGTCCGTACTGGAGTCGCGCCAGTCGGAAGTGAATCGCGAAAACTTGCACGCGATTCTTGAGTATTCTCGCTATGGCCTACCTCACGGGCTAGGCCCTGACGAAATCCACCAAGCGAACATGATGCGCCTGTTTGATCCGGTGACGAAGCGCTACTCTCACCCGTGGCTCACGGCGTGGTGTGAGTACACGGCATCGGCCAACTGCTCCAAGTTTGATCTCGCAGGCAACCTATACGAATCGCTGGAAGCCGACGGCAAAACTATCACCAAAATCATGGCCGAACGGGACGACGAAATCGAAGAGGATCGTCAAGCCGTAGCAGACGAAATTATTGATGCCGAGGCCGCGCGTGAAGCGGACGCACCGGGCGGCCTTAACCGTGAAGACGCACTAGAGATTCTACGTCGTGATTGCGTTGATCCTGGATTGCGTTACAGCGCTCAAAAGTCGCTACTGCAAGATCGTGTTCCCGGTCGCGAGATTACACCCGAGTTCGTCCGCTTGGTGCGGCATGACGATCGCGCTTACCTACGTCGCATTGAATTGCGCGTCGCGTTTCTCAATCCGTCTTACGCTCTCGTGAATGATGCCAAGCGCCTGCGAACCTACGACCGATCGCAAACCCTCTTGTTTGACTGGGGATTTATGACCCTCAAAGTCAAAGCGCTATCCGAGATTGATTTGATGCAATGGGTTGAAAGATCGGAAGACTGGACTCGCGACGATGTTGACGCTTGGTACGGCTCGCTAACTCGCGAACAACGCAGCCTTGTAGATCTCGCTTTTGGTGTTTCAGTGCGCCGTGATTCGCTTCGTTTCCTTCATGCTTGCCTTCGATTCCTGGGCTACAACCCCACCCGCAAATCGCGTGGGAAGAAAGGCGAACCCACGATGTACGGGTTCAGTGAAGACAAATTTGAAGGGGAAACCGTTGTCGCAATCCAGAAGCGTTTTGAGGCTGCTTACCAGGAATATATCACCCCGGACGAATCCAACGACGACGAACCAGTTGGATCGGCTGAAACGGTTACAGCAAGTGAATCACAGCCGATTGCAGAGCGTGCCACGTCAACCACTTACCCCTATATAAAAGGTATTACATGGATCGCATGGCTAGCTAATGTCGATTGGGTTTGGGCTTGGGACGACAAGGCGAAATCATGGAAAATTGCTCATCCTGATGCGAACCTCGGAACACTAACCACACCGGAAGGCGAGATAATCGAGTTCGCAACGACCATCAGCACCGTCCTGCCGACTGAATCAACGCCACACGCTGATTACACGCGCACATTCACGCATCACGAAGATGGAACCATGCAGCTAGGGACGGCATTGTTCTGGCCTCACCTAGGCACGCTAACAGACGGGAACGGCCAGCCAGTCAAAGTCTCGTCCGCTGTTCGCATGTTCGCCATGTAGCCCCGCATTCCATCGCAAAACACGCAGACAAAGTAATCAATCAAGTTTGCGTGTTTTGTGTATAATGGTGTCAGAACAAAACCAAAAGGTTAGGCGCATGGCTCTGTCAGGCAAAATCAAGAATCGAATGCGGATGTGCAAGTCTGGGGAGATCGCAATGGCGATCGTCCGAGAGGCTGGTGCAAGTGAGATCAAGGCTGCGTTACTGGCAAGCGAATGCCCAGCACAATTTGTTTCCAACCTCCCAGCAGATTGGGAATTGCAAGACGCTCGCGACGCGCTAGGCGATCAAGTTGCTCCAACGCCTGAGCCGCAGCCGGTTGATATGAAATTGCAAATGATTGACAGTGCCATGACCGTAGCTCAATTCGCCGTATGTGGCGAGGCTGGTGAGGCAAAAAAGATCATGATCGAGCTTTGGGGGGAGAAGCGCACCCGCCAGATTCTCTCGGACGCCAAGCGCTTGCTAATGATCGCGGTCGATGCGCTGACCTCTTTGGAGACGTAAACGCCTTGACCCAACGGCTTCGGATCAACCGAGCAGAGGTCGCATTTGATTACCTCAACTTAAGCCCCGAATGCCGCTCTGTTGCTTTTGACGCAATCACTCAAGCTATCCAAAAACTCAAAACATGAAATTTACTTGTAATCGCTCTCAACTTGCTGATGCTGTTAGTTTTGCACTTCGTGCCGTCCCATCCCGCCCGACCCATCCGGTATTGGCAAACGTTCGTGTTGTGGCTTGTTCCACGACGCAGCAAGTCTCGCTAATTGGGTTTAACCTAAGCCTCGGAATTCGTACCAGCTTTGCCGCGACGGTAGACGAAAGCGGCGAGATTGCTATCCCGGCGAAACTGCTAAACGATATCGTATCCCGCCTGCCGGACGGCCCGATCTCCCTGGAAAATGAGCCGGACGCCACCTTGACGACGCTCACCTGCCTAACCGGTAACTACGAATTACGCGGCATGAGTTCGGAGGAATTCCCTGAACTGCCATGGATCGAGGACGGTAAGACGATCGAGATCGCTGCGGAGACGTTAACCGAAGGATTGCGCGGGGCATTGTTCTCCGCCAGCAGTGACGAGACAAAACAGGTGTTAACCGGGGTTCATTTGTCGATGGGTCAGCATGGCCTAGAGTTTGCGGCAACCGATGGGCATCGTCTCGCGGTGGTGGAAACGATCGATGATGATGCAGCGGCGGATGAGTCGCTAAAGGATGTGGCGGTCACCATCCCGGCGAATGCGTTGCGGGAACTAGAGCGGGCTTTGGCCAAGATGAACGGTGACGAAGCGGTTAAGTTGCACTTTGACGATAGTCAGGTGGTGTTTGAGATGGATGATCAGCGGATTACAAGCCGCAAGCTGGACGGGACGTATCCGGCTTATCGTCAGCTCATCCCGCAACAGTTCGCCACCCAGATGACGGTCGATCGTCGTCAGCTTCTCAGCACCCTGGAACGGATCGCGGTAATTGCTGATCGCAAGAACAACATCGTCAAATTTACGATCAACGAGAAAAGCCAAACCCTCGCCCTCAGTGTCGATGCTGCCGATGTGGGCAGTGGCAAAGAATCGCTCAACATCCAACTGACTGGCAATGGCTTGACGATCGCCTTCAACGTGAAATACGTGATGGAATCGCTGCGAAACCTGCAATCAACGGAGGTGCAAATGCAGTTCAATACGCCCACTTCACCCGTGATCATTACCCCCCTCGGGGGCACAAAAATGACACACCTCGTCATGCCGGTACAGATTCGGGATTAGTTCTTATGGGGCAAGGTACTAACTGATCTTGCCCAATCACTGACCATTATTTTGTAAAAGCAATGCAAATTCAAGATCGTTTCGTTCGTGTCGAGTGGATTGATGACAGCCAAGAAATTCACCAAATTGAGTTCGCGTTCGATATGCGACTAAGCGAGGCTCACGCTATTGAACGAGCTAAAAAGGAAGCAAATAATTACATTGAAAATGGAGTCATTGTTAAAGTTTCGGCATACGTTGCAGAACCTTACTTGCTTACGTGGGAATTGCGACAAGAGTTAACGTGTGAAAAGATTTTGACTGATTTGCTTGGCACTGTCGCCAAAGATCGGGGCGAGTACAAGCTGCTTTTTGATTGGGCAGAAGACCTAGGTCTTGCAAACCTGACCTACTGCTACGTTGTTACACCGTCTGGCGATGTTTTTGTTCGGCACAGTAACGATGGATGCCACAGACTTATCAAGACCTGCTGAGTGGTGGGCTTGGCAGTTCCATCAATACGTCGAGATTGATCAGCGTCGGTCAGGTCAACTGTCTTTGTTGGAGGCCGAGTGAAACCAACCCTTCCCCCTGACGCCCCAACCATCGTTACCGCGTTTGCCGGTGGCGGTGGCGTCGAAGCCGGTGCGGTGATGGCTGGAATTCGCCCGATCGCGAGCGTCGAATTTGATCCGACCATGCCGAACCTTAGTGCCGCCCTCGCTGACGCCAACGACCTCAACTTCGCTGAATACGGCCATGAAGTTATCCGCCGATCGATCCAAGACTGCGCCGATGAGCTACCCCGTGCCGACATCTTCCACGCATCGCCCGTCTGTACTAATTTCTCACTGGCGAAGCGAGATCGAGGGGAGCGATCGTTAGACGTGGAAATGGCGGAAGCCGTCACCCGAGCGATCAACTCAGTCCATCCGCGAATCGTTACAATCGAAAACGTTCCAGCCTATCGCAAATCTGAAAGCTGGTACATGATTCGTGATTACCTTTGGTCGGAAGGTTATTGGGTGAAAGAAGCCGTCTTCAACGCTGCGGACTTTGGCACACCACAAGACCGACGCCGATTTTTCGGGATTGCCGTTCGCCATGCGTTCGCCCCTCAAATCCAACCTCAAGGGGTAAAGATTGGCTGGTGGGATGCGATCAAATCGTTCGCCTATGAGTTGCCGGAGACGACACTGCTACCTGTAGAGAAAAATGCCATCAAGCCCCATGGTTCTGCCACGCCACTCTTGATCGAGCGTTCAGGCTACCGCAACGGGACGCCACGAGTGCTCACCAAAGATGAACCGATGTGGACGATTTTACGGCGCGTCTCATGCGACTGGCATAACGGCGAAAAGGACAAGATGAGCGATCGCAATCGCTTTATCGACATCATCACCGACGACGGTATTGCACGACAAGCCGATGGACGTTGCCTTGCTCGATGGGGTGGATTCCCTGATTGGTATCAGATGCCCAAGTCGTTGGCCGTCACTGGCTCGATCGTGGGGTACAGTGTCCCGCCTCCGCTGTACTACGGGCTAATCTCGCAGATTGCAAATCTTAGCCCGTAAGACAACCACAAAACAGGCGATCTCGCATTACGAGCGATCGCCTACAATTCACGCCAAACGAAAATAATACACCTCAGCACAATCTTGGGGTGTCCTCAAAAAACAACTAAGGAGTCAAGGCAAATGACAGCCCGAAATCGCGAACTTAAGACCGAACGACTGAGCGTAACTTTAACAAAGACGACGATGGGTATCGTCGAAAAAGTTGCACGAGAAAAAGATCTAAGCCTTGCTGACGTTCTTCGGGTAGGGCTAGCGCACGGCGTCGAAGTCCTCTTCGCTAAAGGTGGCCAAGATCTCAGACCCGCCGATTCTATCGACTCCATCAAAGAGCAGGTGGTGGCTATCCTTGACGCGGTAAATCGCATCGAGTCGAACCTGTCGATAGAATCGCGGGATGCAGTCATGAGTAAACCCAGTCACCTCCAAACTTTAGCTGAAAAAGTCCTCAACACAGCGAACGAATTGATTGCGTCAGGGTACAAAATCCCGCCCGACGCAATCGATTACGACTGGAGCGAAATACACATTCGGTGGCACTCCGAATGCCAAGAGTTGCTTTCCGCCCTGAGAGACGTTCCTGATGCACTAGGTCGCGTCAGCGTAGTCGTGGGCGATAACGTCGTTACGTGCAAAACATGCCTTGAACCTAACGACCTCGGGCGACCGGCATGGGAGCGAATCTCGTTTTCTAAGCTCGCATAATCAACCAACAGGCACAACTCAACCGCTCACAAACACAGCCCATTGATCGCACAACCTCGTGCGGTCTTTTTTTTGTCAATTTCACGAGTAACGCGAGTTTGCGCTATTGGGGTATAATGCGGCAAGAACGAAAGACAAGACAGCAGGAAACATGCTCGCAACGCACAAAACAGTAGGCGGTCAACGCCTACATCAAACACCGATCGGCTTGCTACCGGGCGTCACCACGATTGCCAAATGCAGTGAGCCCGACATTACAGATGCAATCATTCAATCGTATTCCAAGCCCGGTGTTGACCACTTGGGGCGAGGCAACATAGTAGAAGCGGCGATTGACCGCTACCTCGACACAGGTCTGTGTGAAATTGAGCCGCAGTATCGTCCGTGGCTTGTTTCCGTCCTGCCAGAGCTTGATAAGGTTGAGCGCATTTACGATCGCCAACAGCAAATCATTGGGGAATTGCGCGGCTTGCGTTATGCAGGGTCATACGATTTCTACGGCGAGATCGTAGAGAAAGGGCAAACCATCAAAGTCGTAATCGACTGGAAAGCCCCAGCCTCGCGCCGCGCCCGATCGTCGGCTCAGTGTATTGGATACCTTTGTCAAATTGCCGCATACTGGCACGCGATCGGAGACGACCTAATCGACGAAGCTCGAATCATTTTCGCCCTGCCCAACGGTAACGCTCACGTCATGAGACTGAAACGTGTAGACGCCAAGAACGAAACCTACGAGCAAATGCTAGAGCTGTTTGAAAATTGGCTCGTGCAGTGGTACGACCGCTATGGGGATCTAGTGTCGTGATTATCTTGCCCTTGGAGCCGCCAAAGACAATTCACGATTGCTTGCTGTCTGAAAATCGCGCAACTGATCGCCAAACGTTCGCCAATACAATCGGCGTTGCCAAAAACACGCTTGCCACAACAGAGCAGCAACTTGCTGATTCATTGCCGGTCGATTGGCGGTTCGTAACATACGTGAACGCCCGCACCCGCGTTAAACGGCGAAACCTCTGCCCTTACTCGATGTGGGTTCTACATGCTGTCCGAAGCGAGCGCTCAAAGTATTTTTGCTGGACAGACTATGCCCGCGCGATCTCGCGATGTTCGGACGAAAAGCTAAACTTTTCCTGTTTTCAGCGCAATTACGAAGCATGGGCAAAGTCGTTATGTGATCGCCAACTCGCCCAAAAACTCGAAACACGTCCCGCGCTCTTTGAAGCTATCACTTAATTTGTGTGTGTCGCGTGTTTTGTGTATACTGAACAAAGAAGCAAATCAATCACCCCAAGAGGGTTTCGCAAATGCAAATCAAAACTGCCGTCACCCGAGCCACTCAAAGCAATCCCGAGATCACTGAGGACTTGCTGCGAGAAGCGCTCGCAGGCATTCAAGGCGTGGCTCCCAACTATATCGAAAGCTGTACCGACAAAGAACTAGAATTGGCGATCACGTCTCTCGCAGGCGAGCCTCAGTCAGTCGTTAGTGCTAACGCAATGGCATTGCCCGAGAGCGCCAATGATGCCATCGAAATTCAAGACGCTAGCCCGTCAAAAGGGGCAATGGCGCAAGTAGCTGAAACCCTAAGCCGTGGGGCAGCCGACTTGCGAGTATCGGCTAGCGAGGCGGGCGCTGCGTTAGCCGACGAAGTGGCTGTTCAATATGCGGCTGCGTTTGCTTCTCAGCTCGATTCAAACGCGACAGCATTGCAGACGGCGTTTGAGTCGCTGACCGGCTCAGTGTTCGGCTCTGGCGACCAAGCTGGTACGGCGGGAAAGGAAGTAATGGAGCGTCGGCAACGTTCGGCCAACTCCCTCAATCAGTTCTTGATGTAGAAGCAATTTATAATCGATATCAATCTCTAGACGAAACCCGAAAGCAAGCCATGAGAGCCATTGTTCAACAGTACGCAATCAAATCATTTGCCATTACCGCCTTCGGTCTGGCCGCGTCGGGTTTCGTCATCCCGTCAAGCCTCTCTACTAAAGCGGCGATTGCTTCGATTGGTGCGTTAGTAGGTTCCATTATCGGAACCGTCAAGGCTGACGAAACGATCATCCAAGCTACACGTGCAGCTTTACCCGTAACGTATGACTACGATGCATAAATATCTTGCCTCCGGGTTCTCTCGTCGCCTGTGCCGCGACACTGATTTACAGCACTGGGATATTGAAGTCGAAGCGGATTCTATGGGAGACGCAATGCTCCAAGCGTTGCTCGCCAAGGCAACAAAAAGCGAAGGGGTGACGTTTACCTGTAAAGACGCTCACCCCTCTCCAAAAGGGTGGGAAGGTGTTACCTACAAAATTTTGACGCCGGATGTTGAACATACGGTATCCACTGCGACTTTATCAAAATGAGCCACGTAGATCTAGCCGAGCAAATTGCTGTTCGACTTGCGAGCGCCCGCCAATCCTGGCAAGTGCGTTCGCAAGTTTTTTTTGATACCAGACGAAGCCGTTGAAGTTCTTCCCCAGGCGATCGCCTTACTCGCACGAACCGGAATCGAAGTTACGCAAAAATCCTCAGCATCAAGTAAACGCACATACATTCACGCAGAGTACAAACCATGAAAGCTCCGTTCCCACCGCACACGATCGCCGCTATCCTCATCAGCACCTATCTCGCCACGATAGCTGGTGCAATCATATCCAACCGGCTATCGTGGCCTCCCGACGTTGCCGCCGCAATTTCAATGGCGACGCACGTTGCCGCGTTCGTTTCGGCTGTCGTGTTTGGCGGTGTGCAGCGCTACCTAGCTCATCTAGACAGATACCAGGCGGTGTCTCGCAGCTCATTTCAAGCGTGGAAAAGATGGCGACAGGCAATCGTGGACGACGACATTCTCACCCAAATGGCGATCGAGGAACTGGTAAAGCACGACTTTGACCGTTAATGACCACTCAAAAAAATACCCTCGTGATTGTTCGTCACGAGGGTATTTTGGTTCTAGACAGCAGTTCAATCACCACAGGCGGGCGTAACACGGTTTGCTTGGCCTTGGTATTTGCCATTGTACGCCACTCCGGTCTCGCAGTGGTAGAAGAGCAGTTGCACAATGCCTTTGTTGGCATACAGGCGTACAGGAGCGTTTGAACCGTTGCAGAATTCTAACGTCAGGTATCCGTGCCATCCGGGTTCAATTGGGGTAATGTTTGCGATCACACCTACGCGAGCATAGGTCGATTTTCCGACGGCGATCGCGAGAACATCGTTCGGCATGACGAGCTTTTCAACCGCTACACCTAGCGCATAGGAGTGCGGAGGCATTACGAAGTACAGCCCGTTGTCGTCCTCCTGAAGCGGTAGTCGCGTCGTTTCACGGCCTGCATCAAAGTTGAGCGGGTCGATGGGTTTATCGAGATTGCCGGTGATGAGCCGGAAGTCGATCGAGGACAACCGCAAATCATAGCCCGTCTCGGTCAGGCCGTAGCTGATGCCACCATCCCGAACTTTGGTCGAAACGAACGGATCAATCATCCCCAGGATGGCACGACGGGAAATCTCGGAGCGGGACAGCAAAGCAGTGTTGGGAGTAGAGAAAGTCATGATTAAAGTTTTGGGGGCGGGGTGAGAAAAGCGTCAGCATCGGCTAGCCAACCATAGTAGGCGAGCATCAGCGCCTCTGCTCGATCGTGACTGTCGGAAATGTCGGCACGCGGGAATAGCTCCGCTGCTACCCGAATTGAGCGGGCTTTATCCTTTGAAAGACCCACGGTGCGTTTCCAGACGGACGGCGTTACGAGGCGAGTGGGAATGTCGTTGCAGGCACAAGCCTGTTGCCACGCTCCGAAATTCTGCATAAACGTCGAAGCGGAAACCGCCCCGATCGCTGTGCGTTTATCTCCAGACTTGCCATCGTCAGCGCGGAAAAGACCCGCACTGACTTTTTCTATGACGGCGATCGCGTTTCCTCGGTACGAGCGCAACAGGCTCGCGACGCCACTAAAGTCCAAGATATCTTTTGGCTTGCCATTGCTGCCACGAACAGATCGGGTAGGGCAATCGTGAATTTCAATCAATCCACTGCTAGGAGCGATGACGGCGATCGCCCCTGACGTGCCAGGGTCAATCCCGATAATGTAATGCTTGATCTCAATCATCGTCGGAATTTTCCAGGTGTGTAATTGGTAGACTGAGGGTAGCGAGGCTCGATTTGAGGTCGTGGTCTTGGCTCGGGCTTGGTGGTCAGTGCTGTGACGATAAGCTCGTGATGGTCATCTGCCCACCGAAACAATTTGATTTTTGACGCTGTGCCAACACCTAACGAGATCGCCTCTTCCTTCGTCAGGTAACGAGGTCGCTCACAGTTAAACGCGTGGCTTGACCCTACTTTTTGAATAATGGTGGCCGTGGGGACTTCGTAGAATTTTGCGACGGCACTCAGGCACGTCAGGCCGTCTCGTGTTGTGGGTGGCTTCATGAGGATTCCCCTTGCTTACATATTGTGAGTGGGTTCTTTGGCGTAATAACTCTCGGGCTGATCATCAAGTTGGTCAAAGTCCTCTAAGTCCGAAATAAGGTCAATATCTTCAGCAAACTCAACACACAAGTAATGATGAACCCAGTTGCCGGGGTTAGCTTTGTTGTGCTTTCTGGCGAGGAATTCGAGGTGTGATTTGTAAGCATGAATCGCTTGCCACGTGTCTTCGATGTGCTCGGTTGCCGCGCGATCCCACCATTCCATCGCGACACCTTTGCAGCCGTCGGGCTTGGCCTCTGCCCATCGTTTTTGCACCCACATGGGCTGATAGCCTTTTTTGAATGCTTGGGCGCATAGCTTGCGAAACTGTGCACGATGACGCACTGCTGGATCTTCTGGAATGGCGATTTTCGAGAAACCTAAAATTGGATTCTCAATTTCAACGACTTGGCTATCGAGGATTGGAAACTCGTAACCGCAATTATCGCAGCGTTTGGGGTCGGTCGAGTAGTTGGAACAGGCAGGGCAGACTTTCAACCGTGGGTCAGCCTCGCCACGTTTTTTCTTATCCTTCGGTGGGTCGAGTTCATACCCATCGATCAATTCAGGCACGCCATGAACCAGGCAGTTTCGAGCCTGGTCAATCACGATGCATTTCTCTTTGCCAGTCTCGGGCGAGATCCGCAGACCCCGCCCGATCATTTGTTCATGAAGCGATCGCGATAACGTCTTACGAAGTAGCAGCAAGCATTCTACCGACGGTTCATCAAAGCCCGTGGTCAGGACACCGACAGAAATCAGCACAGGAATAGAACCGGAACGCATCCGCTTATAAAGAATGTTTCGCCGCTTCTCTGGTGTCTCACCCGTCACGACCTCGGCACGAACACCGAGAGACTGAAAGCGATCGCGAATGGCGTCAGCGTGAGCAATGCCGGTGGCAAACACAATAGTTCGTTTCCCCCCAGCTAGCGCTTGCCAATGTGCGATCGCATCATCAATCAGTTCAGGGGAGTTGCACGCCTGCTGTAGGTCGTCTTGGTTGTAATCACCATCGGAAGCGATCCGAACGGTGCTAACATCCGTTTCTTCACCAGCGGCGTAGTAGTCCGCTTTGGCGAGAAAGCCATCAGCTTGAAGTTCACGAACTAATCGTGTCACGACTAGTCCGTTAAAAAACTTCCCTAGCGTTTCTGACGACTTAGTGCGATAGGGAGTAGCAGTTAAGCCAAGCACTTTGCCGTTCGGTGACAGCTCGCGAACGGTTTGCGCGGCCTTATGGAAACGAGACTCGTGAGCCTCATCGTAAATAATGAGGTCAAACGGTTTTGCTTTCCACCACTTGCGACGGGCTAAGGTTTGGAGCGAGGCGACCTGAACCGGGGCGGATTGCGTTTCCGAGTTTGCGCCCTGGATTAAGCCAATGTGTTCGCGGCTTACCCCAAACGCTGAGAGTTTTTTTGCTGTCTGTGCGATCAACGGTTGCCGCGTCGCCACGAATAAAATACGCCGCCCGCGCTCGTAACCCTGCCGACAAATATCGGCGGCGATCACGGTCTTGCCAGATCCGGTAGGCGAAACCAACAGGGAGTCAGAAACACCGGATCGCATTTGACCAAAAACGCTATCGATTGCCGTGCGCTGATATTCACGCAGCATCGCTACCCGCCTCAACAGCTTTGGGATTGATCAGGAACCGAGGACGCGTCGCCCCAGGCGCTCGCACATCCACGTAATGCACACCTTTCTTCCACTTTGAGGACTTAATGCGAGCGCGGATAGCACTAGGGGTCAAGCCGATTAATTCAGCATACTCGGACGGAGAAAGCGAAAAACCGGGCGGCGGCGGCTGGATTGCATCCCACGAAAACGCCTTTTCCACCAGCTTTCGTGCGGACGTAATCGTGTCCATTAGGTCTGCAATGTCTCGCTGCAACTCTCCAATCTGAGATTGCAGCGCTTCAACTTGGCCGGTCATTTTTTCGTTCATGAGGACTTGCGTATCTTGCGTAATGTTTTCTATGCTAGATTATACATCAATAACGCAAGCAATAGGAGATAGCAAAAATGAAAGAGCGTGAGGGGGATCTAGATATTCAGTCGTTAATGATGGAGCATTGGCCTAAGTTGCTGATGGGCGCTGCGGCTGTCATGTTTACGGTGCAAGCGATGTCGCCATCAAAAGTTGAGGTGGTAGAAGAGGGCAGCAAGTCTGAACAGGTCGAATTTGATCCGGCGCTCGCGATTAATGCGAGTTCGTCGGAAGTGACTGCGGTTGAGTCGAATTTGTTGGCGTTCCTACAGGAAGAGCAAAGAGCAGAAATCGATACGATCGCGCGTGAGTTTGCGTTACGCGCTGATTCATTTCGCGGCGACAAAGCTTACACCGACTGCTATCAGCAAGACGTGACGGTTTGTCTCCAATCGTTCCTCGCGTCTCGTGCTGACGATAAGGCAACGGGGGACGTGCGCGAATCAGCTATCCGACGCATCGAGGTAGAAGCGCTGATGTTGGCGATCGCTCGTGCCACGCCGGAAGGCGCACGAACCGAGGCACAGCAGGCGATGGTCAGTCATTACACGGTAGGCACCATCGGAGCGCGTCCCGAATTGTTAGCGGTTCAGATTGGCAATTTGGCTGACCTTTGGGAACGTCAGCTTACTGTCGAACGACAAGCGGGCATGGCTCGTGATGGGGAGAACTTCTGATGTCGAAAACGAAATCATTACTTTGGCTCAACCTAATCGCGTCAGGTTGCGCCGTACTTGCAGGATTTCAGGAGCATTCCGAAATCCGAGTTGAGGACGGCACAACCTACCGCACAACGTCTCGCCCAAATTTGCCCCTGGCAGTCATGGGCGGAGTATCGGCGTGGGCAACGTTTCAGCTCATGAAAACCGCCGGGGATGACTACGGCGATGATGAGATTGAGGATGAGCCATCCGAATCGCCTAGACGATCGCGCGTAATTGAGCCAGACGACGACGATGATGACGATTTTGATTTCGCCCCGCCAACGGTGGCGAGTGCACCAACCATCTCCGTTCCAGCCCCCATCGACGATCCGCCCCCTATTTCGCTACCACCCGAACCAGTCAAAACGCCAACGATAGCCGATCGCTATGGCAGCGCGATCGCGACGATGGCCGACACGACCGTGCCGAAGCACGTCGCGATCGTGGCGGCAACTCGCATGGGCAAAACCTATCTGATCAAAGCGTTCCTGGCTGCGATGCTGGAACAATTCCCGGAATCCGATATTCGTATCATTGACCCCAAAGATACCGAATGGCCTCCGCTAGCAAAAGTCACGAGACCGGGGAACTATGACAAGTTCAATCCCGATGCTGTCGTTGACTTTTGGGAGTCAATGCAAGTTCTCGCAAGACAGCGCCAGGAGAACCCTGAGTTATCCCAGAAGAAACTTTTGATCGTGGCTGATGAGTGGGTTTCCATGTTGGCAATGGTTAAGGCATACGACGACGAAAACAAAACGATTCTTGCGAAGAAAATCAAAACGATTTTGCAGCAACTCGTTTACATGGCCGCTCACTCAGGCGTTCATGTTGTCCTGATTACGCAGTCGGCACTATGCGAAGACATGGGGCTGACCAGCCAAGCCCGTCGAAGTTTCTCGTGGTTCGGTCTGGCACGAGACGAAAACAAAACGATGATTGCTGACGAAATTTTGGGACAGCGATCGGTGTTGTTCCAGTCCACCAAACGCAAGCAAGAGATTGAGTACCGGTTTCTAAAACTATGGAACAGTCCCAAGCGCCATAAGCAAATTCCCGTCATTCTGGACGTACAGACCGAGAAAGTTGAGTATCTGCCCGATTTTACCAACGTCGTAGCAACCATTGATAGCGCACTGCCTATCATTTCCTAACTTGTGTGTTTTATGTATAATGGCGGCATACACAAGCCAGGAGTTGAGTAATGAGTCGTGATGACGCGCTAATCGTAAAGGCGATCAAAGAGCAGCCCTGGACAACGACCGGGGTTGCTTTGTCATTCGTAATCGTCGGACTTCCGTTAATTTCGGGCGTGTTTGGCGCTCAGGAGTTGAGCGGATTTCTCGACAATCCCGTCTCTCGTCTGTCTCAGGCGACGGGTCGTATTGCGTGGGGTGCGGTTGTTGCCGCTCGTGACGAAGGTGGTGAGGAGCTAAAAAAGATGGAGTGGTTTGGGGGTGATCGCTAATGCAAGTCTCTCGTGACGACGCAATCCAGAACGCATTATTGGCGGCATCGCTGGTAATGCTTCATGGCGTCGTCACGTCCCCCAAGCCTAACGGGTTTAACTTTGGCTTGGTTGAAGATGTGGCAAACGTCGTCACATCTATCCCGTCCGTCTTGGATACCGTCACCAGCCAGGTTGACCGAATCAACGAAGAGCATTTTGGTTACGGGGCAACCGACGCGATCGACGCCTGCACGCTTAAGACAGAGCCCAGACCGGAGCCGATTACGTTGGCTCAGTACCAGATGTTTAGCCAAGTTGGCAGTGGCAAAACCGTCTCGCAAGTTGCTGAGATCTTGGGCGAACCGCTTTGCTACACGTTTGCCGGAACCGAGCGGCGAGTAGTCCAGGGCAACACAGAGCGGCGGGTGTTGGATATCCGCTATACAACATTAGGAGTCGTGAAAGATGTCACCCTCACTGAAGCAAATTAGAGTAGCGGTCATCATTGCAAACTGCCTAATCGTTGGCGTTCGCGAGTTCCGAGAACCGCTGCGAGTCCTCGCCACCAGCACGATCGCCAAACCCGTCGCCGCCGAAACTGAGCAGCGCAAAAATGCGATCGCTGAATTCGTTGCGCCGTCGCTATCGAAAACGCCTGTGGTAGGCGATCGCATCGCAGGCTATACGGTATCGTCTCCGTTCGGGATGCGTACTCATCCGGTAACAGGCGAGCAAAAGCATCATAGCGGTGTTGACCTCGCCACACCCGAAGGTACGCCACTCTACGCAGCAATCGAAGCAGGTCAAACCGTTGACCTGATTTGCGGAAACGAACCCGACGGCTATGGTTTGTGGGGAAGTTACCGACTGCCGGACGGTAGCGAGATCCGTCTTGCCCACCTGAAGCGTTGCATCCCCGGCACATACCGAGCTGGTGAAGCGATCGCCAACACCGGCAATACCGGTATGTCTACCGGCGCTCATCTCCATTTGGAACTGTTGCAGGATGGCAAAAAAGTTGCACCGCCTGCCGACTTGGTTTGGCAAACAATGACCGGACGTAAACCCTCGCCCGTGCTTAAGCGATGAAATTTCTATCCAACCAAAACACATGGTTAGCCGCGTTCATCGTTCTGTCAGGAGCAATGGCAATCGACGGTGACGCAATCGGCACACAGCCACCAACACCAACCCAATCAACCAACGTTCGACCATTGCCGTCGGGTTCTCTTGAACCCATCCGCAATGACTTCGCTACGCCCAACAGCCCAGGCGCGATCGCCATCGGCATGGCGGAAGGGACGCGGACGATTGAAGGCGGTATCACGTCGGCCTACGCAGGCCATACCGACCCCGGCAACGCCGCGCCGAACGTCGGATCGTTTTCGTGCCAACCGTCAACGTGCCAGTCGCGATCGCCCGAGCGTGCCGACGCTGAACTTCTCGCAAAACGACTGCAACCCGAACTCGAAAAGCTCATCATTTCTAAGCCTCAGTTTTCGCGGCTTGAGGCGTGGGTGTACGCCGATATGCTAGTCCAGGCTCCACTAGCGGCCAAAGCCTTCAAGGAAGGTTACACAGCCGCCGATCGCGCACGCGGTTTCGACGGCATTGTCGATGCTCGCGTGCGTGCGTTTTACAACGAAGGCAAATTAGACGCGCCTGGATTTGGCAATAGCTTGTCGGCGCTTAGAGCAGACCAAGCCCGGCGAACACGGGCGCTCACGACAAAAATAATGGAACTTCCTTGAGTCGTGATATTATCGTTATACGCAAACAACACAAGACACGAAAGCTATGAAGCCCGATCCGATGTATCCACTAATTGCCGAGGTTGCCAACCTCTGTCGCCAGTTGCTTGACTTGCCTGTTGACGACGAAATCTGCGATCGCGTCTTGTCCGACCCGTACAAGCTGGAAAATGCTCGCCTAAAAATGGAGGAGCTACTGTTAGCCTCTCAGCAAAGCAAGCACTACAAGCTTCCTTCTCACCATGCAGCAAGTGTGCGAGCGATGCTTAATGCGTGCCAGTTAAAATTGTGTTCTATTTTTGAGCCTGAAGAAACTCAGCGCACAAGCCTGTCACAAGAAGCACGCGCAGCAGGGGAACGGCTTACGATCTATCTGCGAGAAAATGGTCGCGAGGATCTGTGCTGGATCGTCGTCACCATTCTGTCCAATGAAGATGTTAACGTTCGTCAGGTTTATGGCACACGGATCATGAAAGCCATGAATGGCGATCTCAAGGTCGCAAGCTTGCTTGACCGGATAATCCCATGAGTTTAGACATTCGCATTTATGGAGACACCGTAGCTAGTCAAGTGGCAAACGAACTGCGATCACTTGGACTGTCTCCCCATGTTCACCAGCAATCAGGCGTCATTGAAGCAAGTTGCCATGACATTCAGCCTGTAAAGGAAATCACAACCCGCCACCAAGTCGCATGTGTCCGAGTTCATCACGGCACGCTAATCGCAGTCTAAGTTACGCCAAAATCCTTCCACCACGCCGCAACACCAGCGGCGTTTTTTTTGTGGCTATTGACAAAATCGCCGAACCCTGGATCTCTAAAGCGCAAACGATCGCGCAATAGTGAACGTAACCGAAAGCGCAATCAGAGCGCACCAACATCGCAGGCAAGATGCAGCGATCGCGCAATCAATGTGCAGGGCTGTCTCAAGTTGATCGCAGGCTTGGCGCAATCGTTGGCGCAGGCAAAGCGCAATCGTCAGCGCAGGATAAGCGCAAATTTCCCGGAAAAATCCTGCAAAATCCTGCAATTATTTGGGGTAAATTTGGGCAGTTTTCCCAGGCGAGAGGGAACGGCCTCGGTGCGACCCGGCAAACGGCTGTAGCTTTTATACTGTAAGCGTTCCGGCGATTTTGGAAGCGTGCCACGTGATGGCATTACCCCTATATAAAAGAATTACATGGTGCACGTGGCTAGATAATCGCAGTAGGATTGTGGCAACACACTTCAATCCTCTCAGGGGTTGGAAGAGATAATCGGCACGTCACCCAGGGTCGGATCAGTGGTCAAGACTGGCATCGTAGGCGTGAGGCGATCGGGATATTCGATTCCGTATCCGAGCATGTAGTCGGGATGATAGAAGTCGTAAGGGCGGAACCAGTAGACGATTTGCTTCACGCTTTCCCAAGTTTCGTCACCGACCGCGATCGCCTCGGGGAAAATCACAAACACATTCGGAGCTGGTTCGTAATTGGATCGAGTGCCAACGCTCCCTGATGCGTTCGCCTGATCCGGATGCCCCGACCATCCCGTCTCAAATATCGCAGGGTCGTAGACGGCGATTTGTCCAGGCAAGTCCAGCGCGGTTAGCACCGCCTTCAGGAGATAGCCGAACGCGAGGTCTTGACGATCGCCCACCTCAAATGGATTGGCAAGCCAGTACGCTTTCACCGCGTCGTTAGCGTCTTGCCACAACTGTTCATCCGCCGGTTCATCCCAAAGCATCGGAGCGTTAGCATGACTCAACTCAGGCAAGAACACGCCGTGGCCGATCATGGCGAGCGGATCGAAATACTCGTAAGGTCGGTACAGCTCGATTAACCGCTTGACTGTTTCCCATGTGTCATCGCGAAACGTTACCAAAGTTGGAAATACCACGAACACGTTGGGAGCCGGTTCGTAATTGGTTCGAGTCCCGATCGCGCCTGACGCATTTTCAGGGAACGGATGTCCCCACCAGCCAATATCAACAAATCGGCTATCAGCGGTCGTCACGTCAGCCAGGAACGGCTCTCGCGTGACAATCTGGGCGGTGATACCAAACTCGGCGATTAGGTACTCTAGAAGCGCAGCAAAATCGAGGTCAGGGCGATCGCTTGGCTCGCGACCATCCCAGAATGTATCGACCATCGGTCGTGATTGTTCCCACACTTCATCGAAGATCGGATCGTCAGCGTGGGATTTGTCCGGGTAGAAGTTGCAGAAGCACGGCACACCAACCGCACCGACCGGAGTAAACCCGTCCACGATCCATTTTGCGTACTGCCATGTCTCATCACCGCGTTTCGTCGTCAGCGGCAGACGAATAAAGTAGTGGGTGTTATCAGCTCGCCAATAGTTATCAGCAGTGCCTAAATCGGCTCGTAACCACGGCAACCGATATGAACGATGTCCCGTATCATTAAGCGGCCAAACATCGGCACAGGTGATGACGCCGATGGTTTCTAGCAGCGTGTCAATTTTGTCGATGGAGCCACGCCCGATCCAAGCCTCATCACCCAGCTTTAGGACTTCGCGCTTCACTTCGTCAGGCCATTCCGCACGCCAAAACTGACCAGAGAAGCCGAGGTGCATCGCAAGCCAATCGAGTGCATCAGATCGAGCTGTTTCCGGGTCGAGATAGTTTTCGTAGAACCCCGTGACATCGCCCTTCAGCTCGCACAGAAGCTCATCCGTTGCGATCGTCAACCATCGCGACACCTCACCATTGGCGATATTATCGGCGTCTTCCGTTTCGCCCCAACGTCGGTAGCCTCGGTTGTACGCAGGGAGACGCGCGTAAATCGGAGCGCACGCCACGTCGCTTCCGTTACCCCAAGGAATCGTCCGCTCAATCTTGGCCATACCCAAATCCCGTTTTCTTTCACGCTAGCTCAACCAAAGAGGTCGGCTCTACCTGTCGCAAAATAAATGATCGTTTTTGTTGATTTGCGTTTATGATGTATAGAGAATCGACAGGAGGTTTATGGACAAAGTTTTTTTGATAAAAAGCCGATGGAGTGGTCACCGGCTATCGGTGGTTGAAGCCGCATGGGATGTCATCTCAAACGGCGCTCAGATTGGCTACCTAGTCCGCACCCCTGGGCGTGGTGGTAACGGCGAATGGGTCGCGTATCCGTTCTGGGATACACGGATCTCGCAACGGGTCGTAAGTCAAAAGCAAGGCATCGATATTTTGTGCGATGCGTGGATCGCCTACGTTGCAGCTTCCACGTCAGGGAGTGCCAACGTACGCCACCTAGAACGGTGTTGGAACCTGTAACTCACAAACAGAGGAGGCAAAATTCAATGATAACGGCAGCAGATATCGAATCAATCACAGCGGCAACCGAGACACCTTATGTGGCGACCGTACAGTATATGAAACGCCCTTATGCGTTTTTCACAGCAGAGGTCGCAACACCAAAGGCTAAGGACGCGATCGCGCCTGGGTCAATTGCGGGCAACTTCCGACACGGCGCGGTTACCGTTGATGGAGTTGATCCTGATGGTCGATCCGTTCGCCTTGTATGGCCTAGCGGCGAAAAGCTCTTGATTGAAATGTCCGACCCACGCCACAAACGATGCTACTTGCTCGCCTTGGCATGTTTAGAAGTAGCTCGCCAAGTCCGACGCGCGATCGGAGAGTATTCATGACAAAGGCCATTACTTTCACAATCAGCCGAGCTTTAAAGAACTGCAAGCCAAAGCACAGGAGGTCTTTCGATGACTAGCACACTGTTTCACAAAAAACGCCGAGATTACTCCGAAGGCATTAAGGACAACAAGACATACTGGTTAGTCCAGAAGTATGGGCGAGTTTTTGCTTTGATTTGGTACGGCTTAGAGCCTATTGGCCTAGAGTTGCTCCGCAACATTTCAAGAGCCAAGCTAGTCGAGATTGCAGCCCGATTAGAAAACATTCCTGATGCTGCCATCTGGGATGCAGAATGGGCAGGCAAATTTGATACGCTAGTCAATGCCGAAAAATGGATCGCTAGCTACGAAAGCCGCCACGCCGGAAAGACATAAATCACACCCTGAACTTGGATTTCACACCAAGCATCAGGATTAGAAAGCGCACTGATTGAATTCGGTGCGTTTTTTAGTTGAACGGTTGTTCCTCCCGACGTTGCAACCGGATAGGCCACCTCGTCAGACGTGTGACCATGATCAGCGACGGCGAACGATGACGCGGCTTCAACCGAGATCGACCCCAATCCGAGGTTGGTGCGTGCCGTTGCTGCGTTGGCGAGATCGGATAGGTTTTGGGATGAGCGTAGCCGCTGAGTATCAAGTTGCCCGATCGCCCCTTGCACATCCGTGGCAGAGACAGCTCCGGTAGGAGAAAACGGAATGTTCGCCGCGCTTGCGAGGTTGTTTACAATCGCGGTTTGGAGTTCGGTGTCCGTGGCGAGAATTTGGGCAAGGCGGATAAAGTTTGCGTCCATCACCTCGCGAGTAATGCCGACGGGTCGCAAGTCGGCATAGTTGATCGGGGTGATGGAAGGCGGAACGATCGCACGAAATGCTTGGACGGTTGTGTCCTGTATTCGGACGCGAGAGCTTAACGAGATCTGTTCGTCCGAAGGTGACGACCCGGTAAAATACTCGCCATTCTCTTCGTGATATGGGCCGTAATACGCCTCACCATCATTCGTGTAAAGCGTCAGGATTTCAGCCCGCTGCAACACTTGGAATAGGTAGGAGACGTTCGCCGATTCAGACTCCGGCAGCGTGATGTTAATTGAGCCGGTGGGTAGCTCCCATTCACGTGGAATTTCTGTGAGCAGGCGAGATGGCGACACCGAGGCATCGAGGATCGGAGCGTCGGCTGTGACGCGCAAAACCAGGGGAACTGTTCTGACACCAGAATCGACTAACTGACCAACAATCTGAACCATGTGATTAAAACTCGAATGTGTAGGCAAACGGACGTGAATCAATCTCAACACGAACACCGATTCGGGTAAGGATTGGGATTGACCAGCGGTAACGCATGGCAAAGTTTTTGGCTTCCGTTAATCCGGGTTGCGTTCCCAGCGTCACCCCCTGAACAAACGAAACACCGTTGACCCGAGACTGCCATTCCAGTTCGTTTAGGATTACAGTCTGCCCAAACGGGAAACGCCCTGGCGTCAGGTAAGCCATGAGACGAGACGCGATCGTGTTGGCGATGGTTGTTGGATTTGATCCTGAGTTTCCAGAGACGATGACCTCAACATAGACGGGTTGTGGATCGCACGAACTGACGATTGTCTCAATCGTCAGCGGAGCCATTGCATCAAGGTACGCTCTTAAGCTTTCCCGCTGCTCATCCGATGGTAGAGATCCGTCAGAGTTCGCCACAAATAGATGAACCGTGCCTTGCTCTTCACGCTGACCGTCGGGGCCTAGGTTGGGAATGGCTACAGCGATGCCGCCACCTAGAACTGATCGGGCTTCGTTCTCCCAATCAACCGCTTGCACTAAACCACGCGATCGCAACCGTTCAAACGCTCGGATTTTAGTTTGTTCAATTGTTTCCGCGTCGGTTCCTCCCGTGATAGGTTCAGGGTTGAACACTCGTGAGACAAACGCTAGCGGTTGCTGCATTGACCCGATCGCGTTTGCCGGAACGTTGTAGGCAGTGCCAACTTCAACCGATTCAACCCCAACCGTACGCGCTAACTCAGCAGGCGCAAACGTCAGATTCTCCACAGTGCGATAACGTTTGTTAGCACCGCTCAGGACGATGACACCGGCTGGAATTGTGTACGGAGACGCAAGCGCACTTTTTAGCTCAAACCGCACCTCGCCTAGTGCGGTCGTACCGAGCTTTTGCTGAATGCCGTAGTTTTGGAGAAACAGGACAGAGAATCGCTCGGCTAGTTTGTCCGCTTGCCAGAGCAATTCTGCACTAGCAAGTGCCTGGGCTTCGATAAATGCGGTAGCAGGGCTGTGAGCGTCGGTGATGTTGATTTGATTGCCAGATGCAGCCTTGAGGCGTTCTAGGGCAATCCTGACGATCTTCCGCTCATCCCAGTCGGACAACTGAGGCGCGAGTAGTGGCGTGAATTTTATTGTCATGGTTGCGGCGGGTCTACCTCGATTGTGGCTTCAAATTCGGCATTGGCTACGGACTCATCATCAACCGGGTGATCGGCTCGCCATAGCCCAACCTTGACCGTTGGCGTACCGATCGGCGGAAGACACGGATCAAGATCGATCCAATCAGCGATCGGCCAACCATTCCAGGTAAAGTCAATCCCGAAAGCGGCGTCCCACACCCACATCGAAGCGTCTTCCGAGTAGCCAATCTCAGATCGTGATTCAGCTTCAAACCGACCGATCCAGGGATGGCCGGGACGCCAATATAAAACATGGCCGATGATCGCGTCAGACAGCAGCTTCGATAGTCGGTTGTTTTTTAGGCCAAGCACTTCGGAGCGGACATGCATTTCGATCCGTTCGGTTGACTGTTCATCATCAAGCCGAAACGACGATGACGAATAGCCGACATAGACATTAGCCGTGCTTGTCGGCCTGGACACGCGAGACTCTAACCCGATCGCGTCAGCAATCCGGCCTCGCACTTCAGGCACTTCGTTGATTGCGCGTTGCACCCGAATTGTAAGACGGCGTTCCAGCTCGTTCAGGAGTTCCGGCTGTCCCATGAATCCCCTAGGTAAGTGTCGTCACGGTAAACGGCTGTTTTCAGATCTCCGGTCGAAGTGAAACCGGCACGGGCAATCGGCGGGACACGCTTACCTTTGGAAACTAGCACCCGTCTTCCGTCTGCAAAATCTCGCAACCGTTCCCGTGCCATTGCCGCGTCCGCAGCTACTACCTCGCGACGATCAATCGTATCAAGCCGCTCTCGTGCCAACGCAAAGCAGATATCTTGGATATCAATTGGAGCGGGGCACGGAAGGGGGATGAAAAACGACGCCGCTAACACCGCGTCAATTTCGGACGACGCAGCCGCGATCGCCGCGTCCATTCGCACGTCATTCGGTTCAACGTCGGTAAAGTCATCACCAACTTGTGATAACTGCCGCAACTCCATTTCACCTAGCCGAACTCTCAGCACATTGCGATCAATATAAGAAGCCATACCAAGACCAACGCATATACCCTAGAATCGCATACTTTGCAAGACTAGCGCGAGTCTAGATAAACCTGTCGCGATACCTGTACGATATGACATATTAGTGATATGTATCTGTTTAGGTTTGTCGATTATGGCGCTGTCTCGCAATCCCAATCCCGCGTTTACGCAAATGGAAACTTTGATCGGAGTAATGGAGAACTTTGACGGAGCGTTAAGTTCTGGCGAGGCTCCGTTTATGAAGCGGCTAATTGAGATCACCGGGCTTGATCGCAGCAACACCGCCAATCAGATCCGAGGGCAACGCCGCGCACGGCTTGAAGACTGCAAAGCGATGCTGGATGCCGCAAACCAAATCTTGGGAACGTCTTACGGGCTGGAGGATCTGTTTCCTGAATTGATCGGGTTTCGCCCTGACCCGGCGCATCAGCATCGCGTGGTAGAGCTTACAGGAATCGCTTACACGCCCATTCGTCCCCGTGGTGTCCGATTCCTTGAGATCGCAGCCGACGGCATTGTTCGGTACACGTACACAAATCACACAAGGCCATCAGCCAATGTTGGGTTTGTGTTGCCGGGAACGCCGATTCGATTGGCGATTGATGTTGCGCCGACGGCTACATTCTGGGGGAAAGGATCTCGGTTGCAGTATTGCTGGATTCCGTAGTTTTTGCGATCCAGCGCTCTGCCGTCCGCTTGGTCACGTCGAATTGTCCTATGATGCTTGTCGCTGTATGCCCACCTAAGATTAAGGGAATAGCGATCGCGCGTAGTTCGAGCAACGACAACGGACGGCCTGATTCGTGAGTCAATTTCATGAGCTAGGCTCCTAAAAAGCGAGCATGGTCTTCCAGCTCTTCAACGTCACCACGATCCCAGTCGAGCCAATCTTGACGAGTGAGTGTTGCGGCGAATGCCTGGTAAAACTTCGCTCGTTTTTCTTCGATTGATAGCGCACGCAACCCGAAAGCGTCTCGAAAGAAATCCCCAAGCGCCATATCAGACAGCGCCATTTGAAGGGCGATCGCTTGGGGCTTACCCGCTTGCACTCCAAACAAGAGAAGTCGCTGAAAATCCTTAAGGCTAATGGTCTGAGCTGGTTTTCCTGCAAATGTACCAGTTTCCTCGGTTTGTCCGCTGAAACCTAAACCCTGTAAGGCTTTGAGGTTTGTACCACCCCGGCTTATTAATCGTCCAAGCCAGTTTGGAGCGAAACCCATCAAGATGCTCGCCCCACTCATGGAAACTCGAAAGCTTCCATCTGGCATCATGTAGCCATCGATAGAAAGTCCGTCAAAGAACCGGACGGTTTCGCGCTGCGATTTTGATATACTCATGTTGATTGCGTGGTGTGTTCACGCAGGAAGATCGTCTTGGTAATGCCGGGTGTTGGTAGCACCTGGCTAGGCGATCAAAATACTCCATCATTTTACCACAGCGAAAATACCCGGATCGTCCTACAAGATCCGGGTGTTTTCGCTGTGGTAAGAAACAGGGCTAAGCTGATCGCTTCTGTTCGTTATATTCGTTCAGCAGGCTTTGCGCTTTGATGACCAAACTCGACCACATGGACTCATGACCTAGCGCGGCGCGAAGGTTGGTGTATTTCTGTATCTTGGCACTTTTGACTAGCGAAATCTGGTACTGTTTCCAAAGCGCGGGAACGGCTACTTTCATCAACCAGGAACGGGTCACGCCCCAGTCATTGTCGCGAAGAAAAACACGGCAAGCAGCGACGACTGGAACCGGAATGTCTTTGCTGATTAGCCCAGGCCACTTGAGAGGCGTATGCATGAAATGAGTAGCTTTTTTTGGGCTATTCTTTGTGCTAGGGAAAAAGGGACGCCCGGTCTCCTGACTTACCCACCCATAGCGATCAACGTACGCCTTTATAGCTTCCATCCCGTAAAACCAAATATCGTACAAATCTCCAAGCAAGTGTAGTCGGTGTTTGATACTAATCTCGGCCAGCCGAGGGGCGGACAAAACGCCGCTGCCAGAAACAATGGAGGATGGATGCTTCCCTAGCTCATAGTTGTAGGAAGGGCTGACACATAGCATCAGGTTGATCAAAAGAACGACAGACACTGACGAGGAGAACGAATGCGCCTCTCCCAGATCCGCCGTGTGCTGTCCCTCGTGATAGACGCACCAGGGGAACTTGTCACCCCAGCGCTCCTTGATGGGGTCAAAGATCCCGCGTTTATTTAGGATTGATGCAGCCCCAACGTTCGTAGATGTGTTTGAAGCTACGCACACATCTACCTGTTTTTCGTCGCTTAAGCCGTAAGCGATATGGAGGAAAACCGGGATCTTTGATAGGTCAACAGAATCGGATTGCTCAACAGCCAAGCAAAAGGCGCGAATACGACCGCCCCCATTGTTGAAGCCTTGACCTTGCGACGGCAAAGCCACGCATTCCAGCCCGCCTTTTGCATAACTGTACACCGCTGTTTCGATCGAGAGCTTGATCGGGTCAGCTTTGAAGATGAACATCTCAGGCTCTCGGATCAACGTATCAATAATCTCTCGAACCGTTTTATTCAGGCATTGAGTCCGCAAGTTAGCCGAAATCAAGTCCAATTTGCGATGAGCTTTGACGACCCAATCCGCTGTTGTTTGAATCAGCATGACACCACTGCGCCCAGAGTCGTGGCGCAGTGGTTCCGAACACGGGAAAAATAAGTCAGCCATTGGTAAAATCTATGTATGGGATCGAGAGTTCCTTTTGATTACCGCTGAT
This sequence comes from Acetobacteraceae bacterium, assembly GCA_044369385.1. Classification (GTDB taxonomy): domain Bacteria; phylum Pseudomonadota; class Alphaproteobacteria; order Acetobacterales; family Acetobacteraceae; genus CAMDGX01. The sequence goes on along the minus strand of JBIPLY010000619.1, from coordinate 14,497 downwards.
AATGCCGAATGTTCCACCATTCGGCGCGGCGATCAAAATACCCTAATATTCTAGCAGCAACAATCCAGCTTTTTACCACCCCCGCGTCACGAGCGCATCGCCACGGCTATCCACCGCCCCGATCGTCGTCACCGACTTGCTATCGATGATCACGTCTTGAGGGTTGTCGAATCGAAAGACGCCGCCTGCCAGGTTCATTCCCAAGTCTGTGCCGATCGCCGTCGAACTCGAACCGCCCAGTGTCAAGCGATAACCAGCAGCGCATTCAATATAGGCATTGCCTGACGCGGTGAGAACGATCGCCGCACCGCCTTTGGTTGAGATCTTGATGTTGCCAGTTGCCACAAACTCGATATCCTTTCCTGCTTCAACTTTCCAACTATCGCCAATTTGCTTCAGGTCATCCGCTTCAATCGTGACCGTGCGATCGCCGCCAACCTCCCGGAACTCTTCACCACCAATCCGGGTGTGTTCGTTTTTGCCGATGTCCATATCGCGATCGCCGGGAACAATCCGATACCAATCATTGACGATATCGCCTTTGGCAAGCGGGCGGTTTTGCGCGTTGCACATCACCCGGTAGGCGCGTGCGTGTGGGTTCCCCTCAAACGAAATCACCTCGATTAGCATGTTGCGCTTGGGTAGTGGCGGATCGTCGTAGGCGTCAACGACTCGCCACAACCAATCGGTCGTCACCGTGCCCCCGGTGCTTGCCTCGGTCGCCCGAACACGACGTAAGCCTTGAGGATCTGCATTGTCAACAACGACCCCCATCCTGACAGATGCGACCCGTCCGATCTCGCCTTGATCTTGGCTTGATTTGGCTGTTGTTTCGGCGGAATTCAGTGCGTTAAAAATTGCGCTCATGTTTTGGGGTGAGAATGGCTGTAACGTTTACGGGGTCGAATGTGCGGGGATTTTGGAAGCGTGCCACGTGATGGCATTACCCCTATAAAAGAAGATTACATGGTGCACGTGGCAGATTAGTCGTTCAGCAAATACTCTGCCAAAAGTTTCTTGTAGCGCTTCATGTCGCGAGGCGCTAACCCGCGTTTATCCTCAAGCGGCGATCGAATGGGGAGGCGTCTTGTCCCTTTGACGTGATACCGGATGTAGGGCACTGAATAACCCCATTCGATTTTGCGTGCCGTGGGCTTCGTGTAGAACGACCCTCGCATCTTTAGCGAGTCATGAAGGATGCGAGGGTCAGATCCTTTCTTGCGTTTCTTCGCGATCGTGGCAGGTTGTAGCGCTGTCCACTTTTCATCGTAGGGCGATCGCTGCGAGTTGAAGATCGCCGTATGGCGGCGGGCGCGATACTCACCAAAAGTTTTGTAAGCCGGGGTCAGGTTTTTGGCACGCGCGGCCATTGTGTTGATTTTGAATCGAACGCGATCGCCTCCGGTCTCGGTGATTTTCAGCATGGGCCTAACTCAATGCAAATTGGAACGAATCACGAGTTACGCCAAACCCTGACGTGGGGTTAATGTCTGGCGTCACGGTAAGAAGCAGGACGCCATTAGCTTCGTCAAAGTCGGTCTCGATACTCACGTCTCGCAGCGCCTCAACTTGGGTCAGGAGCGCATTGCGATACACTTGCGCGATTGTCGCTGGATCTTGCACGGCTTTAAACAGCGGATCAGGCGTGCCGTATCGAGGCCGAAATGCACGCTCTAATGGGATGGTTTCGATAACCGAGCGCATCGCATCATAGACGCATTGCGTGCCGCGTGACAGCGCCAAATCACCGTCAACGATAGCGAGTGGGTAAGAAATCGACGTCGGCTGTTGTAGCGCCATTTAGCCTAGGCTCCTGCAAAGTATTGTCTAATGACGGAAAACTTTTGAACCGCGATCGCGAGTCGGTCTGCTTCGGGTGAGCTTGTTATCAAGTCCACAAATTCAATAGCGGTTGTGACGATGTCTGTTTCTCGCTCGGTTGTGCAAATCTCTAGCGCCCGGTCAAAGAACCACCGAGCGCGATCGTACTTGCTTTGATCGGCCTGGGTTAGCCCGCGTTGCAACCTGACCCAAACACGCGATCGGTCAGGATCTTGAATTAGGTCGGTGAGGCGAGATAGACGGTGTGGGTAAATTGTCAGCATTGATTTAGGGAAGTCTGACCCGCGAAACATGAAACACGAGCCAGACGGAACAAACACAAGACAGGGTAGGTTATCGCCCAGTTTTACTATCCCTGACTATGTCCCAAATTTATGACCTGTACTCAATTCAAGTCAGCCACGGGGATGATAGAAGCAAATACAATCCGACCACTATGGCTTGCTCCGTCACCCACCGATCGCCGCGTGGCGATTGCGCTACCGTTCCCGTCCCCTCATTCCGAATCAATCTGTGTACTATGGCTCCCCTCTGTAATTCGTCGTTTCTCCGTACCGAAATCCCTGCGATGATTTTGTCGGCTACCGCAGCCGATCGCAGCCAGGATCTCACCAACGCGATTGTCACCCTTTCTCTGTACGAGGCCACGACACAGCCGCGTGTTTTGCTAGGAACGTGGGACAACGACTCTACGACCGATGATTACGATTTGTCGATCTTGCACCTGGATCGATCGCGATTGGAGTTCCAAGCGATCGTCGATTTCAGCACGCTGGTTCCGTCGCTTGAACCAGGAACGCGGTCAATCGAATACGAAGTTTTCATCGCTTTTCAAGGTCAAAAGCGCCGCCTCGACTCGGGACGCTTCACCGTCATCTAAAACGGCTGTAACGAATGAATGGTAAAGGATTGGGCGTTTTTGGCGTCGTGCCACGTGATGACCTTACCCTTATATAAAAGATATTATGTGGTGCACGTGGCACAGCTAGATCTTTTCGAGGTAGGATCATAACAACGCACTTCAGTTCTCTCAGGGGTTGAAAGATGTGGCACGAGGATCGATAGGTGGGTTATTACGAGCGCGTCACTTTTACTCGCGTCACGTTTGGGCAGAACGTTCTCCAAACTGGCGACGAACGCCTCTTGTCCGTCTCGGTTGATTTGGGGGAAGACAAGCGATCGGCTACCTGCACGATTGAGGTAAACGATCCGGGGCTGGTGTATTCGGGAGAAAAGTTTGTCGAGATCGAAGCTCAAGGCGGAATCATCGTTAGCCCTGAGCTGTTACAAGATCCACAACCCCCAGCAGCAACAGCCGGAACGGGTGAAGCAACGGTAGGCGCACCCGGTTCGTCTGGATTTACGCAGGGGCAAGCGTCGAACGAATTGGCGATCATCGCTGAATGTCTCCGTCAGGGAGTGAGTGACGTTAACCAAATTGCCTACATTTTGGCGACCGCCTACCACGAGTCCGACCGATTCAATACGCTTGAAGAATACGCTAGCGGTGAAGCGTACGAGGGGCGTAGCGACCTTGGCAACACACAGCCCGGTGACGGCGTGCGCTTCAAAGGACGCGGCTATGTGCAGCTAACCGGGCGAATCAACTACCAGCGTTATTCCGACCTGCTAGGCGTTGACCTGATTGGCAACCCTGAGCAACTTGCCACAAACGCAAGCATGAGCGCCTATGTCCTGGTTCACGGGATGGCCAACGGCACTTACACGGGCGTTGGCCTAAGCGACTACATCGGAGGCGGGCGCGCTGATTTTGTTGGGGCGCGTGCGATCGTCAATGGCGACGTTGCTCTTAATGGCGGGATGATCGCAGGCTATGCAGACGACTACCTATCTCGCTTGCAATCAGGAGACCTTGCGTCAGCTCTCACGGGAGCGACCACAGCTGCACCGCCGCCAACGACACCCGAACCCACAACGGAAGATACCACCACAGCCACAGAAACGCCCCCAGAAACGATAGAAACGCCAACCGCCGATGTTGGTACTGAAATCATCGTAGAGCTGGGCTTTGAGAGTGCAGAGCAAACGATCTCCTATCACTTCATTCATACCGGCTTGGACGTGGCGATGCGACCTGACGTGCTGACGATCAAAGGTCAGTCAATTCGATGGTTGCTTGATCGCCGAAAGAAAAACACGGCCTACGAGAACATCACGTTACGTCAGCTTGCTGAAAACATTTGCGCAGCTCACGGGCTGACGCTCAACATGGTTGACGCCAACGGTGAACCATTCGACGGGACAACGTACGCTTATCTATCTCAAGACGGAATTAGCGATCTACGACTGCTCCTGAGAGAATGTCGCGCTCATGGTTTGCGTGTTGTGGATGATGGCGCGGTGCTGACGATTGAACCGTGGGTTCCGCATTTCACCAACTTCGTCGTCACGCCTGACATTTTGATATCGGCTTCGTGGTCAGATTCGGCCATCACCGAACGGCGATCGGGCGCTGTTACTTCTGACGCTCAACTCGAAACGGAAAGCGAGCCTGACTCGGAAGCCGGGAAAGCAAGCGCAGCTATCAACCCGCTAACCTCTGAGATTGTTGTACTCGAAACAGACGACCCCACGGGAACGGGTAACGCAGTTCGCACATTTACTACGGGCTCGCAATCTTTGCCAGTGCACGGCACGCCCCAGGCCGAACCAACCCCGACGCAAGCCGAAACGCGATCGGCTGCTGAGTTAATCCTTGAGGTTCCGCCGCCGGTACTCGATACATCGATCACAGGACTGCCTAACCAGAAGATTGGCGCGGCTGATTTAGCGGACGACGGCACGGCCACAGCGGAGGCAATCCCGAACGAATCGCGCCGGGTTAAGGGCGTTACCGGGTCGCTGGAACTGCTTACGACCTACCCCGTCTTGACATTGGTTCCCGGCTCAATTTTTGGCCTTGACCCCGCACTGTTTAACAACGACTACGCCCGCCGTGCGTTCGCCCGTGAGTATCGTGTGGGTCGCGTCGGCCACAAGATTGGTGGCGGTCATGCGGTCACGACGATCGAGTTTTATACGCCACAGAAAGCCGCGCCTGAACAGGCGGTAGCAGCGGCTAGCGCGGGCGCTACGGGGGCAGCAACGACAGGAGCGACCAATGTACCGTCCGACCTAAACGCGGCCATCTACGCAGCGGCTCAGGCATATATCGGAACTGACACGAGTTCGGGGCCTGATGGTGGAACCAATGCGTGCGCGTGGTCAGTGAACGCTATCATCGCCAACGCGACCGGCGGCGGTGTTATTGGCTCCGCTAATCCAGTGCATTGCCCGACTGTTTATAACTGGTGTTTGCAGCCCGGAAACGCTGTGCAAATTCCCCTAAGCGAAGCGCAACCGGGCGACATCGTGTTTTCGCATGGTGCGTATCATATTGGGATTGCTACCGGCAATGGTCGCGTGATTTCAAACAGCTCGTCACGCACGTCTTTTGTGTGGGACTCAAACATCGAGTTCGACAACTTCTACGACAGCAAAGATATTTCCTTCGAGGGAACGCCCTACCCCGCCGCTGTGTTTCGATTACAGCGGGTGGACTAGGGCGATCTGGGCTGGATTTATGGACGATTCTGCTGAGTCGTGTCTGGCTGGGCGGGATGCCCTACAAAGATGGCTTGCTCCGTGATGTCGTTGTACAAAATAATGTGACCGCCTTGTGCTGTTTTGTGGTAGTAAATTGGGTCGTCATTCACATTCCAGTCACCCGGAACGTGAATGACGATCTCGCTCATATCCGGGAACAACTGAAAGAATTTGACGCCGCCGACGATCAGATGACCCTCCGGCAAGTCCGGGCTATCGGTGAACGGTTCTAGGTCAATGTCTTGGGGTTGGCTCAAATATGCTGACATGATTTTCTCCGTAATACGAACCCGCACCATCCAATGCGGAATACCGCAGCCAGGAATCGAACCTAGCTTAAAACCGTAGCGGTGTGATTTTGGTTGGGAATTAATCGCCTCCAAACATGCTGCGAAATTCGTTGCGAGCCTCGGGCACGGACTCGTATCGCTTGGGTTCGGTCGCGAAAAACCGAAGGGACGTCGGATCACGATCGCCATACTGAAGCCGGTCGATCTCCACAATCGACACGAGGAACGCGAGCGCCATGACCGTGTCGTCGTGCTTACCCGACGCGGCCTCAAGCTTGCGTCCGTTTCGCTGGAATGCCTTTAGCTCATCGGCGATTTGCGGGTCGGAGATTTGCAGCCAACCGCGCTCTAGGAAGAGGGCTAGCCGCTCGATCGCGATCGGCTTGGATTGTGCCGTGGTGTTGAAGCCGATGATACCGGCACGAATATCGCTGCGTTCGATGAGCTGTTGGCGGTAGAGTTCGCCTACGCCACCGGTGGTTTCGACGACGATGCGCGAAATTTCGTAGCGGGCTGTCATCGCTGCGATCGTCGCGATCGCCTCGGTCATCGTGACCTTTTGGCGTCTGAATTTGGCGATGACTTTGACGCCTTCGCTGGTGACGCGGCCTACCAGGAACACGAGGTAGTCCGCGCCGCTGGTGGCACAGTCGAGTGAGGCGATCGTTTCGGTGGGCATGGGGTTAAAAACAGGGGATAAACTGCGTCAGCCTCGAACTAGCAGCCATACCCCGCTAGGCGGGCGCGACTATCCATCATGTGATTGAGGGTAGGGGTTAAAGAGTCCGTTATCCATTGAGTTGACTTTGTTTGGAACTGAGATTGAAAGATATTAAGGAGGTTGGTGATGCGGACTTATCCGTAGGGTATGCGTTAGCCATAGCAAAAACGTTGCCTAGTAGCCGACGACAAAACAGGAAATATTCATCCTCAAGCGTAACGACAGGCTTACTTTTGCCACAGTTGAGATCATCAGGACTTGATGTTTCTATGTCTGCATTAGCAAAAAGTATTTCACCATCAAGGCTAGGGGCTAGTATTGTCAGAGGTCGGTTCCGCCCTGATTTTTGGTAATCAATAACAACAGATTGAGAGGTTAGCTCATTGTAGGCAATAAGGTTTTTCCCCGTAGCAGAAAACGCAATCCAGCAAGGAAAGTCTTGAAATCGGCTATTATGACACCGTTTATCAAAAAAAATAATCCCATATTCCCACGGGATTTTTGTTCTCGAAAAATCCCGTGGCAAGTCTGTTTGAAATAAAAGATCTGCTGTAGTTTGATCAATTCCTATCGTTGGTGTTGTCAATGGACGGGCATAAGAGGGGGAAGACATGCCTATCTCCAGGCAATCTTGAGCCACCACCTCTATGGCTCGGTAACAGTCAGCTTCGTCTCCGACAAGAACACAGTTAGGTTTTTCTCTGATGTCATAAGCAAGCGCAAGTAAAAGAAAAAAAGGCTCAAAATGCGACGCAAAATTTAAAGGTGTTTCTTTGAAATGGAATCGAGAGAGGATGCGTACACCTTGCCCGTTTGGAGCTTGCATTTTTATGTTGCCTTGATTAGAAACAAAGGCTTTGCGAAGCGTTTCGTATTTACGGTGAAAAGGTTTTACTTGAAGCTCGTTGCGATTTGCAATCGCGCTAGCCTCTTTTGCCACAAGACGAAGGGTATTTTTCTTCTGTTTGGACATTTCTTTTGAAACCCCGCCAAAATGACGGGGCATAAACTACATCAGAGCGATCGCCTAATTAATCAATCGTCATTGCAGTCTTGATATTTTCGCCAATGAGTTTCGCGGCTGCATGAAAATCCGAGTACGTTTTATGGACGCCCTTTGCCAGCTCTTTCTCTAGGCGATACTCCATCATTTCAACCATTCGTAAATCATGAGCGTCCATTGAGTCACGCAAGCTTTCGCGATCGCTCAAGCCTAAGTCTTTCTTCAGTTCCTTCGCCGTCTTTCCAAAGAGAGATCGGTAAACAACTTGGGTTGCGTTGATGTAATGATAATGCTCCGTAAAGCCCGCGTTTTGGATTGCGTCGGTAGTTGATCGGCGGATCAGCTTGCCTTTGTCACGAGTCTGGATAAAGTCGCCAAACTCTGACGACCATTGCGAGATAAACTGTTCAACCGCAAAGCCGAACTCATCCGACAGCCAGATTCCGAAACGGATCGATAGCCGTGGGTGTAAGTAGGTTCCCTGTGCAGACAGGTCGTTACCACCCTGAACCGTCCGTACTAGCGCCGTTACGGGAATCCCCGTAACGGAGGAAAGATGCTCCAAGGTCTCTTTCGTTCGCTCTAATCGCAGCCAGTCATTTGGCTGACGGCGTTTGCCCGTCGATTCAAAATAAGCCTTGCTGAGTTGAGTCACATTGACGTAACCATCTCCAAAGCTTTGGGAAACAGCAACCCCGCATAGATTGTGCGACAGTGATTTGCTAGAATTCATGTGTGTTTCGCCCCGGTAGAGCGAGATACCCCCGGTGATGGTCGGACGCGCTAACGTCCCCATGCGACCGGGCTTTTTAGTATCCCCATTCTACCACTCATCAAACTCAACAGCGTCGCCATCCATCACGAGCGCCCGCTTCACGAGGTCAACGCCAAACACCGATCGGTCAGACTGCCCAAAGTCCAAGTCGTACTCACGCCGCACCGTTGACATTGGCAAGCGCATATTTCTTGCCACACGTTCCAGGTAGTCGTCTTGCTTTCCGTAGATGGGATGCGCTCGCCAATGCAATATCGCCTTCCCCCACCCGTTCTCGTCTGTCCAGACTTGGAACGGCTCAACTGCCTGATTGCGGATTTGTTGGCACACCGCCTCGATTTCGCGATCGCCATTGCCGGTGTTGAGCAAATCGTAATACCAACCCGACGGGCTATCGGGAGTTGACACAACCAACGTACGAGCGCGATCGCCCAGCATCGATTGCGACGGAACCGCACCGCCATAAATTTCTTCGATATCCGGCACAAACGCCGCCTCATCAAACAGGAGATCCCATACCGAGGCAATACCCCGCCCGTCTGATTTGCGGGCAGTCCGAAACAATAGCTTTGAGCGGTTGGGCAACTCGATCGTCATGAGGTTGTCCGACGCCAATTGCACGCCCAAGCCCGCCAATGCAAGCCGAACCCGTCGCGCCAAGTCGCTGGTGTCTTCCTTCCGTTTCGAGAACAGCGCCGCCGTGTAGCCGGGGAATCGACACGCCTTCCACAGAAACCAAATCCAGCACGTTTCGGAGATGCCCTGTTGTCGGGTCTTCAACACCACCGTGCCTCGGTTTTTGGTAAAGGTATCCACCAAGGCAATTTGGAACGGGAACGGATCAAAGCCAACCGTGCCATGACCTGAACGCACGACGCACGATCGCGCAAAGTCCACCCAGTTATCGGGAACGTCAATGGGTTCCGGTTCAACCTGAAATCGATCCGCTTCAACCGCGTCGGCTTCTGCCATGATCGCGTCTACCAGTTCCCGGAACTCGCGATCGGGTAGGACATCCTTCAGGAGATCGCCATACTCACGAATCGCCACTGATGGTCAGCTCTAATTCTAATTGCTTCGTAATCACCTTGCGTCGTAGCGGCTCCAATGCCGCTGTCTGCGAGGCTTGACGTTCGGTTGCCCGCACGTAATCCAGTGTCCGACCACACGCGACCATCATCTCGGCTGGCACTGATTCAGGGTCACCCTGTACCCGATCAGCAAACGCGGCGATCGTGTCGAGTAACTTATTGGTGGCGATCGTCGCTCGTTTGACCGTCTCGCCCGGTGATGAGAATTGCTGCTGCCAATGGTAAAACGCCTCTGAGAATTCCGACCCGCCCGCCTGCTCAAGCTGGTACTTAGCACGCCACCGGGTCAGCGACGCGCGATCGCATCCGCACGCCGTCGTAGCCGCGCGATCGTCGTACAGTTCGGCATAGGCTAAGGCACGCGCCGCCTGTTGCAGGTCTGGATTCTCAGGGCGTTTTTGAGGCATTACGAGAACAGCGGATCAGTGTACGTGACGGTAACAGGCCCAGCGGAGACGGCGGAATCTGTCCCGATCGCGGTCACGGTGATTGTCGCTGTACCATCGGCTGTGCCGTCGGAATCGATCGCAAAAATATCGACGCGAGCCGCTTCTACGCGCTGACCCGTTTGGCCTTGAATGCCGATGATGATCGTGTCCGCAGGGGAGCCGTCGTTAATAAATTGTGCCATTGGAATATCCCGAGATTGCAATACATCCATTGTCCAAGCGATCGCGCCAACGTTGTGACCTGTCGGTGTTGTGGCGTCCTGGCAACGACAATGAAGACATCTTGAGGACGACCAACATGGAAGACTTGATCGGCTCGGAACTACTCAGCATTGAAGCGCTTAACGAACTAGCCGACGTGACGCGAGACTACCTACAGGAGGCGATCGCCGAATGGGAACGCAAGCCTCCTAACCCGAAATTCAAGTTCGTACTGCAAGCCGAAACCATCGAGACATAATGACATTTGCTTTCGATAAGCCACCGAAGGAAATCGACCCTAGCCGCAACGCGCTATCCCTGCCAAAATTCCCAAGCTGGACAAACAAGGGAGCGTGGGCTGATTATCCCACTGCGAGCAAAGACAAGGCAGAGGCGCGTTTGATTGAGTTTGAACCCGCACCAGGCTCGACTATCACTCCGTGGGTGTTCCTCGTCAACCCTGAATCCATCTCGTCACCATTTGGCGCGAAATACACCGAAGCCGCTCCGCTTGCGAGCCGATACCCTTCGGTACAGTTTCAACATTCCGCTAGCCGCTCATATTCGCTCTCAGGCGTAAAGTTGCGGGGTTGGTTGGCAGGCGTGTCGCTTGAGGGTGCGATCAAGGCGTTGCAGGCGCTCACAGAGGCCGATCCGGTTAATGGTCGATTTGCGCCCCCTGCGTTGTCATTCGTCATGGGGAGACGTACGCTATCGCCTGTTGTGCTGTCCGAGGTCAGCGTAAACGAAATCGCGTGGCGGGGCGGCGAGGTGGCCGATGCTGATTTGTCAATGACGCTGCTACAGCTACCGCCTCCCGACTTGATTGCGGATGCCGCCGCCCCGGACTTACCGCCCGAGGGTGAACCCCTAACCGAACGTCAACAGGTTGATGCTGAGAAAGTAGCGCTTGCGTGGGTAAACGAAAACCTCGGGACGTTACCAGAGGCGATCGCGGATCTCGCTCGTACCGGGTCGCTAACCCTAGCCGTTGACCCGGCATCTGGATCTGTCGCCACCGATGACGGGGCAATTTTGGGAACGTACGACGGAGTTGATTTTGTCCCAACTCTCACAACCGGAAATCAGGCAGTCGCCTCATAACTCTCTACCACGTGCACCATGTAATCTTCTTTTATAGGGGTAATGCCATCACGTGGCACGCTTTCAAAACAGCCCAAACATTTACAGGGCAAACGCTACAGCCGTTTTTCTGAGTCTCACCCTGCCGCCAAATAATCACCTAGGAATATGAGCGAAATAGACATCGAGTGGGATGCAAGATCACAGCGTTTTCGGTTCAAAGACACAAAACGATTTGCATCGGCAACGCAGGTGAGATCTCTCTTAAACACGGCGATCGCCTCACGTCGATCTGTCGTGCTGAAATTGGCCGACGATCTTGAGGCAGGCGTGCTAAGTCTGGCCGACTGGACGTTGGCGATGGGAAGCGAACTTAAGATGCTTCACTCGTGGTCATGGCTGTTGGGAGTGGGCGGCTACCCTCAAATGCGTGATCGTGATATTGCGAGACTTTCTCAAAAGCTGGTTAAGGAGTTTGAATTTCTGCATGGTTTCAGCCGCGACATTAGCGAGGGAATGAGCAGCGCGATGTTTCGATCGCGGGTCGAACTTTACCTCGACAACACGACCTCTAGCTATCACGAATCTCGCGAACTGTCGCACGATTCCCAGGGGTACGAGTGGGAACGACGACACCGAACGCTATCGGAATCGTGCCGACAGTGTGTTGAGTACGAGGGACGCGGATGGCAAAAGATCGGGACATTGCCCACACCTGGATCTCAGTGCGATTGTCGCGCCCGCTGTGGCTGCTACAAGGAGTTTTCCATGTCTAAGCCCGATGGCGCGTCGGCTTCGTTGTCGCACTCGTTTCGAGGCAATTTGCTAGAGGTCAAGTTTGGGTGGCTGTGAGGGCACAAAAAAAACGACCCGGCTAGGGGTCGTCGTGGGGTGCGGAGCTTGGATCGGCTCACACTCTCAATTCGTCATAAACATCGTCCTCGTCTTCTCGCTTGCCTTCTCGCCATTCCTCAAAAATGGGGGCTAGCAAATCGTTGACGAGTTGACAAATAGGGTGCTGTGAATGCGGCATGGAAGCGACCAAGGAATAGACCACCTCAAACTATACGCGCATAGCACAATTAACGCAAGCAAGGTATTATGATTGACTGCTCACCGTCGCTCTAGTCGTGATCAGGTTTGGTGGTAGCGGCTTCGCGAAGTAGTAGCCTTGGGCATGTTCAAACCCCAACGCCCGACACACTTCAAGCTGTTCTTTGGTCTCGATTCCCTCTGCCAATACGTGAATATCGAGCCGACGGCAAAGGGCGACAATCCCTCCGCAAATCTTTTGCCGTCGGCTGTCGGTCATGTCTGAGGGGAGAAGCGATCGGTCAACTTTGACCTCGTACCAGTCGATCGCCTGAGCAACTCGCAACAGTCCTGAATCTCCTGTCCCGAAATCGTCGATCGACAGTCTGATTTTGCACTCAGCTAGATCCGCTAGAACTTGCTCAAAGTGGGACAAATCCGAATCAACAGCCCGCTCTGTGATTTCGAGGGACAGACGCCACGGATCTATTTGAAGGCGATCGCATAGCCGCAGTAAACGATCGCGGAATCCGGCACGCTCCAGATCCCACGGTGACAGATTTACCGCAATTTCGGCCTCTGGCCATTCTTTCAGTTGGCGAGCCGCTGTCTCTAGTACCCATTGGCTGATCTCGTAAATCTCACTACCGACCTCAGCTAGGGGGATGAACAGCCCAGGCGGGACGCTACCTAGCACAGGAGAATTCCAGCGTAACAGCGCCTCATATCCAATCGTTGAATGGTTGTCGATCTGGACGATGGGTTGGTAGTGAAGCGCAAATTCTGACGGGTGATCGTCTTCTAGGGACAAGTTACGAACCGCACGGCGCAGCTCTAGCGAGACCTGCTGTTTATGGCGATTTTCATCGACTTGATCCTGAGACCAGAGGTTTACCTCGGTGCGACCTCGTGCGTAGGATTTTGCGGCATACATTGCTTGATCCGCTGCGACCAATTGATCATCTAAATTTCCAGCGCTGTGATCCGCCACGCCAATAGCCGCCGATATCCGCACCTCGTGACGATCCAGCCAGAACGGTTCGTCCAGCGATCGCGCGATTGATCGGGCGCGGGCTAGCAACTCGTCCGCGACTAATGGCGACTCGAGCAATACGACAAACTCATCACCAGCAGGCCGAAACAACGACTCGGCCTCACTTAATCGCGACTGCAACCGATCCGCTACGGCACACAGAAGCAAATCCCCGGCACGATGCCCAAGACCATCATTGACCGTTTTGAACTTGTTCAGGTCTACATAAATTGTTCCGGCGGGCGTTGTAGCAGAAAGGGTTTGCAGCTTGGCTCGGCTACCCGCGCCCGTCAGTGGATCGGTGCTGATTTCGTGCTGTAGCAAGTTTTGGGCAGATTGTAACCGCTGGGCGTTGGCCGCCTCGATCGTGACATCGATCCACGTTAATAGCCCTGCGGTGCGAGTAATACGAACGAAGCTGAATAGGTAATGTCGCTCAACACCAGTCTGTGCGTCGATGTACACGGAAGGCTCGCGTAATATTGGGACACCGCTTTCCAGCACCGAAATCATCCGAGGGACGCGACTTTCCCAGGCTGTTGAGTGAGATTGCCGAAAGAACGTGCCGACGGGATTAAACCCTAGGTTTTCTTTTCCGTAAGCCGAGACTGTTCGCCACCGCAAGTCGTCACCGACAAGATCGGCGATCGCGACACCGATCGGGATTGAGTTGAGCAGCCGCTTAAGAGTTCGACTGGCGTATAGAAAATCAAACATAGGGTTGTCCTTGGGGCGGGAAAGTGTGAGCCGCGATCAATCCATTTTCCTGATGTTAGGAAAATGGTAGCTCTGTGTTTTCGTCATGCGGCAGTTGCTTACGCATCTGATCGATCGTTTCGCGCAATCGCTCAACCTCTTCGGAAAGAAAGTGGTTTTCGGATTGCAGTGAGCTGTTGATGTCGATGAGTGCCTGCGTTTCAGCACAGCCAGTGGATAGCGCCTGCAACGTTGCTGGTTCGGTATCTTTCTCACCTAGCGCCCGAATCTTTGAGTAGGTATCCCACGCTTTAGTGGCGGACGTGCCGACACCGGCCAACACCGCCAAACCCTGAGCAAGCGTCTGACCTGACATTTCCATCTGAAAAAATAGAACCGCCCCCAACACGACAATCCCGATTAGCCAGTATTCCGAAACACGTTGAAGGCGTCGCGATCGCGGTGTGCCTGCAAAATCATCCTGACGCTTTAGGCGGGCGATGACCCCGTGAAGGCTATTGATGACACCACACGCAGCGCACCCAAATACACCCCAAGCAACACCTGTGTAGGAGCCTTGGAATCCGAAGGCGGCGGCGAAACCACCGAAGGCAACACCGGACACCAGCAGGAATGCTGACCATAAATCAGGACGCTCCTGTTGCGTCCAGCGCA
>JBIPLY010000192.1:0-7686 GCA_044369385.1 Acetobacteraceae bacterium | reverse complement strand
CCCTCCCGGCGCCAGCACCGCCAGCTCCAACCCCGCCAGCATCGCCAGCAGCCGCACCGCATCGCCCACCGCCATGGACGGCCGCGCCGCCAGCAGCGCCGCCCCCGCCGCAAGCCCCGCCAGCCCCAACGCCCATGCATCGCCGCGCACGCCGCCCAGCACCAGCAGCAGCGTCGCGCCCGCCGCACCCAGCGCCCCCCAGCCCGCCGCACGCTGCGCCGCCTGGCGCGCCACCAGGATCGCCAACGCGGCGGCCAGCGGCACGCCCACCACCAGCCAGGGCAGCATCGCGCTCATCGCGCCGCGCGCATTGCGGCGAGACTCACGCCGGCGCCCGCCGGAAAGCCGGAACCTAGTTCGGCGCGCATCATCGGCGGTTCAACCGACCCGCTCCGCCGGTACGGTCCCCGCCTCCTGGGCCACCTCCCGCAGCAGCGCCAGCATGCGCAAATGGGTCGCGCGCGGGCTGAAGCGCGCCTCCACCCAGTCCCGCCCGCGCTGCCCCATCGCCTCGGCGGCCGCGGGATCCGCCAGCACGCGCGCGACGGCCGCGCGCAGCCCCGCCGCATCGCCGATCGGCACCACGATGCAGGCATCCGGCGGCGGGATGTAGTCGCGCAACGCCGGATTGTCCGACACGATCACCGGCCGCCCCATCGCCAGGCCCTCCAGCAACGAGGTCACGCCGCAGGCATTGGCGGTCTCCAGCGTCGTGATCACCACCATGGCGGCATCGGCATAGAGCTGGCGGAACGCATCCTGCGCCAGGTAGTGCTCGATCAGCTGCACATTGGGATGCTCCGCCGGTTCGAACCGCACCGGCGCCCGCCCGGCCTTGATCACCACCGGCACCGCCATGCCGCGCGTGGCCGCCAGCAGCAGCGCCCAGTCGCGCCCGGCATCGCGCCCGACCGCAAGGACATGCGCCCGGCGCCCCGCCATGGGAGCGAAATACGCCACATCGATGCCCATCGGCTGGAACACGCCGCGCGCCGCCGGCCCGAACAGCCGCGCCAGCAACGCCAGCTGGTTGGTGCCGAAGACCACGCTGCGCGCGGCGCGCGGGATGGTCTGCCGCGCCAGCCACTCGCGATAGCGCCAGCCGACCGACCACGACACCTCCCACAGCACCACCGGCGGGCGGAACAGGAACAACCGGCGCAGCCACACCAGGAACAGGCAGGGGCTCTCCGAATGGCCGACGATCACAGCGGCGTGCCGGCGGGTCAGCAGCACCCGCAGCGCGCGGAGCGGATCGAGCCCGGAGAAGGCATTGTGCTTGCGCGCGAAAGGGTTCCACGGAAATCCCATCGGCGGCAGGATCTCGACCTGCCAGCCGGCCTCGGCGAAGACGGCGCGGAACTCGTCCCACGCCGCCTGCGGCTCGTCGGCCGGGCGATGCTGCGGCTGGAGAAAGACAACGAGCGGGCGGCTCATGCCGCCACTCGCCCGCATCGGCCGGCGCGCAATCGCAGGGGTGGCGGGGGGCGATCCATGCGATCTGCTTCCGTCGGCATGCCTCGGTGCGGGGCCGCCGACATTACGGCGCGCGCGCGGCGCCGTAAACGACATCCGCCGCCGGGCCTGCCTGTCGCCCTCATGCCCCCGCCCGCCCGGCCAGGATGCGCCGCAACACCGCCACCCCGGCCGCACAGGGCAGCGCCGCGCTGGCCACCCCCAGCCAGGCCGGCGCGCCCGACGCGGCCACCAGCAGCACCAGCCCGCTCTCCAGGCCCACAACCCCGGCCACCTGCCCGGCCAGGTCGCGCCGCCCCGCCAGCGCCACCGCCCCCAGCGCGAACACCGCCAGCGCCAGCGCCTCGCCCGGCCGCAGCACCGGCCCCGCCGCGGCCAGCACCACCCCGGCCACCACCACCCCGACCACAGCGATTGCGGCGCCCGGCCCCGGCGGCGCGGGCAGGCGCTGCGCCAGCCACCCGCCCAGCGGCGGCAACGCCACCACCCGGCCCGCCAGCACGAACACCGCCAGACCGAAAACCTCCCAACGTCCGCCCTCCGCCGCCAGCGCCAGCAGCGCCACCACCAGCGCGCCGCCCTGCGCCGCCAGCCCCCATGCCAGCCCCGCCGCTCCGCGCAGCAGCAGCAGCCCCAGCCCCAGCACCGCCATCGCGCCGGCGCCCAACAGCACCAGCCCCGGCAGCACGGCGAACAGCCCGCCGGTGTTCATCGCGCCCCCACGAACAGCATCGCCACCGCCAGCAGCACCAGCAGCCCGGCCAACCCCAACGACCCCGCACCGCGTGCCCATCCCCCCAGGACCCGCACCGCCGCCACCGCCGCGCCCAGCAGCGCCAGCTTGCCCAGCCACACCGGCAGGAACATCAGCCAATCCCCCAGCATCAGCGCCGGGTCCTCGCGCCAGGGCGGCAGGAACGGCGGCAGGAACAGTGCTGCCAGCAGCGACAGCCACACCATCAGCCGCAGCGCATCGCCCGCCGCCGCCAGCGCCTCATGCCGCCCCGACAGCTCCGGCGTCGGCCCCTCCCACGCCAGATCCGCCAGCGCCACGATCGCCACCGCCAACCCCAGCGCCAACAGCGCCGGCACCAGCCCCGGCAGGTCGGCGCCGCTCAGCCCCAGAATCTGCTCCAACCCCGTCCCCCCGGCCGCCAGCGCCAGCACGAACGCCACCAGCAGCAGCACCGGCTCGGCCAGCGCCGCGCGCGTCATCGCCGCCCCGGCCACCTGCCCCGCGGCCGCGCTGCCCTCGTCCAGCGCCCCCAGCGCGGCGACGGCGCGCGCCAGCGCCAGCAGCCCGGCGATCACCAGCAGATCGCCCGGCAGCGCCATGTGGCGGGTGAACCCGGGCACCATCGCTGCGGCCACCACCAGCACGCCCAGCCGCAGCGCCGGGGCCGCGCGCAGCATCGGCCCGGCCCCCTCCGGCACCACCGGCAGCCGGCGCAGCGCGCGGGCCATGTCGCGCCAGGGCTGCATCACCGGCGCGCCCGCCCGCCCGGCCATCCGCGCCGCCATCCGCGCCACGCACCCCGCCAGCACCGGCGCCAGCGCCAGCATCAGCACCAGGTGCAGCCCCTGCGCGATCAGGACCAGCAGCGCGCTCACCACACCCCCAGCAGCCAGGCCGCCACCAGCAATAGCGCCAATCCCCCCGGCTCCAATCCCTTTGGCGCAAAGCCGCGCATCCACCCCGCCAAGCCGGCGGCCAGCCGTATGCGCCACCGGAGCCGCCGGAGCATCGGCCGATGCACCGGCCGCAACAGCCCCGCCAAAGGTGCCGCCAACCCCTCCGCCCCGGCCTGGGTCGCCGGCTCGCCGAATGGCAGCCAGGATGGCGCCGGCCCCGCGCCCCCCTCCCAGGCCGGCGCCACCCGATACCCCGCCGGGCTGCGCGCGCGCACCGCCAGCCAGACCAGCCCGCCCGCCAACGCCAACAGCGCCGCGACCCCGATCGGCGAAATCCCGTCCAGCCCCATCCCCGGCGCCATCGCCAGCACCCCCGCCGGCGGCATCGTCCCGGTCAGCCGCCGCAGCGCCGGCCCGGCCAGCGCCAGCACCACCCCGGGCACCAGGCCGCACGCCGCCACCGCCCCGGACAGCCCCAGCAGCAACCAGCGCCACCACGGCGCCACCTCGTCGGCCACCGCCCCGCGCGGCGTGCGCGGCCGTCCCAAGAACGCCGTGCCCAACAGGCGCAGCATCGCAAACCCCAGCAACGCGCCCGCCACCGCCAGCGCCGCCGCCGCCGCAACGCCCAGACCCCACCAATCCGCCCCGCCCCCGCGCGGCAGCGTCGCCGCGGCCTGCAACAGCAGCCACAGCGCGGCAAAGCCCAGGCCCGGCGGCAGCACCGCCACCGCCAGCCCGCCGACCATGGCCCCCAGCGCGGTGAACCGCATGCGCCCGGCCAGCCCGCCCAGCCGCGCCAGCGCCAGCGTCCCCGCGCCCTGCGCCACCGCCCCGGCCACCACGGCCCACAGCGCCTGCGCCCAGCCGAAGCCCAGCAGCCCGAACAGCGCGCCGGCCAGCGCCAGGGCGGCTGCCGGCCCGTCATCCACCCCGCGCGCGGCCATCGCCATGCCCAGCCCGATCGCCACCATCCCGGCCTGGGCGGTGCCGACCCCGGCGAGCACGCCGGTCAGCCCCGGCGCCCGGGTCGCCAGCACCCCGCCGCGCAGTGCCGCAGCCGCGCCGGCCAGCAGCACCGGCACGCCCCACCAGGCCGGCCCCACCCCCGCCAGGTCCACCGCCACCCGCAGCACCAGATACAGCCCCAGGATCGCCACGACCGGCCGCAACAGCGCGGCCTGGGCCCGCTCGGCCCTCACCGCGGGCGCCACCATCGCCAGCGCGCCGCCGGCGATCAGCGCGGCCAGGATCATGACCGTCGCCTCCCACCCCCCCGGCGGCGCCGCGCGCATCGCCGCAAACCGCCCATCCCCGCCCGGCACCGCCAAGGCCAGCGCCACGGCCGGCACCACCGCCAGCCACACAACCATGCCCCGCGCGCGGACCGATGCCGCCCGCATCCCCCATAGCGCCGCCCCGGCCGCCAGCATCACGCCCAGCACCAGCGTGCCGGCCTCCCCGGCCAGCAGCGCCAGCAGCGCCCCGCCCAGCATCAACAGCGCCGGCACGGCCGGCCCCGCCGCCACCGCCACCAGCCCCGGCGGCAGCAGCGCCACCAGCACGAATCCGGAGATCGCATCCAGCGCCAGCACCGGCCGCACCCCGGCCAGGTGGAACGGCAGCGCCATCCGCGCCGTCCCGCCGCCCAGCGCCAGATGCACCACGCCGCCGAGCAACAGCGCCAGCCCGATGCCCACCCCGCCGATCCGCGCCGCGCGCACGCCGCCGCTGCGCCCGGCCGCCGGAACGGCCGCGACCAAGGCAAGCGCCACCAGCGCCGCCCCCCCGGCTGCCAGCCCCGCCAGGGTGACGGCAGCGGCGGAAGAGGAGGCGGTCATGCAGGCGCGTTCCGGGGCGGTTCCGTCAGCACGCCGCCAGCCTAGCCGAAGCGCGGCCCGCGCCGGAAGGCGCCTGGGGAGCGCGCCTTGGAGACGCACCGCATGCCGCGAACCACCGTCGCGCGCGCCCCGGTTCCGCCCACGCCGCTGATGCTCTAAACCACCCCCGACGATCGACCCCGGTGCGATCGCCGACGATCGACGAGGGCGCAATGAACGAACGGTTCCTGCTGGTGGTGTTCGACGGGCTGCGCCCCGACATGATGCGCCCGGACACCACGCCGAACCTCCTCCGCCTGGCCGCCATGGGCACACGCTTCGCCCGCGCCCGCTCGGTCTTCCCCTCGGAGACCCGCGTCTGCTCGGCCACCGTGACCACCGGCTGCCAGCCGCGCCGCCACGGCCTGGTCGCCAACCGCCTGGCCCACCCGCTGGACGCCGCCCTGCCCGGCCCGGCCGGCCGCAGCGTGGAGACCAGCCGGATGGAGGCGCTGCTCGCCCTGGAACAGGACATGGCCGCCCCCCTGCTGCAGCGCCCCGGCCTCGGCGCCCTGCTCGATGCCGCCGGCCATGATTTCGCCGTGCTCAGCAGCGGCACCACCGGGCAGAGCCACGTGCTGAACCCCACCGCCGCGGCACTCGGCCAGCTCACCCTCTCCGCCCACGGCAGGCAGGCCTGCTCCCCGCGGGGCGCGACCATGTTCGACAGCCTGCCCGCACCGCCCGCGGACGGCGCCGGCCGCGCCGAATGGATCGCCGAGGCCTTCCGCACCCGCCTGCTGCCCGATCCGCCGGCGGCCACCATCCTGTGGCTGTGCGAGCCGGACACCTCGGCGCATTACCAGGGCCTCGGCGGCCCGGAGAACCTCGCCGCCCTCACCCGCGCCGACGCCGCGTTCGGCCGCATCCTGGACGATTGGCAGGCCGGGCCGATGGCGGAATCGCTGCACATCATGGCCGCCTCGGACCACGGCCACGCCACCATCACCGGCACCATCGCCGCGGCACCGATCTTCGCCGCCGAGCCCCGCTTCGCCGCCTGCCGCATCCTGCCCGGCGCCAGCGGCGGCGTGGTGGTGCCCGGCGGCGACGGCCGCACCATCGCCGAGGTCGCCGCCTGGCTCACCCGCCAGGACTGGATCGGCCATGTTTTCGCCGCCGACTGGGCCGACCTGCCGCCCGGCGTGCTGCCGCGCAGCGCCGCCCTGGTCGACCACCCGCGCACCGCGGAGGTGCTGTTCACCCTGCGCGCCGGCCCGGCCCCCTCCGCCCTCGGCCTGCCCGGCACCACGCTGAACGACGGCGCGCTGCCGCTGGGCGGCGGCACCCATGGCGGGCTGACCGCCGCCGAGATGGCGATCGTGATGATCCTGGCCGGCCCCCGCGCCCGGCGCGGCCATTTGGCCGAGTGGCCCACGGGCCTGGCCGACATCGCGCCCACCGCCCTGGCCCTGCTGGGCATCAACGGGGCCGCCGGCATGGACGGCCGCGTGCTGACCGAGGCCTTCGACGCCGCCGCCCGCGCCGACGCGGCCCCCGCCCTGGAGAACTGGGAAGCCGCCAACGGCACATACCGCCAGCGCCTGGCGCGCACCCGCTTCGGGCGGCAGACCTATCTCGATTTCGGCGAGCGCCTCTGACCGGGCCGCCCGCGCGGCATCCAAACTCCCACTTCGTGCGTAGTACGGTGATGAAGATCCCCCGCTTCCTCCGCCGCGCCGCGATTCCTGCCCTGGCCTTGCCCGCCTTGGCCCTGCTCGCCGCCCTGCCCGGCTGCAGCCCGGCGGCGCTGCTGAACGCCACCGTCAGCGAACAGGGCCTGGCCGTGGCCCGCGCCGTGCCCTATGGCCCCGCGCCGCGCCAGGCGCTGGACATCTGGCGCCCCGCCACCTCCGCCGAAAACCTGCCGGTCGTGGTGTTCTTCTACGGCGGTGCCTGGCAGAACGGCGAACGCCAGGATTACACCTTCGTCGCCGCCAACCTCGCCCGCCGCGGCCATGTCGTCGTCGTGCCGGACTACCGCGTGCACGGCCAGGCGCCCTATCCCACCTTCCTGCAGGACGCCGCCGCCGCCGTCGCCGCCGCGCGCCGCCTGGCCCCCGACCACGGCGGCGACCCCGCCCGCCTGGTGCTGATGGGCCACTCCGCCGGCGCCCACATCGCCGCCATGCTGGCGCTGGATCCGCGCTGGCTGGAAGCGGCCGGCGAGGACCGCGCCCGCATCGCCGGGCTGGTCGGGCTGGCCGGCCCCTACGACTTCCTGCCGATCGTCCGCCGCGACATCATCGCCGTCTTCGCCCCCGCCGCCGACGCGCGCGAGACCCAGCCCGTCACCTTCGCGGACCGGAACGCCCCGCCCGCGCTGCTGCTGCACGGCCGCGCGGACACCACCGTGCTGCCGCGCAACAGCCAATCCCTCGCCGAGCGCCTCGCCGCGGCCGGGGCGCCGGCCACGCTGCGGCTGTATGACGGCGTCGGCCATGTCGGCATCGTGCTCGGCTTCGCCCGCCTGACGCGCGCCACCTCCCCGGCGCTGGACGACGCCGCCGGCTTCATCGCCACCCTGGCCCCGCGCGGGTAACGCCCGCCGCGCTACAGCCCGTCCTTGCCCGGCACCGTGTTGAGCAGCCGCGCGGACAGCGCCAGCGGCAGCAGCCCGGCCACCCGCGCCGCCGCCGCCATCCACCACGGGAAGGCGACGCGCCGCCGCCCGCGCACCAGCCCGTGCAGGATGATC
>JBIPLY010000191.1:0-7693 GCA_044369385.1 Acetobacteraceae bacterium | reverse complement strand
TTGGCCTTCTGTGAATGACGTGCCCCCCTGCCCTCCCGGACATGGCGACGCCACGTCCACAGCAGCGCACGGCTCACATCATGCCGCCGCGCCACCTCGACGAAGCAGGCGCCAGGCTGCTCGGCCTCCGCCACGATCGAAGCTTCTCCTCGGGCCGCCAACGCCGCCGCCGCTCAGCCCCAGCAATGATCTCCATGGCATCCGCCCTGTGTTTCGGCGTGGAAAAAGGACCCCGTTTGAGGGGTGATCGGCGTCCAGAAGGGCCCCCTCTGCTGGTGGGGTTCACGATGGCTCCCAGTTTGGATGGGGGCCTGGTCAGGGATGCTTGTGGTGGAGACGATATCGAAGATCCGTCGTGCCCACGGTGTGCATGGCAAGTCGAGCAAGGCGATCTGTCGGGAGCTTGGGGTTTCCCGGAAGGTTGTGCGCAAGGTGCTGCGGTCGGAGGCGACCGAGTTCCACTATGAGCGTGAGGCGCAGCCTCTGCCGCGGATTGGTCCGTGGCGGCGGGAGTTGGACGCGCTTCTGGCGGCGAATGCCGCGCGCCCGGGGCGGGAGCGGCTGACGCTGATCCGGATCTTCGAGGAGCTGCGCGGCCGCGGCTACGCGGGCGGGTATGACGCGGTGCGACGCTACGCGCGTGGCTGGGAGCGCGGGCGCGGCACGGCCTCGGCCGAGGCCTATGTTCCGCTGAGCTTTGCACCTGGCGAGGCCTACCAGTTCGATTGGAGCCACGAGGTGGTGCTGATCAACGGCGCGACGGTGACGATCAAAGTGGCGCACATGCGGCTGTGCCACAGCCGGATGCTGTTCGTGCGGGCTTATCCGCGCGAGACGCAGGAGATGGTGCTGGACGCGCACGATCGCGCCTTTGCCTTCTTCAAGGGCGCCTGCACGCGCGGGATCTACGACAACTCGTCGCGCGCCCTTGCGGGCGACATGAAGACCGCGGTGGACACGATCATGGTCGGCCGCGAGCGCGCCTACAACCGGCGCTTCCTGCAAATGTGCAGCCACTGTCTCGTGGAACCCGTGGCCTGCACGCCGCGCTCCGGCTGGGAGAAGGGCCAGGTTGAGAACCAAGTGGGGCTGGTGCGCGAGCGGTTCTTCACGCCGCGGCTGCGGGTGAAGAGCTACGAGGAGTTGAACGCCTGGCTGTTGGATCGCTGTGTCGCCCATGCCCGCGCGCACCCGCACCCGGAGCTGCGCGACCGGACGATCTGGGAGGTGTTCGAGGCGGCGGGCGGGGACTTCCTCGCCCACCAGCGCAACGTGGTGCTGGTGGGCGGCGCGGGCACCGGCAAGACGCACCTGGCGATTGCAATCGCCCGAGCGCCGATCCGCGACGGCCGGCGTGGCCGGTTCTTCAACGTGGTGGAGCTGGTCAACAAACTCGAGGCCGAAGGGCGCGCCGGCAAGCATGGCCGGCTGGCCGCGACCCATCCGATCGCCGTGCTCGCACGCGACCCAGAGATGCGGCGATAGGCCGACGCCGGATCGGCACCGCCGGCACGTCCCAGTGCGAACTCGGCAAGCATCACCGGGAGGCCGATCAGCAAGATGGCAAGCAGGTAGATCGGAATGAACGCCCCGCCGCCGTTCTCGCCGGCGAGGTAGGAGAAGCGCCAGATATTACCAAGCCCGATCGCCGAGCCGATGGTAACCAGCAGGAAACCGCGGCTGGACGACCACGTGGGGGCCTGTGCGCTGCGATCGGACGTCATTGGCGCCGCGCGTTCATTGCGTTTCCGTTCGGCGCGGACTCGCCCTCCGCCGGTGTCGATGGGCGGCCGGGCTGTCGTGCCTCGGCCTCCGCGACCTGGCGCTTGACGGCGATGAAGCTGTCGGGGCTGACGGAGATGGAGTCGATGCCGCATTCGACCAGGAAGGCGGCGAAGTCCGGATGGTCGCTGGGGGCCTGGCCGCACAGGCCGATCTTGGTGCCGGCCTTGTGCGCCGCGTGGACGACGCTCTCGATCATCCATTTCACCGCGGGATCCTGCTCGTCGAACAGCTCGGCCATCTGTTCGGAATCGCGGTCGACGCCGAGGGTCAGCTGGGTGAGGTCGTTGCTGCCGATCGAGAACCCATCGAAGCGCTCGGCGAACGCCGCTGCCAGGATCACGTTGGAGGGCACTTCGCACATCACGTAGACCTCAAGCCCGTGTTCGCCACGCTGCAGGCCGTTCTCGGCCATCACGGCCAGCACGCGGTCGGCCTCGGCGATCGAGCGGCAGAACGGGATCATGACGACCACGTTGGTGAAGCCCATCGCCTCGCGCAGCCGCCGGATCGCCTGGCATTCCAGCGCGAAGCCCGCACGATAGCGCGGCGAATAGTAGCGCGCGGCGCCGCGGAACCCGATCATCGGGTTCTCCTCATGCGGCTCGAACGCCGCGCCGCCGATCAGGTTGGCGTATTCGTTGGTCTTGAAATCGCTCATGCGCACGATGACCGGGCGCGGGTACTGCGCGGCCGCGAGGCGGGCGATGCCGCGCGACAGGCGGTCGACGAAGAACTCGGTCCGGTCGGCGTAGCCCTCCGTAAGCTCGGCGATCTGGCGTTTCGCGTCGGCATCCGCCAGCGTGTCGAAATGCACCAGCGCCATCGGGTGGACCTTGATGTGGTTGCTGACCACGAACTCCATGCGCGCCAGCCCCACGCCATCGGCGGCGATGCGCCACCAGCGAAAGGCCGCGGCCGGGTTGGCGAGGTTCAGCATGATCTGCGTGCGGGTGGCCGGCACGTCGTTGAGGTCCAGCAAATCGGTTTCGATGTTCGCGATGCCCTCGTAGACGAAGCCGTGATCGCCCTCGGCGCAGGACACGGTGACATCCTGCTGGTCGTGCAACAGCCGCGTGGCATTGCCGGTGCCGACAATGGCCGGCAGGCCCAGCTCGCGGCTGACGATGGCGGCGTGCGAGGTGCGCCCGCCGCGGTCAGTCACGATCGCCGCCGCCCGCTTCATGATCGGCACCCAGTCCGGGTCGGTGTTCTCGGTCACCAGGATCGCGCCGTCCACGAAGCGGTCGATGTCGCGCGCGCTTTCGATCAGGCAGACGCGGCCGGCCACGACCGCCTCGCCGATGCCCAGGCCGGTGGCGAGTTCCCGCCCCTTCGACGTGATGCGGTAGGTGCGGAATGCGCCGGACTCGCGCTGCGACTGCACCGTCTCCGGACGGGCCTGGACGATGAACAGCGCGCCGCTGTGCCCGTCCTTGGCCCATTCGATGTCCATCGGGCAGCCGTAATGCGCCTCGATGACGCAGGCCCAGCGGCCGAGCGTGAGGATCTCCTCGTCCGACAACACCAGCGCCGCACGCTCGGCACGCGAGGTGGGCACGGTGCGCGTGGGCCGGTCGCCGCCGGTCGCGTAGATCATCTTGACCGCCTTGCCGCCGCGCCGCTTCTCCACGATCGGCGCAACGCCGGGGTCGGCCAGCAGCGGCTTGAACACCACGTATTCGTCGGGATCGACCATGCCCTGGACGACGGTCTCGCCGAGACCCCAGGCCGCGTCGATGACAGCGACCCGGTCGAAGCCGGTTTCCGGATCGATCGAGAACATCACGCCGGCGGCGCCGATATCGGAGCGCACCATGGCCTGCACGCCGATCGACAGCGCCACCTTCATGTGCTCGAAGCCCTTGGCCTCGCGGTAGCTGATCGCCCGGTCGGTGAACAGCGAGGCGCAGCAGCGCCGGCAGGCATCCAGCAGCGCCGCCGGGCCGCGGATGTTGAGGAAGGTTTCCTGCTGGCCGGCGAAGCTGGCATCCGGCAGATCTTCGGCCGTGGCGCTGGAGCGGACCGCCACGTCGGCATCGTCGCGCCCGATCCGCCGGCAGAGTTCCGCATAGGCCACGCGGATCGCGTCCGCCATGTCGTCGGGCCAGGTGCCGCGCAGGAAGGCCTGGCGGATCGTCTGCCCGGCTTCGGCCAGCGGGATATGGCCGGCCTTCAGCGCGGCCAGCGTCGCGGCGATGGTGGCGCGCAATCCGTTCGCGTCGACGAAGCGCCAGTAGGCATCGGCGGTCGTGGCGAACCCCGGCGGGACAACGACGCCGCGCGGTGCCAGGTGGCGCACCATCTCGCCCAGCGAGGCGTTCTTCCCCCCGACCGCGGCGACATCCGCCCGCCCGAGAGTCTCAAACCAAAGCACCCAAGCTGTCGATGTAGCCATGGCGTGTTCGCCTTTGCGGCAGGTGGTTGCGGGGGGCGGGCCGGGAGCCATCGCCATGGCTACGACGCCGGGCGCGGCTGCAGTCCCAGCCGGATCTGCTTCTCGATCTCGATGATCGCGAAGAAGGCGGCGCCGATCGCTAGGATCAGGAGCCCGTCGGCCAGCGGCACAGGTGCCGTGCCGAGCACGAGCTGCAGCGGCGGCAGATAGGTCACGGCGAACTGCGCCGCGGTGATGGCGGCAACCACGCTCCAGACCACCCGTGTGCCGCGCGCCGCCGCCCAGGTCAGCGAGGTGCCGTGCAGGTTGCGGATGAAGAACAGGTGGAAGATCTCCAGCACGACCAGCATGTTCATCGCCATGGTCTGCGCCAGCGCCAGCGGATAGCCCCGGTCGATGGCATAGGTGAAGACACCGAAGACCGCCGCCAGGAACAGCAGCGCCACCAGCACGACATGCCAGACCAGTTCGCCCGACAGGATCGGCGCGTCGCGCGGCCGCGGCGGGCGCGCCATGGTGCCGGCCTCGGTCGGCTCGAAGGCAAGGGCGATGCCCAGCGTGATGGCGGTGATCAGGTTGACCCACAGGATCATCACCGGCGTCAGCGGCAGCGCCAGGCCGAGCAGCAGCGCCAGCACCACCACGATCGACTCGCCCGCATTGGTCGGCAGGGTCCAGCTGATCACCTTCTTGAGGTTGTCATAGACCGTGCGCCCCTCGCGCACCGCCGCGGCGATGGAGGCGAAATTGTCGTCGGCCAGCACCAGGTCGGCGGCCTCCTTCGCGGCCTCGGAGCCTTTCAGCCCCATGGCGATGCCCGCATCGGCGCGCTTCAGCGCCGGGGCATCGTTCACCCCGTCCCCGGTCATCGCCACGGTCAGCCCGTTGGCCTGCAAGGCGGTGACCAGCCGCAGCTTGTGTTCCGGGCTGGTGCGGGCGAACACGTCGACGCTTGCCACCTCCAGCGCCAGTTGCGCATCGTCGAGCCGGTCCAGATCGGCACCGGTCAGCACGCGGTCGGGATTCTGCAGGCCGATCTGCGCCGCGATGGCCGCGGCGGTGCCGGCGTGGTCGCCGGTGATCATCTTGACCCGGATGCCGGCGGCGCGGCATTCGGCCACGGCGGCAATCGCCTCCGGGCGCGGCGGGTCGATCAGCCCGACCAGGCCGAGGAAGCCGAGCCCGCCGTCCAGCGCCTGCGCGTCGATCCGCGTGCCCACCTCAGCGCATTCCGCCAATGCCAGCACCCGCAGGCCGCGCCGTGCCAATGCCTCGGCCCGCGCCTGCCAGTGATGCAGGTCGATGTCCCGGCACATGCGCAGCACCCGTTCCGGCGCCCCCTTCACATGGACCATCCGGCCTTCGGGTCCGTCGGTCAGCACGGCCATGAAGCGGTGGCGGCTGTCGAAGGGAATGGCGTCCAGCCGCCGGGCCGCGATGCCGCCCCCGACCTTGCCGGCGAAGGCCAGCAGCGCCCCTTCCATCGGGTCGCCTTCGACTGTCCAGCTGCCGCCCTGGTCGCGCAGCGCCGCGTCGTTGCACAGCGCGGCGGCCCAGGCGAGGCGGCGCAGGTCGCCGGCCGGGGTGATGGCGCCCGCCGGGGCATAGCCGTCGCCGGCAATCGCGAAGGCGCCGTCCGGCGTCTCGGCCGCCGACACCACCATCTCGTTGCGCGTCAGCGTGCCGGTCTTGTCGGTGCAGATCACCGAGACCGAGCCGATCGCCTCGATCGCCGGCAGCCGCCGCACGATGGCATGGCGCCGCGCCATCGCCTGCACGCCGATGGCCAGCGTGATCGTCATCACCGCCGGCAAGCCCTCGGGGATCGCGGCGACCGCCACGCCGACGACGGCCAGGAACATCTCGGCAAAGTCGTGATGGCCCACGAAATAGCCGTAGATGAGCAACAGGCCAGCGACGAGAAGGATCAAGAACGAGAGCCAGCGGGCGAAATGGTCCATCTGCGCGACCAGCGGCGTCGTCAGCTGCTCGACGCCGGCCAGCAATCCGCCGATGCGGCCGATCTCGGTCCCGGCCCCGGTCGCCACCACCAGCCCGCGCGCCGTGCCCTGCGTGACCAGCGTTCCCGACCACAGCATCGAACGGCGATCGCCCAGCGGCGCGGCGGCGTCGACCGGCGCGATGCCCTTTTCCACCGGCACGGATTCGCCGGTCAGGATCGCCTCTTGCGCCGCCAGTCCGCGCGCCTCGATCAACCGCAGGTCGGCGGGCACCTTGTCGCCCGCCTCCATCAGCACGATGTCGCCCGGCACCAGCTCCGCGCCATCCACCGTCATCCGCCCGCCGTCGCGCAGCACCGCGGCGCGGGGCGCCAGCATGCCCCGGATCGCGGCCATCGCCGCCTCGGCCTTGCCCTCCTGGATGAACCCGATCGTCGCATTGGCCAGCACTACGGCCAGGATCACGCCGGTATCGACCCAATGCTGCAACAGCGCCGTCACCGCGGCCGCGCCGAGCAGCACGTAGATCAGCACGTTGTGGAACTGCAGCAGGAAGCGCAGCGCCGGCCCGCGCGCCCGCGCATCGGGCAGGCGGTTCGGCCCATGCCGGGCCAGGCGCCGCGCCGCCTCGGCGCCATCCAAACCGTCCTGGCGCGCGTCGAGCGCCGCCAGGCAGGCCTCGACCGGCTGGCTGTGCGCGCCGCCCGGCAAGCTCTGCGGCGCCCGGGCGTCGGTCATCGCGCGGTATAGCCCCCGTCGACCACCAGCTCCGCCCCGGTGACGAACTTCGCTTCGTCGGAGGCCAGGTAGACCACCGCCCAGGCGATGTCGTCAGGCTCGCCCATGTGCCCCAGCGGGTGCACCGACCCGGCGGCGGCCTTGGCGGCCTCCAGATCGTCCGACGTAGCGCGCAGGTGGTTCTCCACCATCGGCGTCCAGATGTATCCGGGATGGATCGAGTTCACCCGAATCCGCTCCGGCGCATAGGTGATGGCGTCGTTCTTGGTCATCAGCCGCACTGCCCCCTTCGATGCGTGATAGGGCGCAATCCCGCCGATGCCGATCAGCCCGGCGATCGAGGACAGGTTGATGATCGAACCGCCCTTGGCCGCGCGCAGGTGCGGGATCGCGTGCTTGGTGCCGAAGAACACGCCCTTGACGTTCACCGCCTGCACCCGGTCCCACTCCGCTTCGCTCACCTGGTCGGTCGGCTTCGGACTGCCGGAGATCCCGGCGTTGTTCACCATGATGGATAGCCCGGCGAACCGCGCCGCCGCCGCGTCGATGGCGGTCTTCATCGCCGCCTCGTTCGCAACGTCGACCTTCCAGAACCCCACCTGGTGCCCCTTGGCCGACAGCTCCGCGGCCAGGGCGGCTCCCTCGACGTCAAGCACATCGAAAATGGCAACCTTCGCGCCTTCCTCGGCCATGCGCAGCACACAGGCCCGGCCGATGCCGACGGCCCCTCCGGTGACGATGGCCGTCTTTCCCGCGAGTCGGTTCATGGCGATCCTCCTGTTATCGCACGTTGTTTTCGGGCAGGGACGGAGAG